>DASQWR010000238.1:0-76450 GCA_035640155.1 Pseudonocardiaceae bacterium
CTGCGGATAACAGCCAGGGTCTTGTCGTCGTGGAAACGAGGACTCCAGGACAGGACGGGTTATTGCGCAAGTCCGGCTTCCGTGGGGCACTGTAAACACGGACACAGGTCCGTCGACGGCTCGTCGAGCAGCAGCAGCCACCACCACCGGCGCATTCCCCGTCCGCACCAAATAGTCGAGCGCCACCAGCTGATGTGGCTGCGCCACCTTAGCGCCGGGCTGCGGCGCGGAGGTCGGCGGCGAAAGGCATGGATTCGTGTCCACCCGCGCGCTTGATTGCGAACGCTGCAGCCGACTGGGCCGAATGGATCGCGTCCGACTCGGACCCACCACCAGTGAGTTCGAGGGCGAGCGCGGCCGCGAACGCGTCGCTTGCCCCGGTGGCGTCGATGACCTCAGTGACACGATGAGCGGGATAGTTACGGCTGGTGCCGGCACTGTGGGCGACGCAGCCGGCGCCACCGAGCGTCACCACGACTGTCGGCACGGCCAACGTGCGCGCAACAGCGGCGGCCAGGCCTTCCGCGGCAAGGACGTCGGGATCCTCGCCGTGCACGAGCGCCCGAGCTTCGGCCTCGTTAGGAAGAAGAAGGTCGACACCGTTCCATGGCAAGGTCACCAGATCAGCGGGCTCGCGAAGGGGAGGGGCGGGTTGGAGCAGGAGCCGACTGCCGTGCCGATTGGTGCTCTCGATGGTCGCGCATAGCGCTGGTAGAGGTGCTTCGAAGGTCATGAGCACCGCATCGGCGTGTTGAATGGCGGCGTCTGCTGTGTGTATCACGTCTGACGTGAGTGCTACCTCCTCGCCCAGGTGGTACAGGAAGGAGGTCACACCATCGTCACCGACCAAACACACGCACACAGGTGTTGTCGCGTGGTCGCGAATCTGCAGTTTACTGACGTTGACCCCCTCGTGGCGTAGAGTGGCGAGGACATCTCGGCCGAGTGAGTCGGCGCCGATAACTCCAACCGCGGTTACGTGCGCGCCCAAACGGGCTAAGGCCACGGCCTGGTTGAGTGCCTTACCTCCTGGGGAGATACGAATGGACCGAGCTTCGAGATCGTCGCCCCAGTGCGGGAGCCGAGCTGTGTTGACGATGCAGTCGGCAATGAAAGCTCCGACCACGACGAACCGAAGTGGCACTTTACGCCCGGCCATCGACGTCCCCTTTCGTGCCCGCGCTGCGCGTGAATCCTTGCTCAGTTGTCCGACTTGTAGGACCACCGTCGGCCCGCACCCTTGTACTGTGCGACCGGGATCGGCTCGATGCCGGGGCGCATACGTGACCGGTAAAGCTTGCCGTTTAGGTGATCGATCTCGTGGCACACTAGACGTGCTTCGCCTCGTTCGAAGACGGTTATTCGGGTGGTTCCATCGGCATCTTGGTGTTCGACCTCGACGCACATTGGCCGGGGCACCATTCCCCGGACATCGAAGAAGCTCAAGCAGCCTTCGTATTGCTCGTCTGTCTCGTTGGACTCGTTGATGATCTGTGGGTTTAACAGCGTGATCGTCTGGCCGTCCACGGTCCGTACAACTGCAGCGCAACGGCCAATGTGTATTTGTGGAGCGGCGAGACCCATTCCTTTCGTGAAGTTGTGCACTTGCCCGACGCGCTCCAGAGTGGCGACGAGCTGGGCGATCACACGGCGGGCGTCTTCGGCCTCGCTGGGCAACTCGAACGGGCGTGCTACCTCGGCCAGGATCGGGTCGCCCTCCTGCGCAATGCCCAACGCGTGCATGCGCTGAGAGGGAAGCCGTGTCTCGCCCTTGGCGTCCTCAGCCGTGCTCTCGGCCTTAAACTTCCATTCAACTCGGTAGCGTGCGTGCAGCGGTGGGCAATCAGCCGACCAGGTGAACAGCACCCGGTCGTCATGCTCTTCACGGGAGATGGGCGTGCTAATCGGTGACGCTTCGGCCGTCATAGAGGTTTCGAGACCCCAGACAACCGGGCGTAGTTCAACCGGCATATCAAGTGTCAGACTCAGCCGTCGCGTCGGGACACGAATCGCTCTTTGCCACCATGGCCCCCATTTATCAGCGCTGACAGTATATGTGTATTCAAACCAGGTCGTCTCACCTGGATACAGGGGGAACCGGCCGTCCGAGTTCTCGAAAAGGAGCCACACCTCCTTAAACGCGTCACGATCATGCTTCACCCGCCACGTCATCGGCTCGTCGCCACACGTAGCTGATCATGGCAGCCACCGGCCCCGGGTCGAGGCGGACTCCGTTGAGCAGCCAGTCCAGTGCCTTCGGCGCGCCCCGATGCGGGGTGCCCAGGGTGATCAGTGCCCTGCAGTGCGCCGCCCCGCCTCCAGGGCCGAGCCAATGCCGCGCCACCAGCCCACCCATCGAATGCGCCAGGACGACCACCTGCCGACGGTCCTTGGGGCGAGCCGCCAGCCGTCGGGTCATCTCCGTGGCCAGCCGCTCGGCCGCCACGACGACACCCAGCCGGAAGTCGCACCACCTCAGCGCCAGGTTTGCGCACCCCACCATCACAAGCCACGTCAACATCATCGGCGCCCAGCCTGAATTCGTTAACCAGCTGACACACGAGCTCGTCATAGCCGGGCACCACCAGCCACGGCAGAACCCTGGTCGACTCCAGCAGGCCAACCGGCCACAGCTGCGGATACGTCTCCACGCTCAGCCGCGCCGGGTCCACCAGCGCACCAGCCAACTGACGGCGCCCCTGCCCCCAAACCGGCGAGCCGTCAGCGGCCTCCAGCACGCTGCCCCCGATACCGGGAACCACCACCACCAGGTGCCGAAGTCGCGCCATTGAGTAACAATAGCCCTATCACTCCCACCGATTGGGTGACCCGTTTTCGGACTGCCCAAGACCACCCAGCAGCACACCAGCAGCAGGTACGGGCAGCGGGGGAGCACCGGCGGTTCGTCGACCCGGAGCATCTGATCTGTCCGGGCTGCGGGGAGCTGATCCACCTGAGCCGCCCGGGTACTGGCGCGTGGCCGACGGGTTGCCGTCCCGCAGTTCTCCCACTTCGACGCCACCGCGTTGTGCCGCAACCCGACCCAGGCCGCGTGACCGACTGAGGTTCCCCCAAGATCACGAGCCACCCGGGCGATCGGCTTGCTCGTCTCGCGCACGATCCGGACCACCCCCTGGCGGAACTCCGCATCGAACCGACGTCGTGTCTCTGGCACGGCACTCCTTTAGTCCATGCCTCCACCATCTTGGGGGAACCTCAGACCTTGTTCTTGCCGCCTACGGGCGACAGCAGGCACGATGTCAAGTGTCCAGCCATGCTGCGTCCATCACGGCCGCGCCTTCTGGGTGCAGCTCGCTACGGCCGATGTAGATATTCTTGAGTGTTGCGATCTTTCTATGGCCCGTGGGGTCGCCGACCTGTCGGTCGGACAGGATTCCGGCGTCGTTCCAGATCGTGGCCGCGGTGCGCCGGTAAATGTGGCTGGTCAGCATGAAGGGCAGTCCCGCTTTTTCGGGCCTCGCGGATGTACTTGGTGACGTTGTGTGGGGACTTCCAGGTGGGCGTGCCTGTGTCCTGCTTGTGGGCCGGGAACACCGGTGCGTCGGCGCCGTTCCGCTCCCGGGCAGCCAACATGTCCGACACGAAGCGGGGGAGGGGCACAATCCGCAGCGAGGCCTCAGTCTTCCCCTCGTGGCGCAGCGGGCCTTTGCCCCTGACGTAGACGATATTGCCGGTGACGGCCGCGATAGGCACCAGCCGGATCTGTCCGTCCTCGTCCACCGGCACGCCTTCGAGGTCAAGGTCGCGTTCCCGCACGGCCAGCGCCTCACCGATCCGGACGCCGGTGCCCAGCATGAACACCGTCAGGTCGTGCAGGTCGCGCCGGACCGCGGCCGGGTCAGTGGCGAGGAACTGCAGCCAGCAACGCCGTTCTTCCGGGGTCAGCGCGCGGGGCTTGCCCGGCTTGCCTCTGATCCGGCCCAGCTCGCGCACCGGGTTGGCGGCCAAGGCCTCATGGACTACCGCCTGGCGCAGCACGCCGGAGACCACGGTCCGCACACCACGTCGCGTCTCGGCCGATAAGCCCTGCTCGGCGAGGCGCGCGAAGAACGCATCCATCCGGCCAACCGTGCACTCACACAGCTGCAGCTGGCCGATGGCCGGCAGCACCAGGGAGTCGAGGCGCTGACGGTAGCGATCCGCAGTGGTGTCAGCCAGCTCGCCATCGACCACCCACGCGTCGACCTTCTTGAGCCACAACTCAGCGGCCCGGTCAAACCGATCGTGCGGGCGCAGTGGTTCGGTCGTGACCCCGCGCATCTGGCCGAGGGCATCGTGCAGCCTGGTGCGTGCGGCGGTCTTGGTCCTGCCGTGCCGCTCAATCTTGCGGGTCGTGCCGTCGTAGTCCCGGTACCAGCAGCGGGCGATGAACTTGTCGCCGTACGCCGTGACGGTGATGTTGCCGGGGGTGCCGAGCGCGAGCGGCGGTCGTGCCATCTGGGTCTCCGGTGCTGGCGTAAACGGTGGGTTTACGGTGGCGTCGATCATGTTACCCACCGCGCGACGGCTTCGCCATGCCTCTGAACAGGGTAAATGGTGCCCCCGGTGCGACTCGAACGCACACTGGACGGGTTTTGAGTCCGTTGCCTCTGCCGAATTGGGCTACGGGGGCGTGCCGGCGCGGCCTGGCGGTCCTGGCAGCGCCGGGCCAGCTTAAAGCACCCGGCGATTGATCGTCAGCGGAGGCGGCGAAGGACCGTCAGCGTGGCCGCGAGGTACAGGTTTACTCAACGACGATCTTGCTCTTGTCGGTGCAGCGGCAAGCGGTGGTAGGCGTCGAGCCCGATCCAAAGCTCCTGGCAGGCCAGCCGTGGCCCACTCGACCAGCCGCTGGCGGATCGTGCATCCAGCATCCAGGGCTGGCGATGCGTTCGTAGCCGCTGCTCCCGGGTGATCCGTGAGAACTCCGTGCGATCCTCGGCCCCCGATCAGGGCAAGGCCTTCCGGTGGATCCGGCAAGGGCAACGACTGGTATATGGTTATAGCCGAGATCCTGGCCTCTTCTGGCTCCAGGTAACCGCAGGTGCTCCTTCCGAGGGAGCAACTGCCCGGTAACCCAGTAGGGTCACATCTTCGTCACGACAAGCGACCAGTTGGACCAGCTCGCCCACCGTCAGGATTATGGTCTGACGATCCCATGGTGGCGGTCGTTCCAACCGGCCGCCGGACGTCTGTTAGATTCGAAGGAGACATGGATGGCGCAGCGCACGATGCTTCGCGCAGCAGCCCTCCTCGGTGCCCTGTCGGTCGTGGTGGCCGGGTGCGGTTCCGGGGGTGACGGGGGCTCCGGTGACGGGGGTTCCGCCTCGGGCGGCGGGGGCGCGGCCGCGACCGACTGTGAACCGCCCCAGGCGCGGTCCAGCGGCTCGCCGTCGACCGATCCGCTGACGATCGGCTCCCTGCTGCCCGAGACCGGCAGCCTCGCGATCCTCGGCCCCCCCGAGTTTGCCGGCGTTGACCTCGCCATCGCGGACGTGAACGCGGCGGGCGGTGTGCTGGGCGCGCCGGTCAACTACCTGCGCGGCGACTCCGGTGACGACACCACCGACACCGCGAACCAGACCGTCGATCGGCACCTGGGTGCCGGCGCGCAGGCCATCGTCGGCGCCGCGGCGTCCGGTGTGACGAAACTGGTCATCGACAAGATCACCGGTGCCGGTGCGGTGCAGTTCTCCCCGGCCAACACCTCGGACGAGTTCACCTGCTGGGAAGACGAGGGACTGTACTTCCGCACCGCTCCGCCGGACGTCCTGCAGGCGCAGGCACTCGCCGAGGTCATGGCCTCCGACGGTGCCCAGCGGATCAGCCTCCTGGCCCGCAACGACTCCTACGGCACCGGTCTCGCGGACAACACCGAGCAGAACCTGCTCGACGCCGGCATCCCGCAGGACCAGCTGCAGAAGATCATCTACGATCCCAACGCGGCGTCGCTCAACGCCGAGATCGACAGGGTGCGGGAGTTCAACCCGGACGCGATCGCGGTGATCGGGTTCGACGAGTCCAAGAAGATCCTCACCCGCATGAGCGAGGTGCAGATCGGGCCGGCCCAGAAACTGGTGTACGGCACCGACGGCAACATGGGCAACTCCACGGGCCAGGGACTGCCGCCGGGGCTGCTCGACGGCATGAAGGGCACCCTGCCGGCGACCGAGTTGTCGGGCGACTTCGTGGCCCGGTTGATGCAGCAGAACCCGTCGCTGATCGACACCAACTACGCGGGCGAGGCCTACGACGCCATCGTGCTCATCACACTGGCGGCCGAGCAGGCCGGGTCCACCAAGGGCGTCGACATCGCGTCGGCGATCAACTCCGTGACGAAGGATGGCGAGAAGTGCACGGACTTCGCCGCCTGCAAGGCCATCATCACCGCCGGGGGGGACCCCGACTACGACGGCATCATCGGCACCCTGGACTTCACCGCAGCCGGTGAGCCCGGGTCCGGCTCCTACGGGATCAAGCAGTTCAACGCGCAGAACCAGATCGACGAGGCGCTGACGACGTACGTGATCGTCGGCCGCTGACCGGTCCTGCCCACGGCGGGGGCTTCGCCCACCTCGGGCGGCGCCCCCGCCGTCGCGCGTCCCGCATCCGGACGGCGGGCACTACCGCGCACTACCGGGTCTCGCCGCTGCCGGCGAGGGTGCCCAGGTAAAGCTCCACGACCTTCGGGTCGGTCATCAGCGAGGTGCCGGTTTCCGTGTAGGCGTTGCGGCCCTGGTCGAGCACGTAGCCGCGGTCGCACACCTGCAGGCAACGTCGGGCGTTCTGCTCGACCATGACTACCGAAACCCCAGCGGCGTTGATCTTCTTGCAGCGCACGAAGACCTCGTCCTGCAGCATCGGCGACAACCCCGCGGACGGCTCGTCGAGCAGCAGGACCGACGGTTCCATCATCAGTGCGCGACCCATCGCGACCATCTGGCGTTCGCCTCCGGACAACGACCCCGTCTTCGTCCTGCGCCGCTGTTCGAGCAGCGGGAACAGGGTGGACACGGTCTCGAACCGGCTGGTGAACGTCTTGGGTCGCAGGTACACGCCCATCTGCATGTTCTCCTCGATGGTGAGCGAGGGGAACACGTTGTTGCTCTGCGGCACGTAACCGACGCCCTTGGTCACCAGGACGTGCGCCTTGGCGCCCGTGATGTCGGCGTCGCGGAGCCGCACGCTGCCGCCGCGGACCGGGATCAGCCCGAATATCGCCTTGAGCAGCGTCGACTTGCCCGCCCCGTTGGGACCGATGATGCCGACGATCTCACCCTCGCGGAGGTAGAAGTTGCATCCCGTGAGGATGTCGACACCCGGTACGTAGCCGGCGACGAGGTCGTCGGCCCGCAGCAGCGCTCCCTCGGCCAGCTCGCGGTGCCGCTCCGGGGTCGCCGCCAGCTCGGCGGATGTCATCTCGGCCGCCGGGTCGGCTCCCGCGGTGCTCATGAGCGGCCGTCCCGGGCGGTGTCGGGGCCGCGCTCGACGCTCTCCATCTCGGTGACGAGCTCGGCTGTCTCGCCAACCGGGTTGCCGTCCGCGTCGAACTCCAGCGCGCGGTCATGGTGCGCGCCGAGGTAGGCGTCGACGACGGCCTTGTTCGACGAGAGGGCTTCCGGTGGTCCCTCGGCGATCACGCTGCCCTGCGCCATCACCACCACCCAGTCGCTGATGTCCCGGATCACGTCCATGTCGTGCTCGACGAACAGCACGGTCATGTCGTCGTCGCGCAGGGACTTGACGTGGCCGAGCAGTGTCTGGGTCAGCGCGGGGTTCACCCCGGCCATCGGCTCGTCCAGCATCACGACGGTCGGGTCCATCATCAGAGCGCGGGCCATCTCCAGGAGCTTGCGCTGCCCGCCGGACAGCGACCCGGCGAGGTCGTCGGCCTTGGCATCGAGCCGAAACCGCACGAGCAGCTCCCATGCCTTCTCGGTGACGGCCCTCTCCTGGCGTCCCCACCGGGTGAACAGGGCGCCGAAAAAGCTCTCCCCGGTCTGCCCGGTGGCGCCGAGGCGCATGTTGTCCAGCACCGTCATCTTGGCGAGGGCCTTGGTGAGCTGGAAGGTGCGCACCACACCACGCCGCGCCACCCGGTGCGCTGCGAGCCGGTTCAGCGGGCGGCCCTCGAACGTCCACGTGCCGCTGTTCGGCCGGTCGAACCCGGTGAGCAGGTTGAACAAGGTCGTCTTGCCCGCACCGTTCGGCCCGATCAGCCCGGTGATGGCTCCCCGCTGGATCTCGAGGTGCTCGACGTCGACGGCCTTCAGCCCGCCGAACGCCCGGGTGATCCCGCTCATCGTCATGATCGGGTTCAGTTTCGCGCAGCCCGGCTCGGGGGGCACCCCGGCGAATGGGTCCTCAGCGGGCATCGAGCTGCACCTCCCTCCTGTTCCCGAAGATCCCCTGCGGGCGGAACACCATCAGCAGGCCAAGGGACAGCCCAACCAGCACGAAGCGAATGGCACCCACGTCGATGCTGTCGATGAAGGTGATCACCGGCTGGTCCCCGGCCGTCGCCTGGCGCAGCAGCCCGTCGATCACCGAGACGAGGAACCAGAAGATCATCGCACCGATCACGGGGCCGAGCACCCGACCGGCGCCGCCCAGGATCAGCGCGGCGTAGGCGAAGAACGTCTGGGGGGGCGAGTAGAAGTCCGGCGTGAGCGACTGGACGGACAGCGCGTAGCAGATGCCTCCCAGCGCGCCGAACACCCCGCCGAGGATGAGCGCCTGCATCTTGTAGGCGAAGACGTTCTTGCCCAGCGCGCGCGCCGCGTCCTCGTCCTCCCGGATCGCGCGCAGCACCCGGCCCCACGGGCTGCGCACCAGCAGCCACACGAGGAGCACGGACAGCGCCACGACCGTCCAGCCGACGCAGATCGCCCACAGCTCACCGCGCAGGAAGGTCACCCCGAAGAAGGAATATCTGGGCTGGCCGAACGGGTTGGCCGCGGTGAACGCGCCGCCGTACCCGGTCAGGCCCTGGGTGCCGCCGGTGAAGTTGGTCAGCGAGGTGGAACGGGTGATCAGCCGGAGGATCTCGGAGGCGGCGATGGTGACGATCGCGAGGTAGTCCGCGCGCAGCCGCAGCGTCGGGATGCCCAGCAGCAGCGCCAGCACGACTCCGCACCCGAGTCCGACGAGCACCCCACCCCACAACGGCAGGCCGAAGTTGGCCACCGCGATGCCCATGCCGTACCCGCCGACCAACGCGAACCCGATCTGGCCGAAGTTGAGCAGTCCCGTGTACCCGAAGTGGATGTTGAGTCCGATGGCGAGCAGCGCGAAGAAGACCGCCGACGTGCCCACCAGCTGGGCGATGCCGTTCGTGAGCAGAACCGAGACGTCGATCATCGTCTCACCCGATCCGCGCGCGGCTGCCGAGCAGGCCCTGCGGCCTGAACACCAGGATGACGATGAGCACCGCCAGCCCCCCGAGGTACTTCAGATCCAGCGGGATGACCAGCGTCGACATCTGCACGAGGATCCCCACGATCAGACACCCGACCAGCGCACCGTACGCGGTGCCGAGCCCGCCGAGGACCACGCCGGCGAACATCAGCAGCAGCAGCCGGAAGCCCATCTCGTACTGCACCGTGCTGGACAGTTCGGAGAGCGCGAAGAGCACCCCGCCCAGCGTCGCCAGCCCGCCGCCCAGCACCCAGACGAAGAGCACCACCCGGTCGACGTCGATGCCGGAGCACGCCGCGAGGTCCCGGTTGTCCGCCACCGCCCGCATCGCCTTGCCGATCCGGGTGCGCTGCAGCAGCAACGCGATACCGACCATCACCAGCACGCTGATCACGATGGTAGCCAGGTCCTTGTCGGTCAACGCGATCGGACCGTAGGACCGGGCGACCTGGCTGTTGTAGTCTGAGAAGGACTCCGACCGGCCACCGAAGAAGATCAGCACCAGGTAGCGCAGCGCGATGGCCAGGCCGATGGAGACGACCAGTTGGGCGATGAGCCCGCAGCGGCGGCGGCGCAACGGCCGCCAGATCCCGAGCTCGTTGAGTGCGCCGACCGCGCACCCGAGCACGATCGCCAGCAGCGTCGCCCAGATCAGCTGGATCCCGGATGTCACGTTGAGCGTCCAGGCCAGCACGGCACCGATCGTCACGAGCTCACCGTGCGAGAAGTTCGTCAGCCCGGTGGTCCCGAAGATCAGTGACAGGCCGACCGCGGTGATCCCGATGACGAGCCCGAACCGGATCCCGTCCACCAGCAGCCGCAGCACCTGGGCGGTCGCAGCGGTATCCAGGCCCTCGCGCTCCACGCCGAAGCGGAAGATCACCGCAGAGAGCCGGCCCTCGGCGATCTCGCGGGTCACTTCACCCTGCTGCACCTCGGTGCCCGGCGGCAGCGACCCGGGATCGATGCGGAAGGTGTAGGTGCCCGGCCCGGGGACGGTGAGCTCCCACCCGCCCTGTGCGTCGGAGGTGGTCTGGTCGACCTGCTCACCACCGGAGTCCAGCACCTCGACGCTGACTCCGGGGAGTTCCGTGCCGCCACTGCGCAGCGTGCCGTCGACCGAGATGCCCTCCCCTGGGGGAGGCGGCTGTGCGAGCGCGGGAGCGGCTACGGCGAGCAGCCCGACGCCGGCGATCAGCGCGGCCAGCAGCATCCGGAGCATACGGGGCGCGGGGGTGCGCCTCGTCGGGGTGGCCGGACCGGCGCAGCGGTACGGGCTCACCCGGGCGGACGGGTGCGGAGCAGGCAGGTCAGGCGGGCCGTGGTGGTGCGACGACCCTGATCGTCGCTCAGCACGATCTCGTAGCTCGCCGTGGTCCGTCCCCGGTGCAGCGGGGTGCACACCCCGGTCAACTCGCCGTCGGTGGCGGCCCGGTGGTGCGCGCAGGACAGCTCGATCCCGACCGCCACCCGGTCGGGCCCGCCCCAGAGCGCCGCCGCGACTGATCCCAGCGTCTCGGCGAGCACCGCGCTCGCTCCACCGTGCAGCAGGCCGTAGGCCTGCCGGTTGCCGGCGACGGGGAGGGTGCCGACCAGCCGGTCGGGGTCCCACTCGGTGATGCTGATGCCCATCCGGTCGGTGAGCTGCTCACCGGCCCACCGCTCGCTGATCTCGGCGGTCGTCGGGTCGGACCTGCTCACGGCGGCGAACCTCCCTGCGGGTCGGGAGCGGCGATCCTGGCAGGGTACGCACCGCAGGTCCCGCCGGTGTCGGTGCCCGGGCCTAGACTCACTGGCCGTGACCGGCTCCGCTCCCGCTCTCAGACCTGCCCGCCGGGCCGAGGCGTCGACGCGCCCCCGGTTGCTCCTGCTCGACGGTCACTCGCTGGCCTACCGGGCCTTCTTCGCGCTGCCCACGGAGAACTTCCGGACCACTACCGGGCAGATCACCAACGCGGTGTACGGCTTCACGTCGATGCTCATCAACCTGTTGCGCGACGAGCAGCCCACCCACGTCGCAGCCGCCTTCGACGTCTCCCGCACGACCTTCCGCGCGGAGACCTTTGCCGCGTACAAGGCCAACCGAAGCACCACTCCCGACGAGTTCCGCGGCCAGGTGTCGCTGATCCGGGACGTGCTCGGCACCCTCCGCGTCCCGGTGCTGGAGAAGGAGGGCTATGAGGCGGACGACGTCATCGCCACGGTGGTGACCCAGGCCGAGCCGGAGGGCTTCGAGGTGCTGGTGTGCACCGGCGACCGGGACGCGCTGCAGCTGGTCAGCGAGCGGGTCACCGTGCTCTATCCGCGCAAGGGCGTCTCCGAGTTGACCCGGTTCACCCCGGAGGCCGTCGCGGAGAAGTACGGCCTGACTCCCGAGCAGTACCCGGACTACGCCGCGCTGCGCGGCGACCCCTCGGACAACCTGCCCGGCATCCCGGGCGTGGGGGAGAAGACGGCCGCGAAGTGGGTACGCGAGTTCGGGTCGCTCGGCACGCTCGTCGACCGGGTGGACGAGGTGCGGGGCAAGGTGGGCGACGCGCTGCGCGAGAACCTCGCCGCGGTGCTGCTCAACCGCCAGCTCACCGAACTGGTGCGGAACGTGGAGATCCCGGTCGTTCCGGCCGATCTGGTGCTCGCCCCGTGGGACCGCGACGCGGTGCACCGGCTGTTCGACGACCTCGAGTTCCGGGTGCTGCGGGATCGGCTGTTCGCCACCCTCGCTACTCCCGAGCCGGAGGCCGAGGAGGGTTTCGAGGTCCGCGGCAGCGTGATCGAGCCGGGTGAGGTGGCGGCGTGGCTCGCCAAGCACGCGGCAGATGGCCGGCGGGTGGGGCTGTCCTACCGGGGCAGCTGGATCCGCGGTACCGGGACGCTGGAGAGCCTCGCGCTCGCCGGTGCCGACGGCGACGGCGGCCATCTCGAGACGGCGGAGCTGACCCCGCAGGACGAGGCCGCGCTGGGACGGTGGCTCGCCGATCCCACGGCACCGAAGGCCGTGCACGACGCGAAGGTGCTGCTGCACGCGGTGCGCGCGCACGGCTGGACCCTGCACGGGCTCACCAGCGACACCGCGCTGGCCGCTTACCTGGTGCGGCCCGGGCAGCGCTCCTTCGACCTGGCGGACCTGGTGTTGCGCTACCTCGAGCGGGAGCTGCGGGCCGAGACGGGCGAGGAGGAGCAGCCGAGCCTGTTCGAGGGGGAGGACGCGGCGGCCCGCGTCGCGGAGGAGATCCTGCGGGCCCGGGCGGTGGCCGAGCTCGCGGACGCGCTGGACACCGAGCTCGACCTCATCGAGGGCCGCGAGTTGCTCACCGACCTCGAGCTGCCGCTGCTCGGGGTGCTCGCCGAGCTCGAGAGCGCTGGCATTGCCGTGGACGGGGACGTCCTGGCCGGGTTGGACGCCGACTTCGCGGCGGCGGTCAAGCAGGCCGCGCAGGACTGCTACGACGTGATTGGCCAGGAGATCAACCTCGGCTCACCCAAGCAGCTGCAGGTGGTGCTCTTCGACGAGCTGGGCATGCCGAAGACCAAACGCACCAAGACCGGCTACACCACCGATGCGGACGCGCTGCAGACGCTCTACGCCACCACCGAGCATCCGTTCCTGGCGCACCTGCTCGTGCACCGCGACGCCACCCGGCTCAAGAGCACCGTGGACGGCCTGCTCAAGTCCGTGGCCGAGGACGGTCGCATCCACACCACGTTCAACCAGACCATCGCGGCGACCGGCCGGCTGTCCTCCACCGAGCCGAACCTGCAGAACATCCCGATCCGCACTGACTCCGGTCGCCGGATCCGGCAGGCGTTCGTGGTGGGCACCCGCACAGACGACGTCTCCTGGCTCGAGCTGATGACCGCCGACTACAGCCAGATAGAGATGCGGATCATGGCGCACCTGTCGGAGGACGCGGCGCTCATCGAGGCCCTCCGCTCCGGGACGGACTTCCACGCCGCCACTGCGGCCCGGGTTTTCGGGGTGGACGCGGCCGCGGTCACCGGCGAGCAGCGCGCCAAGATCAAGGCGATGAACTACGGGTTGGCCTACGGCCTCTCGGCGTTCGGGCTCTCCGCGCAGCTGCGGATCCCGACCGAGGAGGCCCGCGGCCTGATGGACGAGTACTTCGCCGAGTTCGGCGGGGTGCGCGACTACCTGCGATCCGTCGTCGAGCGGGCCCGCAAGGACGGCTACACGTCCACCATCCTGGGCCGGCGGCGCTACCTGCCGGATCTGACCAGTGACAACCGGCAGCGCCGGGAGATGGCGGAGCGGATGGCGCTCAACGCGCCGATCCAGGGCAGCGCCGCGGACATCATCAAGGTCGCGATGCTCGGGGTGCACCGGAGCCTCGTCACCGGGGAGCTGCGCTCCCGGATGCTGCTGCAGGTGCATGACGAGCTGGTACTGGAGATCGCCGAGGGAGAGCGGGAGGCGGTGGAGGCGCTGGTGCGCCGCGAGATGGGAGCAGCGTGCACCCTGGACGTGCCGCTGGAGGTGTCGGTGGGCACCGGACGTTCCTGGGACGACGCGGCGCACTGAGCTTTCGCCGGCGTTCAGCGGAGGGCGGACGCGGGACGTGCTTCCCAGACCGTCCACAGCGGCCGGTAGCCCTGGCGGGGCCAGAACACCGACGACAGCGGGTTCGGCGGGTTGTAATAGAGGTAGGAGCCTCGCACTCCTGCCGCCATCGCGCTCTGCGACCCAGATCGGATCGCCGCGCCGCAGCCGCCCGGCGAGCATCGTGCGCTTCAGCTCGGCGGCATCCGGGCGCAGGACGGTCCCGCCGACCAGCGCCAAGTAGGACTGCTCGGCGAGCGCGAGTCCCACGCACTCGTCGAGATCCTCGACGGTGGCTCGCCGCACCCGGGGAAGTCCCGGGCGCGCAGCGGCAGCCGGGACCCGCACGGCGAGCACCGAGAGCGGGACGAAGCCGTGATCCAGCAACGCCCCGCCGACCTGGACGTCTTGGCTGGGCCAGCTGACCACGCATGCGGAGTCCGTGGTGGGCAGGCCGAGGTTCGGGAGCCGGTCGCGCCACCGGGCCAGCAGCGCGCACATGGCGTCGCCGGCGGCGCCGCCGAGCACCGGGACGAGTTCGCAGACCGACGTGGCCGACCACATCCGCGCCGGGGAGCCGGGCCGGTGCTCAGTGAGCACGAGCACTCCTCGGCCGTGGTCATCCCGGCCGCCGGCAGCAGAAGATGGCCGTGCCGGGGAACAGTGCGCCCCGCAGCGGACTCCATTGCCCCCACTCGCGGACGTGACCGGGCGGCCACTCCGGCTCCACCAGGTCTTGCAGCGTCAGACCTGCTCCGACGATCTCGCGGATCCGGTCACCCAGCGTGCGGTGGTGCTCCACATACGTGGGAACCCCCGCAGCGTCGATCTCCACGTATGGGGTCCGGTCGAAGTAGGACTGGGTCACCGTAAGGCCCTCCGGTCCCGGGTCGTCCGGGAAGATCCACCGGAACGGATGGGTCACCGCGAACACCCAGCGGCCACCGGGACGCAGTACCCGGGCCACCTCGCGCATCACCGCTGCGGAGTCGGCCACGAACGGGACCGCGCCGAATGCGGAGCACGCCACGTCGATCGACCCGTCCGCGAACGGCAGCCACTCCGCACCCGCTTGCACCAGCGGCACGGCGACGCCGCGGTGCCGGTTCGCCTCGACCGCGTGCCGGAGCATCCCCGCCGAGATGTCGAGGCCGACGACCCGAGCGCCGCGCTCCACCAGCCACCGCGCGCAGGGCGCAGAGCCGCAGCCGATCTCGAGGACCCTCGCGTCTCGCACGTCGCCGAGCAACTCGACGACGTCCTCGCGCAGGCCCTCCGGGCACCAGACGAAGTCGGCTTCGCCGAGGAACTCCCCGTGCGCGGCGTGGTAGTCGTCGGCGTCGGCGTCCCACCACCGGCGGTTCGCGGCGGCCGATTCCGCGGGGGTGACCTCCCGCTCCAGGATGCCGGCGGTTCCCAGCGCTGCCTCGGCGGAGATGCGGTGGTGAGCCGCCCGCTCCTGCGCCTCGTGCGGCCCGCTGCTCATCTGGGCAGTTTGGCAGATCATTCCGGGAGGGGGGTTTGCCCTGCCTGACGCAGGCTGCGTACGATCCCCCTGCGCAGTGGGTCTCGCGCTGCCGGGCACCGCTGCCCGGTCAGCACGTCACGTTCGTGGAATACGTGGCCCCCGTCGATGGTTGATCCGTCTGCAGACCCACGACCTGAGGTCTCCGCCGGCGAGAGCGATCCGCCGCGCGGCTTCTTCTGCATCAGCGATACCAGAGATACCAGAAACCGACCCCATCCACGATCCGAGTCCCTCCGGAGCATCCCACCGCATGACCACCGACACCACCACCGCCCCGACCCTTGAGCAGGTCGCGATCAACGACGTCGGGACGGAGGAGGACTTCCTCGCCGCCATCGACAGCACCATCAAGTACTTCAACGACGGCGACATCGTCGAGGGCACCATCGTCAAGATCGACCGCGACGAGGTGCTGCTCGACATCGGCTACAAGACCGAGGGCGTCATCCCGTCCCGGGAGCTCTCCATCAAGCACGATGTCGACCCCAGCGAGGTCGTCGAGATGGGGCAGCCCGTCGAGGCCCTTGTCCTCCAGAAGGAGGACAAGGAGGGCCGGCTCATCCTGTCCAAGAAGCGCGCGCAGTACGAGCGCGCCTGGGGCACGATCGAGACCCTCAAGGAGAACGAGGAGCCGGTCGAGGGCACCGTCATCGAGGTGGTCAAGGGGGGGCTGATCCTCGACATCGGGTTGCGCGGCTTCCTGCCCGCGTCCCTGGTCGAGATGCGCCGGGTGCGCGACCTGCAGCCCTACGTGGGCCGCAAGCTCGAAGCGAAGATCATCGAGCTGGACAAGAACCGCAACAACGTGGTGCTGTCCCGCCGGGCGTGGCTGGAGCAGACCCAGTCCGAGGTGCGCAGCGAGTTCCTCAACCAGCTCGCCAAGGGTCAGGTCCGCAAGGGCCAGGTCTCCTCGATCGTCAACTTCGGCGCGTTCGTCGACCTCGGCGGCGTCGACGGTCTGGTGCACGTCTCCGAGCTGTCCTGGAAGCACATCGACCACCCGAGCGAGGTCGTCGAGGTCGGCCAGGAGGTCACCGTCGAGGTGCTCGACGTCGACCTGGACCGCGAGCGGGTGTCGCTGTCGCTCAAGGCGACGCAGGAAGACCCGTGGCGCCAGTTCGCCCGGACCCACCAGATCGGCCAGATCGTGCCCGGCAAGGCCACCAAGTTGGTCCCCTTCGGGGCGTTCGTGCGCGTCGAGGAGGGCATCGAGGGTCTGGTGCACATCTCCGAGCTAGCCGAGCGCCACGTCGAGATCCCCGAGCAGGTCGTGCAGGTCGGCGACGACGTCATGGTCAAGGTCATCGACATCGACCTGGACCGGCGCCGCATCTCGCTGTCGCTGAAACAGGCCAACGAGGGCCTCACCCCGGAGATGGAGTTCGACCCGTCGCTGTACGGCATGACCGCCGAGTACGACAGCGAGGGCAACTACATCTATCCCGAGGGCTTCGACCCCGAGGCCAACGACTGGCTGGAGGGCTACGACAAGCAGCGGGAGGAGTGGGAGCACTCCTACGCCGAGGCCCAGGTCCGCTTCGACCAGCACAAGAAGCAGGTCGGCAAGGCAGCGGAGGCCGAGGTGGAGGCAACCGGGGAGCAGAACTACTCTTCGGCGACAGCCGAGGCCGCCGGTGGTGGGGCTCCGTCCAGCACCAGCGGTGCCGGCAGTGGCGGTGGCGCCAGCGGCGGTGGTGGGGGATCCCTCGCCAGTGACGAGCAACTGGCCGCACTGCGGGAGAAGCTCTCCGGCGGCGTGTGACGGTTCCACGGACGGCCCCCGGTGACCGGTCTGTCCCTGGCACCCGAAGGCACGCCGGATGCTGACACAATGCCGCCCGTGCTCAGGGTGGGGTTGACGGGCGGGATCGGATCCGGCAAGTCGACGGTAGCGGGCCGGCTCGTGGAGCAGGGCGCGGTGGTGATCGACGCCGACTGCCTTGCCCGCGAGGTGGTCGGGCCGGGCACCGAGGGGCTCGCGGCTGTCGTCGCCGACTTCGGTGCTGGCGTGCTCACCCCCGGCGGCGAGCTGGACCGGGTGCTGGTCGCCGAGCGCGTGTTCGGAGACGACGCGGCGCGGGCGCGGCTGAACGGGATCGTGCATCCGCTCGTGGCCGCCCGGTCGGCTGAGCTGATCGCCGCAGCGGCGGACGACGCGGTGATCGTGCAGGACATCCCGCTGCTCGTCGAGGGCGCGTTGGCTGCCGGCTTCCCGCTGGTCGTCGTCGTCCACGCGGACGCCGAGGTGCGGGTGCGGCGGCTCGTCGAGCAGCGCGGCATGCCGGAGCCCGACGCGCGGTCCCGGATCGCCGCGCAGGCGACCGACGAGCAACGGCGCGCCGTGGCCGATGTCTGGCTCGACAACAGCGGCGCCCGGGACGGCACCCTCGCTGCGGTCGACCGGCTCTGGGCGGAGCGGCTGGTGCCGTTCGAGGAGAACCTGCGCACGCTCCGCCGGGCCCCGCGGCCCCGCCATGCCGAGCTCGTCCTCCCGGACGAGACCTGGCCCGCACAGGCGGAGCGGATGGCCGCCCGGGTGGCCGCAGTGGCGGGACGCCGGGCCTGGCGAGTCGACCACATCGGCTCCACCGCGGTGCCCGGGCTCGCCGCGAAGGACGTCCTGGACCTGCAGGTCGTCGTCCACGACCTGAACACCGCGAGCCAGGTCGCCGACGGCCTGGTAGCCGCGGGCCTGGTGCGCGGCGCGGGCCGCTGGTGGGACAACGCCCTGGACGGCACTCGGCGAAACAAGGCGATCGCCCTCAATGCCGATCCCGGCCGGGCGGCGAACTGCCACATCCGACCTCTCGACTCGCCGGTGTGGCGGGAGACGCTGCTGTTCCGGGACTGGCTCCGCGCCCACCCGGACGGGCTCCGGGAGTACGCCGAGGTGAAGCAGGCGCTCGCCAGACAGCGGCTGGCCAGCATCGACGTCTACGCCGCCGCGAAGACCCCATTCATCTCCAGCGCACTCGCCCGCGCGGAGCGCTGGGCCGCGCAGGCAGGCTGGAAGGGATCCGCGTGAGCCGGCTCGCAGGCACGCCTGCCGTCAGCATGGCGCGGATTCGGGCTCACGCCGTGGTGGCATTGCCCCCGCCAGGGTGGCGGGTCCAGGTGGGCCAGGCACCGGCGGTGGCGAGCCAGCGATCGAGCCGGTAGCCGTGCCGGGCCAGGCCGTCGACGGCGGCGTACGTGGTGTCCAGCGCGGACCGGGCCGTGCCGGTGTCGAGCAGGCCGGCGGTGACGGCCTCGATCAGCTCGTCGGTGTCCACCACCTGCACCCCGCGGCCGGTGTGCACCACGAGGTCCAGGTAGTGGTCCTCGGTACGCCAGACGAGACCGGCGGCATCGATGTCGATGCGCACCACGTCGAGGTAGAAGTCCTGGTCCCGCTCACGGCCGGGGTGGAAGAACCAGTCCGTCACCCGAAGCCCGAGCCTCGGCAACAGCCATGACTCGAACGCCGCGATGCGCGGATGGTCCACGACGTCCCGGGCCAGGAAGAGACCGAAGGGCTCGACGCGGTACTCCCGCACGGCACGCACGATGCCCTTCGGGTCGGTGTTGGTCATCGCTGCAACGTCGAACAGCTCGACCTTCGGGGCGTGCACGGGAGCGGCCTCGGGGCTGCGGCGGGGAGGAGCCGTCATGCACCTCGACCCTACGCAGGCGACGGCCGAGGTGGGAGCTCGTCAGCTGGGATCGTCGCGGCGGACTGTCGGTGCGGCCCCATACCATCGGGACATGGCATTCGCGACGGAGTACCCCGTTCCCGTCCCGTCCGAGGCGGCCCAGTCTCAGACGGCCCAGTCTCAGACGGCACGGTCCGAGCACCGCCCGGTGGGCGAGATCGAACGCACCGGGAGGCGCTTCGAGGTCGTCAGTGAATTCCAGCCCGCCGGCGACCAGCCCGCGGCCATCGACGAGCTGGAACGACGGATCCGCGCGGGGGAGCAGGACGTGGTGCTGCTCGGGGCCACCGGCACCGGGAAGTCGGCGACCACCGCGTGGCTCGTCGAGCGGGTGCAGCGGCCGACGCTGGTGATGGCGCCGAACAAGACCCTGGCCGCCCAGCTGACCAACGAGCTGCGCGAGATGCTGCCGGACAACGCGGTGGAGTACTTCGTCTCCTACTACGACTACTACCAGCCCGAGGCCTACATCGCCCAGACCGACACCTACATCGAGAAGGACTCCTCGATCAACGAGGACGTGGAGCGGCTGCGGCACTCCGCGACGTCGACCCTGCTGTCGCGCCGGGACGTCGTGGTGGTCGCCTCGGTGTCCTGCATCTACGGCCTGGGCACGCCGCAGTCCTACCTGGACCGGTCGGTGCAGCTCGAAGTCGGCGGGCAGGTGGAGCGCGACACGCTGCTGCGGGCGCTGGTGGACGTGCAGTACACCCGAAACGACCTGGCTTTCGCCCGCGGCACGTTCCGGGTTCGCGGGGACACGGTGGAGATCATCCCAGCGTACGAGGAACTCGCCGTCCGGATCGAGTTCTTCGGCGACGAGATCGAGTCGCTGTACTACCTGCACCCGCTGACCGGGCAGGTGGTGCGGGAGGTCGAGGAGCTGCGCATCTTCCCGGCGACCCATTACGTGGCGGGCCCGGAGCGGATGGAGCGCGCGATCCGCGACATCGAGGTCGAGCTGGAGGAGCGCCTGGCCGAGCTCGAGCATCAGGGCAAGCTGCTGGAGGCCCAGCGGCTGCGAATGCGCACCGGTTACGACGTGGAGATGATGCGTCAGGTGGGGTTCTGCTCGGGCATCGAGAACTACTCGCGGCACATTGACGGGCGTGGTCCCGGCTCCGCACCGGCCACCCTGATCGACTACTTCCCCGACGACTTCCTGCTGGTGATCGACGAGTCGCACGTCACCGTGCCGCAGATCGGCGGCATGTACGAGGGCGACATGTCGCGCAAGCGCAACCTGGTCGACCACGGGTTCCGGCTGCCCTCCGCGGTGGACAACCGGCCGCTGACCTGGGAGGAGTTCAGCGACCGGGTCGGCCAGACGGTCTACCTGTCGGCCACCCCGGGGCCGTACGAGATCGGCCAGGCTGGCGGCGAGTTCGTGGAGCAGGTGATCCGGCCGACGGGGCTGGTCGACCCCGAGGTGGTGGTCAAGCCCACCAGGGGGCAGATCGACGACCTGGTGCACGAGATCCGGGTCCGCGCCGAGCGTGACGAGCGGGTACTGGTCACCACCCTCACCAAGAAGATGGCCGAGGACCTCACCGACTACCTGCTGGAGCTCAGCATTCGGGTCCGCTACCTGCACTCCGAGGTCGACACGCTGCGGCGGGTGGAGCTGCTTCGCCAGCTGCGCACCGGCGAGTTCGACGTGCTGGTGGGCATCAACCTGCTCCGGGAGGGGCTGGACCTGCCCGAGGTGTCGTTGGTGTCGATCCTGGACGCGGACAAGGAGGGGTTCCTGCGATCCGGGACCTCGCTGATCCAGACCATCGGGCGGGCGGCGCGCAACGTCTCCGGCCAGGTGCACATGTACGCGGACCGGATCACCGAGTCGATGCAGCACGCGATCGACGAGACCAACCGCCGCCGGGACAAGCAGATCACCTACAACGCCGAGCGCGGGTTGGATCCACAACCACTGCGCAAGAAGATCAACGACATCCTGGACCGGGTGTACGCCGAAGCGGAGGACTCCGCGGAGGGGGTCGAGGTGGGCGGCTCCGGGCGCAACGCCTCCCGCGGCAAGCGCGCGACGGGGGAGGCGGGCCGCGCCCGGGCGAGCGCCGGCGTGCTGGAAGGGCGGGACACCAGCAGGATGCCGCGCGCCGAGTTGGCCGACCTCGTGCAGCAGCTCACCGAGCAGATGATGAGCGCCGCGCGGGACCTGCAGTTCGAGCTCGCCGCGCGGCTGCGGGACGAGATCGCCGAGCTGAAGAAGGAACTGCGCGGGATGGATGCGGCGGGCGTTCATTAACGTCGGCCCGGCCGGCCGGTCGCGCCGGCTCCGTCAGCTCGTGATGTCCTTGGTCGCGCACCGCCGCCAGGCGAGCAGCCCGAACGCCGTTGCGATCAGGGGCACGGAAGTCACCCTAGGCGAGCGGACCCGGCTCCCGAGGGCCGCTCAGCGGACTCTCAGCTCTGGCCCCGAAGCGGAGGATCGATGAGCACCGTGCGGGACCTGTCAATTCAAGCTCGCCACGGCTGCCAGACGAGATCGCCGAGCTGAAGAAGGAGCTGCGCGGGATGGACGCCGCGGGCCTGCGCTGAGGCCGGTGGCATAGCCGCCGGTCCTCCCTGTCTCCTGGGATGCGAGTACGTTTCGCAACCAGCTCAACGCTCGGTGTTGCGCGACCCGGATCGCACCCGCGGTCCCTCCGACCACTTCTGCGGTCTCCTCAGCCGAGAACCCGAGCACAACCCGTAGGATGAGGATCTCCCGTTGCTTGTCGGGCAGCCTGTCGAGCAGGCTGCGCATCCAGCCCGCCAGCTCGGTTTGTAGCGCCCGTTGCTCGGGGCCGTCAGCCTGCATCGCCTCGTCGGGGAAACCCGAAACGGGTTCCGCTCGGTTCCGCGCGGCGGCGCGGTGCGCGTCGGCCACCTTGTGTGCGGCGATACCGAACACGAACGCCAGGAACGGATGGCCCTGGTAGCGGAAGCTGGGCAACGCCTTGAGCACGGCAAAACACACCTCCTGGGCCACGTCGTCCGCCGAGCCCAACATCCTCTCCTGCCCGCCGAGACGGGCGCGGCAGTATCGCACCACGAGGGGATTGATCCATCGCAGGAGCGAGTCTATGGCGTCTGGGTTACCACGGACGGCTGCGGCTACTAGGACGTCAAGCCCGTCCCCCTGGACGCTCATCCGGGTCCCCGCGTCGAGCAACGCGCGCCGCGGTCGGCGCACCACCGGTTCACCGCAGCTGGTATGAACCGGCTCGGCCGGGGTGTGCCCTGGGCCCCCGGCTGCCAACCCGTCGCGGATCGGCCTCCGCTGCTGATCGGATCATGACGCCCGAGGACATCGCGTGGTGCTGCGGTGGGCGAGGCGGTGGTCATATCCCTCCCCCCAAGAGGTCCGGTGCCACTCGGCAGGTGATGAACGGGCGACATCGATCGGGCTCCGTCTGCTGATAGTGTGGCCGACGTCGATTACAGATGCAAGTGCATCTGCAAGAGGCGTCTGTGGGAGTCTGACGTGGAGGCGGCGATTCCAACGCTGTGGCGCCGGTCAGGGGCGGAGAGGCACCCATGATGCAGCAGAGCGACAACGGTGAGCAGGCAGCGGAGGCGCGGGGTGTGCGCTGGCGAAAGAGCCGGCACAGCAACCCGAGCGGCAGCTGTGTCGAGGTCGCGGACCTCGGTTCGGCCGGCGTCGGGGTGCGCCACTCCCGGTTCCCTGCCGGGCCCACCCTGGTATATACTTGGGCGGAGATCGCTGTGTTCGTGGCCGGAGTGAAGGACGGCGAGTTCGACGACCTGATCTGTCGTGATCATGGCGGACAGCAGAGGTGACTGATAGCGACCCACGCCGGGGTCACTGGTCGCCACAGTTCCGGCGGGTGCCACCGTTGTTCCCACGGATGTCACCCCGGGGGGAGAGGCCATGACCGCAGCAGGTCAGGGCGACCCGCACCCGGTGCTGCTGGGAGCTGGCTCGGGGGGTGGACCCACGGTGCTGCGAATCGGGCTGGGCACCCATCTGCGCCGGCTGCGTGAAGCAAGCGGCATCACCCGCGAGGACGCCGGATACGCCATCCGCGCCTCGCACGCGAAGATCAGTCGCCTGGAGCTGGGCCGGGTGGGATTCAAGGAACGCGACGTCGCCGACCTGCTTGCCCTGTACGGGGTGGGAAACGGGCCGGACCGGGATGCGTTCCTCGATCTCGCGCGCCGGGCCAACGCCCCGGGGTGGTGGCACCAGTACGGCGACGTGCTGCCGTCCTGGTTCGAGACGTGCCTCGGCCTGGAGCAGGCGGCGTCGGTGATCCGCAGCTACGAAGCCCAGTTCGTGCACGGCCTGCTGCAGACCGAGGACGGTGCCCGCACGGTGATCCGGCTCGGGCACCCGGACGCGCCGGACGAGGAGATCGAGCGCCGCGTCCAGCTACGCCTGCGCCGGCAACAGATCCTTGCCGGCCCACGCCCCCCAATGGTGTGGGCAGTGGTGGACGAGGCAGTGCTGCGCCGTCCGATCGGCGGTCGACCGGTGCTGCGGGCCCAGATCGCGCATCTGCTCGAGGTGAGCGAGCTGCCGAACGTGACGCTGCAGGTGGTGCCGGACAGCTCCGGTGGGCACGCCGCCGCCGGAGGCCCGTTCACCATCCTGCGGTTCACCGAGACCGAACTGCCCGACATCGTCTACCTCGAGCAACTCACCAGCGCCCTGTACCTGGACAAGAGAACCGACGTCGACCACTACCTCGCGGTCATGGAACGGCTCTGCGTCCAGGCCGCGTCCCCGGCCGCCACCTTGGACATGCTGCGCGAGCTCCTCGATGAGCTGTGACCCCGACCAGCGGCCCGCCACGTTGCGGGTTCAGGGTTTGCGGGCGACCCCGGCCCAGTAATAGGCCGCATGCGGGCGGGGGACCGGTTCGACCGGGGGACGCCATGCCTTGACGGGAACCAGGCCGGGATCGATGAGCTCCCAGTCTGCGAAGAAGCGGGCCACCTCCTCGCGGACCCGGGGCACCATCGTCAGGTTCCCTTGGGCGGCGGCGGCTTCGATAGCGGCCATAGCCTCGGGATCGAAGTCCCGTCCGGGGTGGGTGATCGTGACGTAGCTGCCCGAGGGTAGCGCGTCCATCAACGCGCGGGACTTCGCCCAGGGGTTCTCGGCGTCGCTGAGCAGCATCAGGATCGCCACCATCATCAGCCCGACCGGCTGGTCCAGGTCCAGAGTGCGGGTCAGCGCCGGGTCGGTGAGGATCCGCTCGGGATCGTTGAGGTCGGCGTGGATATAGGCAGTCTGGCCGCGGTTCCCGCTGACCAGCAACGCCCGCGCGTGCGCGAGCACGATGGGGTCGTTGTCGACGTAGACCACCCGCGCGTCCGGGGCGAGGTCCTGGGCGACCTCATGGACATTGCCTTCGGTGGGGATCCCGGTGCCGATGTCGAGGAACTGCCGGATCCCTGCGTCGTTCACCAGGTGCCGGACCGCGCGGCCGAGGAACTTCCGGTTCTCCTGAGCCATGGCGCGGATGCTGGGGATCGTGCTGATGAACGCCTGCCCCATCGCGCGGTCCGCGGGGAAGTTGTCCTTGCCGCCCAGCCACCAGTCATACACCCGCGCGGAGTGCGCCACGCTGGTGTCCACCCCGGGCGGGGCCGAATGATCACGGTCGTTGGCCATCACGGTCCTGTTCTCCTCAGACTCAGGTGTCGGCTCGGCCCCGTGAAACCCTAACGGATGACGTCGACGCCGTCCCGATCGCCGACGTCAGCGGGGAGCGCACCGGCGACACTCGGGCCGATCAGCACCCCCGGGTGGTGTCGCCGCATGCATTGGGCAAGACTAGGTGGGTTCGTGGAGGGGAGTATTCCTTCGCGGCGGCATCGTCATCACGGATCGCGCTTCTTCATCTTGCAGTGCGGACCCGGTGCCGTCGACCGGACCACCCGGTGGGAGAGACCTCCGGTGATCGACGCACGTGCCGTCTCCCGGAGAGGTCCCTGCATGAATGTCCCCACCTGGGTGTGGCTCGTCACGCTGGGCGGGCTGGCCGTCCTCCTCGCGCTCGACCTGTTCATCGTCGATCGGCACCCGCACGAGGTGAAGCTCGTGGAGGCGAGCCGGTGGGTCGTCTTCTACATCGGATGCGCGGTGGTCTTCGGCATCGGTGTCTGGGTCCTCGCCGGCGGCCAGTACGGGGCCGAGTTCTTCGCCGGATGGATCACTGAGTACTCACTGTCGGTGGACAACCTGTTCATCTTCGTCATCATCATGACCACATTCGCGGTGCCGGCGATCCACCAGCACCGCGTGCTGCTCATCGGCATCGTGCTGGCGCTGATCATGCGGGGGATCTTCATCGCCCTCGGCGCCGCGGCGATCGCGCGGTTCAGCTGGGTCTTCTACGTGTTCGGCGCATTCCTCATCTACACGGGCTGGAAGCTCGCCCGGCAGTCCGAGGACGAGGAGTTCACCGAGAACCGGCTCCTGCGCATGCTGCGCACGGTGCTCCCGGTGACCAAGCGGTACCACGGCACCAAGCTGACAGTGAAGATAGACGGCAGGCGCTGGGTGACACCGATGCTGGTCGTGATGATCGCGATCGGTTCGACCGACCTGCTCTTCGCGCTGGACTCCATCCCCGCGATCTTCGGCCTCACCCAGGAGCCGTACCTGGTGTTCACCGCGAACGCCTTCGCCCTCATGGGCTTGCGGCAGCTGTACTTCCTGCTCGGCGGTCTGCTCAACAAGCTGGTGTACCTGTCGATCGGTCTCGCCGTCATCCTCGGGTTCATCGGGATAAAGCTGATCCTCGAGGCGCTGCACACCAACGAGCTGCCGTTCCTCAACGGGGGGGAGCCGTTGCCGGTGCCGACGGTGGGCATCGGGCTGTCGCTCACGGTGATCGTGGGTGTCCTGACGATCACCACCGTGGCCAGCCTGGTGAAGGTCCGACGTGATCCGAGCGTTGTCAAGAAGATGAAGTGACGTGGTCCGGCGAGACCGCCGGGACGGTTGACCAGGCCGGCCTGCGGTAGTCCAAGTCAGTAGACTGAGCAATGCCGGCAGCATGGGTTCCCCCACCCAGGGCCCCCAGCGGGTGCTGACAAGCCGGCAGGGGCACCCGGTCTACGACAACCAGAACCAGCGGACGATCGGCCCGCAGGGCCCGGCGACGCTGGAGAACTACCAGTTCCTGGAGAAGATCAGCCACTTCGACCGGGAACGGATCCCCGAGCGCGTGGTGCATGCCCGCGGCGCGGTGGCCTACGGGTACTTCGCGGAACGTGGGGCGACGAGCCCATCGGGCGCTACACCCGGGAAAGGTGTTCGCCGAGGCGGGCAAGTGCACCGACCTGGCTGTTCGCTTCTCCACGGTGATCGGTGGCCGGGACTCCTCCGAGGCCGCCCGCGATGGGGGCAACGCACCTGGTGAACTACACGTCAGCAACTTCTTCGCGTAGAACGAGACGTCGAGGGGCTGACCATGACGCACTGCGTGCCCGACGAGGGCGCCTCGGTATGACGCGCAGCAGCGACAATGCGCCACCGTCGAGCATGAAGTGACCCAGTTCGACGTGCACCCCGCGTGAAGCGGTTGCGGCGTGGAGCGCAACCGGGTAGTCAGCAGGTATGGACAACCGTCGACCGGTGCCTCGCGGACCGGAGCTGCTGCAGCCGACGGTGGCGAGACCAGCACCGCCAGCGGACCTGTTCGTCTCCCTCGTCGAGCAGCTCGCCAACATCCGGCGGTGGAACAAGGAGCGGAAGTGGGGGATCAGCACTGATGATCTAGACTCGATTGACCTGATCCCACGCAGCCACACCGACCCACTCGTCGTCGACCTCATCGCCGTCTATCTGGACGAGAACGACAAGATGAACGGTGTCCGACGAACATGCCACGAACTGTGGAAGGTGGCCGCGGACCGGCAGCCCAACGCCTGGGCGTGGGACTGGTACTGGGACACGTGGCAGAGCCACCCCAAGCCGGTGCGCCTGCTCGACGGCATCGTTCATCGGTTCGGTGTCCGCCGGGTGACCGTCGACCTGGGCGCCCACTGGGAGCCGGGGAAGCACATCCGCCCGGGCAACTTCCGGGGCAGGGACTCGGCGCACGCCGAGATCCTCGCTGCAGCAGCCCACTTTCCGCGGTGGGCCCGGGCGATGGACGGGAAGAGCGTCCCCTACGTCTGGCTCTCGGGCTACCAGGTGACGATCCCGGAGTACGTGTCCCAGAGCCGTCTGCCAGGCCTGGCGTGGACCCACTTCCGCCGCACGCTCAGCCTCACCGTCAACTGGGCTGAGTACTCCCACAGTGGATGGGCAGCGCCGATGTGCGTGGGACCGATGTACAGGGGCTGAGCTCAGGGTCGCTGCCCCACCCCGGTCCTGATCTCCTGGATACGCCACGGCCCAGAAGTGTGCGGCGACAGCGGCGGGGTGCGCATGCCGTCACCCGCGCGCAGTCCATCGAGGAACTCCCGGACCGCGTCGAGGGAGCTGTGCCGGGGCGTCCAGCCGAGCTCGTCGCGCGCTCGGGTGACGTCCATGATCGGTAGCTGCAGCACCGCATCCAGCAGCTGGGGGGAGGCGGGCACCAGGTGTAGATGCCAGGCCGTGGCGAGAGCGGCCCGAACTCCTATCGTGGGAACGCGGATGGTCCTGGCGTCGAGCAGTCGCGCCAGCTGGGACATGTCGAGCGCGGGCTCGGCGGCAAGGTTGAACGCGCCGCGGACCGGACGAATGGCGGCCAGCCGGTAGGCGTCGCCGATGTCGAGGGAGTGCACGGCCTGGAACCGGAGCCCGGGCAGGTCCGGCAGGACCGGGACCAGGCCCGGACGTACCACCGGCAGGGGCAGCAACGGGCCGATGCCCAGCCGGCGCTGCTGGGAGGCAGCCTCCCGTTTGAAGATGAATCCCGGTCGCAGCCGCACCACCCGCCGATCCGGGTGCTCCCGCTCGAAGGTGTCGAGCAATCGTTCGAGGTAAGCCTTCTCCCGGGTGTAAGCAGCCGTCGGCTGCCCGTGGGTCGGCCAGCTCTCGTCGACGGCTCTGTCCTTGGGCCCCGGCGAGTACGCCCCCACCGAGGAGGCGTAGACCAGCACGGGCACCCTGGCCTCGGCGACCGCGCGGAGTATCCGGACGCTGCCCAGCACATTGACCCGCCACGTCAGACGGGGGTCGTGGGTGGGTTGGATCAGCCAGGCCAGGTGCACCACGACATCGGCGCCGCGGAGCTGTGCGACGAGGTCGTCGCTGGTCACGTCGGCGGCGACCCACCGCGTCTTCGGCACCTGCCAATCGGGCAGTCGGCGGGCCACCCCGAGCACCGAGGTGACCTCAGGCTCAGCGGCCAGCGACTGGACCACGCTGGTTCCGACGTTGCCGGTGGCGCCCAAGACCACAACGCGCACGGGTTCACCGTCCCTTCGGGTCGCGGCGGCAGGTACTGGTGTCACAGCTGCGCCTGAGCTATCCGCTCCGCCCAGAACCCAAACCTGGTTGGCCCAGTGCTTTCACATTGAGGCTTTCGCGGTGGGGCTTTTGTGGCCTGGGGCCTTTATGGCGGGCAGAGCGTGGCCTGCACCGGCAGCTGAGCATCGACGAGATAGCGGGTCACCACATCGTTGGCGCACGGGCTGGCTCCCACCGCCCCGTGCGCGCGGCCCTGCCAGTTGACCAGCACCGCCGAGGACAGTGCGTTGGCGGTGCGTCGAGTGCCTTCGGCCGGGGTGCGCGGGTCACCCTCGGTGGCGATCACCAGCACCGGGGGAGCCGAGCTGGCTCGGCCACCCTGGGTGGGCTCGGCGGGCACCGGCCAGGCGCTGCACAGCAGCAGCCGCTGTGCGAAGAGCGCGCCGAAGAGCGGGTACCGTCCGCCCCACTCTTCCACGAGCTGCTCGGCACGCTCCGGCGGCACCCGGACTGCACTGTCGTTGCACCGGGTGGCAAGCCCCGGGTCGAACCGGGCGGGCAGCCCCGCGATGCCGGTGATCAGCGGTTCCACCAGCACCGCGATCCCGTTGCCATTGCCCATGCTGGCGGCGTCCAGGGCCTCAGCCAGCTCAATCCAGCGTTGCGGGTCACCGAGCTCCTCGAGCACGGCTTGGTGGGCGGTCCCCGAGGTGATCCGGTGTGCGTCCGAGGACAGTGGTTCCGTCCGCAGCGAGGCGGCCAGGTCGACCAGGGCTTGCCGGGGGTCCGGGGCGAGTGGACACCCCCGGGAGACGCAGTCGGCGGCAAAAGCGTCGAAGCCCTGCTCGGCGGCTCGGGCCTCGGCCTCGGCTGTGCCGACGAGGTCCAGGGTGGGGTCGGGAGCGCCGTCCAGCACGACCCGGCCGACCGAGGCGGGGTAGCGCTGCAAGAAGGACACCGCTGAGCGGGAAGCCTCACCGAGCACGAGCAGGTTGAGCACCGGCGCATCGAGCACCATCCGGAGCTGCTCGAGGTCGCCGGCCGTCGATACCGAGTCGATCGCGGTCAGCAACTGGTTGAGTTCCTGCACGCAGGTCTGGATCGCGGTGCTGGTGATGTCGAGCAGGCCGTCGAGCTGCTCAGGCCCTACCGGGTCGGGGACCGCCCCGATGATGTCCGCCCGGGTGCCGGGCGGAACACAGTCGATCGGGCTGCTCGGCCCGGTGCCCCGGCGGGCGAGGCCGACGAGGGTGTACTCCTCGAGCACCGCGGGGGGGAGCTGCCCGGCGAGCCGGGCAGCCCGGACGGTGCCGACCTCACCGCCGGCTTCGCCGAGCACCACCAGGGGAGCGGGTCCCGACCCCACCCGACTGACGTCGAGACGCACCGAGCCGCCGAGACCGGGGATCGCGAGATCGGTGTCCACCCACAGGTCGGCACAGTCGATGCGCGGTGGTGTGGCCGGTGATGTTGCCGGGCCCAGCGCGGGGGCGAGGGTGGCGGTGCAGTCCTGCCACGGCAGGGTGGCCGGGTCGTAGCGCCCGGGGGACGCCGGAGTGACCGAAGGCGACGGCATCGGCGGTGGCAGGGGCCTGGCTCCCGGCGCGCCCGCGTCCCGCACCGCCACCGGTGGGCGGTCGGACGGCCCGACGGTGCAGCCGGTCAGCAGCGCGGCGAGCAGTGCCAGCAGTGGGGCGCTGCGGTGCACGGCCAGCGGCACAACTCCTCCTTGCGACGGGTGCGGACGTCGATGCTCGCAGCGCCTGGGTGAGGATGGGGTGAGCAGGGAGGTCGGACGGATCTCACCGCACAGCACCGGACGAGGTCGTAGCGCGGGCGCTTCCGCAGGGTCGTGGGAAAGAAGTTCGGGAAGGCCTGCATACAGCCAGCCGTGCCGGGGTATCCCGTAAGCCCGTACACCCAAGTGGGAAGGAGCGTCAGATGGCCGAGACCCCCCGGGAGCGGGCCGAGCAGCGGAGCCAGAATCCGCAGGACATTCAGCCCAATCCGGAAACCCAGAACGACCCCCCGGAGATGCCGAGCTACGAGGAGCAGCACGAGCACGAGGCACCAAACGTCTCAGCAGAGGATTACAAGCAGCACGTAGCAGACCGGGGGGCCAACCAGGGCTCGACCGAGGGGCAGTCGGATCCAGGTGTGGAAGGGGGCGCGGCTTCGCAGACTGGCCGTAAGGGCGGGACGTTCGCCGGGGGAGAGGACGCGTCCGAGGGCCAAGTTGGGCGTCGTCCCGTTCCAGGAGACTAGACGTAGTGACGCCTCGTTGAGTCGGAAGCCGGCGTCGCGGTGCTGCCGAACGGAGCTCCGCTCGTCGGCTTTCGGCTACGAGGTGCCTGCCTGATGCAGATGCGTCGTGGGCTCGCAGAGCCAAGTCCAGCCTCCGGAGGGAGAAGTCGGTGCCGCAGTTCTTCGATCAACACCCCCTTGCCCATGCCTCGTTGACGGAGGAGGCCGTGGAGGCGATGAGGGCCCAGATGAAGGCCGAAGCTCCGGACGACTTCGGCGTCCGGTTGCTGAGCGTCTTCGTGGCGGTCAACGGGCAGGGGTACTGCCTTTCGGAGGCTCCCGACGTGGAAGCGGTGGTCAAGTCCCATGAGGCGAAGGGGTACCTGATCGATCCGATGGACGTCGTTCAGGTCGCCAGCTTGATCTAGCTGCCTGGCTGCTGTCCTCCATCCCGGTCGTACCGGCGCCAAGCCCTCCAAATCACCTCGCGTAGCACCAGCAGTGGATGGTGCGATGTACGTAGGAGACGTTGTTCGTCCTCTTGCCGGGGGATGACCCGTGCGTGCGAGAGGCGGAAGCTGTGCTGATCGTTCGTCTGTCGTCCCCTGTCACGGACCTGAAGGGCCACTACGAGGTGGTCGTGGTGGGCTCCGGCTACGGCGGAGCCCACCACGGCTTCCCGCCTGGCTCGGGCCGGACGGCGGGTGTGCCTGCTGGAGCGGGGCAAGGAGCTGGTGCCGGGCGAGTACCCGGAGACCGGTCCGGAAGCTCAGCGGGAAGTGCAGACGTCTACCTTCCGCACCTGGAGCGGCTGGCCGTCCCGATCACATTCATCCATGGCCAGGAGAACTCCTGCTTCCTACCCGAGAGCACTGCGCACACGCTGGAGCTCTTGCAGCAGCACAACGGCCCGCAGCTCTACCGGCGCCACGTGATCCCGAATTATGGCCATATCGACTGCATATTCGGCAAGCGGGCCTCCCGCGATGTGTTCCCCCTCATCCTCGAGCACCTGGAAGCGACCAGGTAGGTCAGCTGTCAGTAGTAGGATCGCTGGAAAGAGGTTACTCACGGTCGAGCCCACACTTCCGGGACCGTCTTCCCGAGACAGTGAGGAGGGTGCTGGGTGGGCTAGCGGCTGTCGATCGAGCTAGCGGCGGTGGCGTGATATTGCCAGAATGCACCAGCGATTTCGGCGGTCGGTGCGTCGCTTCGGCGTTGTCAGGCGACGGTCAGCTCGTCCATCGCCCGGTGGATCCTCTGCTCCGACACCGGGTGCGCGGTGCCGAGTCCCTGCGCGAAGTAGCTGACCCGCAGCTCCTCGATCATCCACCGGATCCGCCGCAGGCCCTCCCCGGCGGGCACCTCCTGCCGGAGCTGCTCGTACTCCCGCGCCACCTCCTGGACCGCGAGCATCCAGTCCCGGTCGCGCTGCGGGTTGCTCGGCAGCGTCTCCAGCCGGCGCAGGGCGGCCCGCAGGTAGCGCACCACGTCGGGCAGTCGGGCCCGCCCGGTGGCGGTGACGAAGCCGGGGAAGACCAGCCCGGCCAGCTGCGCCCGGATGTCGGCAAGCGACTCCGCCGGAGCGTGCCGGGGCATCGCCGCGAGGCGCTCCTCGACGTCGCGGGCGGCCACAAGCACCCGTTGCACCCGGGCGACGATGTCGGCCACGGTGGGTCCCAGCCGGATGCGGGCGGTGTCCTGAAGCCGCGCGAATCCGGCCTCGTCCCAGGGCGGTCCGCCGCACGCGGCGATCATCTCGTCCGCCGCGCAGTTGACGCAGTCCTCCAGCAGCGCCGCGACGCTGCCGTGCGGGTTGAGACTCAGCGTCAGCTTCGCGTCGACGTCGAGACCGCGCTGGACCAGCTTGACGGGTGCGGGCACGGTCAGCAGCAGCAGCCGGCGGGTGCCCCGCCACATGACGAGCTGCTGCTCACCGGGGGTGTCGAACACCCGGACGGCGACGCTGTCGCCCTCGTCGACCAGCGCGGGGTAGGCCGTCACCAGATGGCCGCCGCGCTCCTGCTGGTGGGTGCGGGGCAGCGCGGGGATGCTCCACCTGTGCAGCCCGCGCTGCTCGAGCCCGCTCGCCGCGGCGGAGAGCGTTTCCCGCAGGTGGGGCTTCACCCGCTCCCGCAGCGCGCCGAGATCCTTGCCCTCCGCGAGCACCCGCTGCTGCTCGTCCACCACCTGGAAGGTGGTCCGCAGGTGCTCGGGCACCCGGTCGAGCTGCCAGGCGTCCCGCGGCACGTGTACGCCGGACAGCTCGTGCAGCGCACGCTCCAGCGCGTCGAGCAGCGGCTCGTTATTCGGTTCCATCTTCGCCAGCACGGCCCGGACGTGGTCGGGGACGGGGACGAAGTGCCGGCGCAGCGGCTTGGGCAACGACCGGATCAGCGTGGTCACCAGTTCCTCCCGCAGGCCCGGCACCTGCCAGCTGAACTCGTCCCCGCAGACCTGGTTCAGCACCGGCAGCGGGATCTGCACGGTCACGCCGTCGGCGCGGGTGCCCGGCTCGAACGCGTAGCACAGCGGCAGTGTCAACCCGTCCTGGTGCCAGGTGTCCGGGTAGTCGCGCTCGCTCACCTCGCCGGCCGACGGGTTGATCAGCATCGAGGTGTCGAAGGTCAGCAGGTCCGGCTGCGTTCGCCGGACCTGCTTCCACCAGCTGTCGAAGTGGCAGGCCGAGACCACCTCCGCGCCGACCCGGCGGTCGTAGAAGTCGAACAGCGTCTCGTCGTCGACGAGGATGTCGCGGCGTCGGGCCCGGTCCTCCAGCTCCTCCACGTCGGCGAGCAGCGCGCGGTTCTCGGCGAAGAACCGGTGCTGCGTGGTCCAGTCGCCCTCCACCAGGGCGCGGCGGATGAACAGCTCCCGGCACAGCTCGGGATCCACCCGGGCGTAGCCGGCCTTGCGGCCGGTGACGATCGGGATGCCGTAGAGCGTCACCTTCTCGTACGCCATCACCGCGCCGCAGTTGCGCTCCCAGTGCGGCTCGCTGTACGTCCGCTTCACCAGGTGCGGCGCCAGCGTCTCCGCCCACTCCGGCTCGATGCGGGCCGCGACTCGCCCCCACAGCCGGGACGTCTCCACCAGCTCAGCCGCCATCACCCAGCGCGGGGGTTTGCGGAACAGCGCGGACCCGGGGAAGACGGCGAACCGCGCACCGCGCGCCCCGAGGTAGTCGTTCTTCTCGCCGGCCTTGACGCCGATGTGGGAGAGCAGCCCGGTCAGCAGCGACTGGTGCACCCGTTCCGGGTCGGCGGCGGTGCCGCTCTGGGACATCCCGAGAGACATCCCGAGGTCCCTGGCCACCTGCCGGAGCTGGCCGTGCAGATCCTGCCACTCGCGCACTCGCAGGTAGTGCAGGTACTCCGCCCTGCACAGCGTGCGGAACTGGTTGGACGAGAGCTCGCGCTGCCGCTCGCCCAGGTAGTTCCACAGGTTGACATAGGCGAGGAAGTCCGAGGTCGGGTCGGCGAAGCGGCGGTGCGCCTCGTCGGCCGCCTGCTGCGCCTCGTCGGGACGCTCACGAGGGTCCTGGATCGACAGCGCGGCCGCGATGACCAGCACCTCCTGCAGGCAGCCGTTGCGATCGGCCGCCAGTACCATGCGGGCCAGCCGCGGGTCAACCGGGAGCTGAGCGAGAATGCGTCCGACGGGAGTCAGCCGCTTGCGGAGGTCCGGTTCGGAGGGATCGAGCGCGCCGAGCTCCTGGAGCAGCGCTACCCCGTCGGCGACCTGGCGCCGGTCCGGCGGATCGAGGAAGGGGAATGCGGCCACGTCACCCAGGTCTTGGTCACTCAGCCCCAGCGTGGTCATCTGCAGGATGACCGACGCCAGGTTGGTCCGCAGGATCTCCGGGTCGGTGAACTCCGGGCGGGACTCGAAGTCCGCTTGGGTGTACAGCCGGATGCAGATGCCGTCTGCGGTGCGCCCGCAGCGGCCCTTGCGCTGGTTCGCCGAAGCCTGGGACACCGGCTCGATGGGCAGCCGCTGCACCTTCAGCCGTTGGCTGTAGCGGGAGATGCGCGCCGTCCCCGGGTCGATGACGTACCTGATCCCCGGCACGGTCAGCGACGTCTCGGCGACGTTGGTCGCCAGCACGATGCGCCGGCCGCGGTGCGGGGCAAACACCCGATGCTGCTCGGCGGTCGACAGTCGGGCGTAGAGCGGCAGGATCTCGGTGTCGGGTAGGGACAGCGCGGCCAGCGCCTGGTTGGTGTCGCGGATCTCCCGCTCGCCGGAGAGGAACACCAGCACGTCCCCCGGTCCCTCGGCGGCGAGCTCGGAGACCGCGTCGAGGATCGCCTGCGTCTGGTCCCGGTCCTTGTCGAGCTCGGGAGCCGTGTCGTCCTGCCCGCGGTCGTCCTGCAGGGGCCGGTAGCGGACCTCGACCGGATAGGTGCGCCCGGACACCTCCACCACGGGAGCAGGGCCGGCGTCGCTGCCGAAGTGCGTCGCGAAGCGTCCTGGGTCGATCGTCGCCGAGGTGATGATCACCTTTAGGTCGGGGCGCCGGGGCAGCAGCTGCTTGAGGTAGCCGAGCAGGAAGTCGATGTTGAGGCTGCGCTCGTGCGCCTCGTCGATGATCAGCGTGTCGTACTGGCGCAGCAGCCGGTCGTGTTGGATCTCCGCGAGCAGGATGCCGTCGGTCATCACCTTGACCAGGGTGTCCTCGCCCACCTGGTCGGTGAAGCGCACCTTCCAGCCGATCGTGCTGCCGAGCGGGGTGCCGAGCTCCGCGGAGATCCGTTCGGCGACGGTGCGCGCGGCCAACCGCCGGGGTTGGGTGTGCCCGATCTGCCCGCGCACCCCGCGGCCCAGCTCGAGACAGATCTTGGGCAATTGGGTCGTTTTGCCGGAGCCGGTCTCCCCGGCGACGATCACCACCTGGGAGTCGCGGATCGCGATGGCGATGTCGTCGCGGCGTCCGCTGACCGGTAGCTCCTTCGGGTAGCGGATGTCCGGCACGCCGCCGCGCCGCCGCGCCAAGCGCTGCTCCGCTTCCGCCAGGGCGGTGCCGATCTCGGTGAAGGCGGCCTCCTGGGCCGCGGGATCGCGCACCTTGCGGGCACCTTCCAGCCGCCGCCGCAGCCGGCGCTGGTCGCGCAGCATCAGGCCGGGCAGGCGGTCCCGCAGTTCGGTGAACGGAGAGGTCACCAGTGAGGTTCCCATGGTGGAGGCGAGGGTAAACGGAGCATTTAGCCGGTGTCCCCGAAGTCCGGCCTCGACAGTTCCAGCGTCGACGCGACAGCAGATGTTCCCGCTCCCGGGGGCTGTTCCCGCTCCCTTCCCAGGCCGATGATTGACACGAGAGGGCACGATTGGAGCCGGCGACTGGTCCTTGCAAGTGGCAGACTGTAGTCTTCCGCGGGGGTTGGGCTGTCGGGGTCCACCCCTAGGTGCGGGATGGGAGTGCGATGGCTACGCGACGTCATAGCCGAGGCTCGGGACCCCCCGTCCACATCGTGATCGCGTGGGCTCGCGTCACCCGCCCCGCGACCGGGCCGTGCCAGGTCTGGAACCCCACCGCGCTCAGCAGGACGACGTCCACACTCGCCCCGTCCAAGACGTTGATGTGCGGCGCCCGACGAAAGCAGGTCCGGCTCGTCCGGCACCCCCGTCAGACGGTCCTCGTGCCCTATCCCACCCGCGTCGGCGGAGCTGTCCGCGCCCGGGACCTCGCCATGGGCATGCTACTGGCCTGCACATCCCTGGTGGCCAACGCCGTCGTCAGCGGGGACGGCTCGCTCGCTCCCCGGCCGGCCGCCGCGCTGCCGGAACCGTTCGCGATTCAGGGCGCGGCAGCCGGCCCGTACCGGGGGGGCGCATCCGTGGTGGCCACGCCCACTGCGCTTGCGTCGGCTGTCCATCCTCTCATCGACGGTGGACTGGCCGTTCCGGGCACCGGGACCGGACAGTCAGATGAGGGCTCGCTCGACCGCGACACGGATGGCTCGGTGGCACCTTCCGAAGCAGTCCCGGCAGCACCGGTCGAGAACGCGGTTGTCGTCTCGCCGGACACTCCCCCCGCGGTCGAACCCGTGGACCCCGACGACGAGCCGGAAGGACCCGTGGCGCCGGTCCTGCAGCCCGCCACGGAGCTGCTGGCGCCCACCGGGGTCACCGAAGCCACCGACCCGGCACTGTCGATGCTGGGCGCACCGCTCTTCACGTAACGCTCGCGTCCGCCGCCCACACCCGTCGACTGAGCGAGCTCCGAGATCAGAACTGGGGGCTCAGAACCGGTCGACGGCAGTGACGCTCAGGACAGCGATGCCGGCCTCATCCGAGACGGCGAGGTCCACCTCGGCGGTGATTCCCCAGTCATGGTCACCGGCGGGGTCGTCGAGGATCTGCCGGACGGTCCACCGCTGCGGCTGCGCCTCGATGATCAGCAGTGCCGGGCCGCGGGCGTCCGGACCGGTGCCGATGTCGGAGTGCTCGGCGAAGTACGGCTCGAGCGCAGCCGCCCAGGCTTCCGCGTCCCAGCCGGAGGCGGCGTCGAGCTCACCGAGCTCGTCCCAGCACCGCAGCGCCGCCAGCTCCACGCGGCGGAACAGGGCGTTGCGGACCAGCACCCGGAACGCCCGGGCGTTGGTGGTGACCGCAGGCGGCCGATCGTCGAGCGTGGCGGCGGCCGGCACCGCGGAGGGGTTCGCAAGCTGCTCCCACTCGTCGAGCAGGCTCGAGTCGGTCTGGCGCACCAGCTCGCCGAGCCACTCGACGAGGTCGGTGAGGTCCTCGGTCTTCGCCTCGTCGGGCACTGTCTGTCGCAGCGCCTTGTACCCGTCGGCCAGGTAACGCAGCACCAGGCCCTCGGACCGGGCGAGCCCGTAGTGCCCGACGTACTCCACGAAGGTCATCGCGCGCTCGTACATGTCCCGGATCACCGACTTGGGGCAGAGGTGGTGATCGGCGACCCACGGGTGACCGCGCCGGTAGGTTTCGAACGCTGCGTCGAGCAGCTCGGCCAGTGGCTTCGGGTGGGTTACCTCGTCGAGCAGCTCCATCCGCTCGTCGTACTCGATCCCGTCGGCCTTCATCGCCGCGACTGCCTCTCCGCGGGCCTTGAACTGCTGCGCGGAGAGCACCTGCCGCGGATCATCCAGGGTGGACTCGATGATCGAGAGCACGTCGAGCGCGTAGCTGGGGGACTCCCGATCGAGCAGCTCGATGGCGGCGAGTGCGAAGGGTGAGAGCGGCTGGTTGAGGGCGAAGTCGAGCTGCAGGTCGACGGTGACCCGGACCGTTCGGCCCTCCTCGTCGGGCTCGTCGAGGCGCTCGACGACCCCAGCGGCCAGCAACGCGCGGTACGTGGCGATGGCGCTGCGAATGTGCCGGCGCTGGGCGGGACGATCCTCGTGGTTGTCGGTCAGCAGGTGCCGCATCGCGGCGAAGGCGTCCCCCGGCCGGTCGAGGACGTTGAGCAGCATGGCGTGGCTCACCGCGAAGCTGGACGTCAGCGGCTCCGGCTCGGCGGCAACCAGCCGGTCGAAGGTCTGCTCGCTCCACGATACGAACCCCTCGGGGGCGTTCTTGCGGACCACCTTACGGCGCTTCTTGGGATCGTCCCCGGCCTTCGCCAGGGCCTTCTCGTTCTCCACCACATGCTCGGGGGCCTGCACGACGACAGCGCCCACGGTGTCATAGCCGGCTCGTCCCGCGCGGCCCGCGATCTGGTGGAACTCCCGGGCCTTGAGGTGACGGGTGCGGACCCCGTCGTACTTCGCCAGGGCAGTGAACACCACGGTCCGGATCGGCACGTTGATCCCGACGCCGAGCGTGTCCGTCCCGCAGACGACCTTGAGCAGGCCGGCCTGCGCGAGCCGTTCGACCAGCCGCCGGTACCTGGGCAACATCCCGGCGTGGTGGACGCCGATCCCGTGGCGGACCAGGCGCGACAGCGTGCGTCCGAAACCCGCCGTGAATCGGAAGGCACCGATGAGCTTGGCGATGGCGTCCTTCTCGGCCCGGCTGCAGACGTTGATGCTCATCAGCGCCTGGGCCTGCTCCACCGCCGCGGCCTGGGTGAAGTGCACGACGTACACGGGAGCCTGCTGGGTGGACAGGAGCTCCTCGAGTGTCTCGTGTAACGGGGTGGTCACGTAGGAGTGCAGCAGCGGCACCGGGCGCTGCGCGGAACGCACCACCGCGGTCGGCCGGCCGGTGCGCCGGGTGAGGTCCTCCTCGAAGAAGCTGACATCGCCCAGGGTCGCCGACATGAGGACGAACTGGGTGTCCGGCAGCTCGATCAACGGCACCTGCCACGCCCACCCACGGTCCGGATCGGCGTAGAAGTGGAACTCGTCCATCACCACCTGGCCGACGTCTGCCGCGGCACCGCCGCGCAGCGCGAGGTTGGCGAGGATCTCCGCGGTGCAGCAGATGATCGGGGCGGTGGCGTTGACGCTGGAGTCACCGGTCATCATCCCGACGCATCTCGCACCGAAGATCTCGCACAGCGCGAAGAACTTCTCCGACACCAGGGCCTTGATCGGAGCGCTGTAGAACGACCGCACGCCACTGGCCAGCGCGGTGAAATGCGCCCCGGTGGCGACCAGACTCTTCCCCGAGCCGGTAGGCGTGCTGAGGATGACGTGCGAGCCCGACACGACCTCGATGAGCGCCTCGGCCTGCGTCGGGTAGAGTGCCAGCCCCTGGTCCCCGGTCCACGAGGAGAACGCGTCGAAGAGGGCGTCGGGATCGGTGCCGGTCGGCAGCTGCTCGGTGAGCGTCATCGTGAGTGCGATCGTGCCCGCTCCGACCCGACCGGCTGCACCCGGGTTCGCTGCGGGCACCTCCGGGTGCGGGCGCCGGTTGCTCTCGGGCGTAGCGGGTACCCGGAAGGCGACACTGACCTGGAGGCAGCGATGAGCCAGCACGCCGTTCGCCTGCTCGATCAGGCGGGCGAGGCGGCCCACCAGGCCGCGCAGCGTGCGGTGGCGCTGGCCCGTTCGGCCCAGCCGGCGTGGGCACGCACCGCTCCTGTCGAGCGCGGTCAGGCGTTGCGGGCAGCGGCGGTCGCGGTGCGCGCCGCCGCCGAGGAGCTGACCGAGCTGCTGCACGGCGAGACGGGCAAGCTCCCCGACGAGGCACGGGGCTCCGTGCACGCGGCCGCGGACACCCTCGACCAGTACGGCGAGCTCGGTCCGCTGCACACCGCCGCGTCCTCCCGGGGCCGCACGCTGCTCGGCGGCTGGGATGCGACCGACATGATGGTGCCCGGCCCCCGTGGCGTCATAGCGGCGATGACGCCATGGAACGACCCGATCCCGATCGCCTGCGGACTGCTCGGGGCCGCCGTGGTAACCGGCAACACCGCGGTGCACAAGCCCAGCGAGCGCTGCCCGCGAACCGGGATGGTGCTCACCGACCTCCTCGCCCACCACCTTCCCGACGGGGTGCTGGTCGGGGTGCCCGGAGGTCCGCAGGTGGGTGCCGCGCTGGTCGCGCATCCCGGCGTGGACCTCGTTGCGCACGTCGGCGGCACGGCCACCGGGCGCCGCATCGCGGAGGCAGCAGCGCGGACCGGGGCCGCCGTCCTGCGGGAGAACGGTGGCAATGACGCGCTGGTCGTGGACGGCGACGTCGACCCGAGGTGGGCGGCGGAGCAGGCCGCGGTTGGCGCCTTCACGAATGCCGGGCAGATCTGCACGTCCGTGGAGCGGATCTTCGTGCACGAGCGGGTGGCCGAGGAGTTCGTGGCGGCACTCGTCGAGCAGGCGCGCCACCGGGTGCCCGACCCGGCGAGCCCGGACGACATCCGGATGGCGCGGCTAGTGGATCGAGCCCACCTCGAGCTGGTGCATTCCTCGGTGGGCGACGCCGTGGCTCGCGGTGCCAAGCTGCACACCGGGGGAGCGCTTCCCGAGGACGGCGGTACCTTCTACCCGGCGACGGTGCTCACCGGCTGCACCCGCCGGATGCGCGTGCTGAGCGAGGAGACCTTCGGCCCGGTCGCGCCGGTGCAGGTGGTGCCCAGCTTCGAGCACGCTCTAGCCGCCGCTGCCGAGGACGAGCACGGCCTCGCCGCGACCGTCCTCACCCGCTGCCTGGAGCACGCCCAGCGCGCGTGGCGGGAGCTACCGGTGGGCACCGTGAAGGTCAACGCGGTGTTCGGCGGCGCACCTGGCGGGGCGGCGCAACCCAGGGGTGTCAGCGGCGCCGGGTTCGGCTTCGGGCCCGAATTGCTTGACGAGATGACCACCACGAAGGTCGTGCACCTGAGTCTCGCCCCGCCACTGACGGCGCGGGACGGCGGGCCGGTTCGCCAGACCGTGACCCATCCGTAGACTGCGGGCCAGATTTGAAAGACTGGGGGCCAGACTTGAACCGTCCCTGCAGGCGACCGCCGGGTGCGTATCCCGGTGCAGACGAGGAGTGACCGGACATCGACACGGGTCAGGTGATCGCCGGACACTACCGAGTGCTCGACCGCATCGGCAGCGGCGGCATGGGAGTGGTGTGGCGGGCCCGTGACGAGCGGCTGCAACGGGTGGTCGCAATCAAGCAGCTGCTGCTGCAACCGGGGCTTACCGCCGGCGAGACCGCCAACGCGCACCAGCGAACGCTACGTGAGGCGCGCATCGCCGCCCGCCTGCAGCACACCAATGCCATCGTGGTGCTCGACGTCGCCGAGCACCAGGGCGAGCCGTGCCTGGTCCTGGAGTACATGGCCTCGCGCAGCCTTGCAGCGGTGCTGGCGGAGCGCGGCACGCTGCCTGCGGCCGACGTCGCAGAGATCGGCAGCCAGGTCGCCTCCGCGTTGGCCGCTGCGCACGCTGCGGGGATCGTGCACCGGGACGTGAAGCCCGGCAACATCCTGATCGACGACACCGGCCTCGCCAAGATCACTGACTTCGGGGTGTCCCGAGCCGTGGGCGACGCCACCCTCACCCAGACCGGGATGATGGCCGGAACCCCGGCTTACCTGGCCCCGGAGGTCGCCCGCGGGCAGGAGCCCACTCCGGCGTCCGACGTGTTCTCCCTGGGTGCCACCCTCTACGCTGCGGTCGAGGGCCGCTCGCCGTTCGGGACGACGCAGAACCAGCTCGCCATGCTGCACGCTGCGGCTGCGGGGTACGTCGCCCCGCCGCGGCAGGCCGGGTCGCTGGCATCGGTGCTGACGGACCTGCTGCGCGAGGATCCCGCGCGGCGCCCGGACATGGCGCAGGCGATCTCCGCCCTCGCCGCCGCCGCACGGGGCAGCGGAGCAGCCCGGCCTCCGTCCCTGCTCTCCGGTCCGGGAGCTGGCGCGTCCGGCGGTTCACCGCCCCGGACGCTGCTGCACACCGCGGCGCCCACGCCGACCGCGGTGGCCAGGCCGAGCGTCGCGCCGCCGCCACCCGCTCCAGGTCGCACGCCTCCGGATCGCACGTCCTCGGATCGCACGTCCTCGGGTCGCACGTCCTCGGCCGAGGGCCGTCGCCTCCAGCGGACCAGGCTGGAGGTCGCATTGCTGGTCGTACTGCTCGCATTGGGCGGCATCGGTGTGGTGGCGCTGGTGGACCGGGACAGCGATGAGGAACTGCTGTCGGCGGGCCGGAACCAGCCCGCCGCCGCACCGGTGGCACCCCCACCCGCGGAGCAGTCGGTGCCATCCCCACCCGCGCCCGCGGAACCGTCGGTGGCACCGGAGCCGGCCACGCCGGACGTCTCGGACGCCAACCCCATCGAATACAGTCCCGCCGGGCAGCTGGTGATCGACTATTACACCGGCCTGGACGACCTGGACTCGGCATGGGGGATGCTCTCGCCCCGGGCCCGGATGTCATTTGGCGACATGGCGGCTTTTCGGGCGTACTGGGGACAGTACTCGCAGGTCAGCGCGCGCAATGCGCAAGGCGTCACGACCAACGACGACGGCTCCGTGACCGTCCCGGTGGACGTGACCTATGACGGCAGGACTGAGCAGCGGGAGCTCCGAGTGACCCGGCTGGACGGAGAGCTGCTGATCGACTCCGAGGCGCGTTGAGCCGGGAGATCCGGGCGGGGATCGTCGTCACCGGAACGGAGCTCCTCACTGGAGTGATCACTGACCGCAACGGCCCCTGGATGGCCGAGCGGCTCGGCGAGCTCGGCGTCGAGGTGGCGCACCTGATGGTCGTGGGCGACCGGCCCGAGGACCTGGACGCGACCCTGCGCTTCCTCGCCGCCCAGCGCATGGACCTCATCGTCACCAGCGGGGGGCTCGGGCCCACTGCCGACGACGTCACGGCGGAAGTGGTGGCCCGCTTCGCCGGGGTCGAGCTCATGCTCGACGAGACGATGGAGGCACGGATCGCGGCCATCCTCGCCAGGTTCACCCACCTGTCCCGCTTCGGCGCCGAGGCGCTGCGGGCAGCCAACCGCAAGCAGGCGATGGTGCCGCGCGGTGCCACCCCCCTCGACCCCGCCGGCACCGCGCCCGGGCTGGTCGTCCCGGCCGACCCGGTGGTGATCGTGCTTCCCGGCCCACCCCGCGAGCTGCAGTCGATGTGGGAGTCGGCGCTCGCGACGGCTCCGGCGCGCGCAGTGCTGTCCCACACCGGCCCGTACTCCTCGGTGCGGCTGCGGCTGTTCGGGCTGCCGGAGTCGGAGATCGCCGAGACGCTGCGGAGCACCACCGTCGACCTGTCGCCGCTGGAGATCACCACCTGCCTTCGGCGCGCCGAGCTCGAGGTCGAGATCCGGCATCGGCCCTCGGGGCAGCAGTCCCGCGACGCGCTCGTCGCGGAGATCACCCGAAGGCACGGCCGGTACCTGTTCAGCTCCGACGGCAGCTCGATCGACGACCATGTCGCGGGGCTCCTCGCCGGCCGGCGGATCGGCCTCGCCGAGTCGTGCACCGGGGGCCTGCTCGCCGGGCGGCTCACCGAGCGCGCAGGGTCCTCCGCCTACCTGGCTGGCGGGGTGGTGTCCTACTCGGACGAGGCGAAAGTCAAGCTGCTGGACGTGCCGGCCGAGCTGGTCCAGCGCCACGGCGCGGTCTCTCCCGAGGTCGCCCACGCGATGGCACACGGAGCACTCCGGTGTTTCGACGCCGACGTCGGATGTGCCGTCACCGGCATCGCCGGCCCCGGTGGTGGCACGGAGGCGAAGCCCGTCGGATACGTGTGCCTGTGCGTCGTGACAGCCGAGGGCTCGGTGCTCGCCCGCGACCCGCTGCTCCCGGGCGACCGGGCGGAGATCCGCGAGCGGTCCGTCACACTGGCGATGCACCTGCTCCGGCAGGTGCTCGGCGGCTGACCTGGCCGGCGCTCGGGGTGAGTTATCGTGCGGTCATCGAGGTCGACCGCGTGCTCACCGTGCCCAACGCGCTCAGCCTGCTGCGGCTGGCTGGCGCGCCGCTGTTGCTCTGGCTGCTGCTGGGCCCGCAGCAGGACCTGCTGGCAATGTTGGTGCTGGCGGTCAGCGGCGCGACGGACTGGCTCGACGGCAAGCTTGCGCGGTGGCTGGAGCAGTCCAGCAAGCTCGGCGCCGTACTCGACCCTGCGGTGGACCGGCTCTACACGTTGGCCACTCTGGCGGCGTTCGGTCTGCGCGACATCCTGCCGTGGTGGGTGGTCGGCGTGCTGGTCGGCCGCGACATGGTGCTTGCCGCGTGCCTGCCGGTGCTGCGGCGTTACGGCTACGGCCCCTTCGACGTGCACTACCTCGGCAAGGCGGCCACCTTCAACCTGCTCTCCGCCTTCCCGCTGCTGCTGCTCGCCGAGGCAGTGACCGGCACGCTCGGCGACGTCGTCCGCCCGCTGGCCTACGCGTTCACAGCGTGGGGCGCGGCACTCTACGTGTGGTCCGCCGTGCTCTACCTGGTGCAGTTCATGGCGGCAGTGCGCGGTGCTTCGCCGGAGGATACGCTCGCCAGCCAACCAGGCGGGCGTGGCACCTGAGGTCGAGGGAGGAGCACCAGTGGTCCCCGAGGACTTGAAGTACACCCCGGAGCACGAGTGGGTGCAGCGAACGGGCGCGGACACCGTCCGGGTCGGAATTACGGACTACGCCCAGCAGCAGATGGGGGACGTGGTGTTCGTTCGGCTGCCCGAGGTGGGGCAGGCGGTCGCGCCCGGAGACGCGGTGGGCGAGGTCGAGTCCACGAAGAGCGTCTCGGACGTCTTCGTGCCACTCGCGGGGGAGGTGGTGGCCAGCAACGGCGAGCTCGACTCGTCTCCGGAGCTGGTCAACACCGACCCGTACGGGGATGGATGGATGATCGAGATCCGGCTGGCCGATTCGGGCTCGCTGGAGTCCCTGCTGGACTCCAGCGGCTACCGGGAGCTCATCGAGGAGTAGTCGCCGGACCGCGGCGGGCACCGGCCCACAGCGGGCACGCGTGGCCCCGTACCGGCACGGTACGTTGTCCTCCGATCAACTCCCGTCCCCTGAGGAGCCCAGGTGAGCACGAACGAGGGGCCCGGCACCCCGCCGGAGCGGACCCCGGAGCGGACCCCCGAGCAGACCTCGGTCTTCCGGGCGGACTTCCTCGCCGAGCCCGAACTCCAGGAGAGCCCTCCGGAGCCCTCCGTCGCGGGTGTCGACGCGCTGCCCGGGGGGTCGGCGCTGCTCGTGGTCAAGCGTGGCCCGAATGCCGGGTCCCGGTTCCTGCTGGATCAGGACACCACCAGCGCGGGCCGGCACCCGGAGAGCGACATCTTCCTCGACGACGTCACCGTCTCGCGTCGGCATGCCGAGTTCCGCCGGGAGGGCGGTGAGTTCGTGGTCGTGGACGTGGGCAGCCTCAACGGCACCTACGTCAACCGGGAACCGGTCGACACCGCGGTCCTGGCGAACGGGGACGAGGTGCAGATCGGCAAGTTCCGGCTGGTGTTCCTCACCGGTCCGCGCTGACTCGTCTGGTGGCCGCTGAACGCTCGGCATCGGGGCGGTCCCGCGTGTAGCGTCGGGACTGGCGGTGACGGATGCTGGATGTGGTCCGTCGCCGGAGACGACGGTCCTCGAGGCACACCCGGAGCGCGGGGTGCGGCAGGAGGGAGCACGACGCGATGAGCGAGATGCGTGTCGTCGGGGTCCGGGTGGAGCTGCCGGCGAACCAGCCCATCCTGCTGCTACGGGAGACCGAGGGGGAACGCTACCTGCCGATCTGGATCGGGTCCGGCGAGGCCACCGCGATCGCCCTGGAGCAGCAGGGGGTGCAGCCGGCGCGGCCGATGACCCACGACCTGTTGAAGGAAGTCATCACCGCCCTGGGCCGTGAGCTGCAGCAGGTCCGGATCACCGAGCTGCAGGAGGGCACCTTCTACGCCGAGCTGGTGTTCGACGGAGACGTGCGGGTGTCCGCGCGGCCGAGCGACTCGGTGGCACTGGCGCTGCGGGCCGGGGTGCCCATCCACGCCGACGAGGACGTGCTCTCCGAGGCGGGCCTGATCATCCCGGACGAGCAGGAGGACGAGGTCGAGAAGTTCCGTGAGTTCCTCGACCAGGTCTCCCCGGAGGACTTCCGCGGAGCGGACACCTAACCTCCCGCGCGTCGCATTGACCGGCCTGCGGCCCCGCCCTACCGTCAGGGCATCGACTCGCGGGCAGGTGATCCGGCCCGGACGACCGGCGGCGTGCGAACCGGTCCCACGTGGGGAGGCACTGGTGACGGACGGACCGCGAAGCGGAGCGGGCTCCCCGTCCCAGGACGACCTGCGCGATGTGGACCCCCTCGGGGTGGAGGACATCGTGCAGGGCACCCTGTTCCCCGAGTCGGCCGTCACCGGTTCGGACGGTGCCCTCCCCGACGAGCTGGTCGGGTACCGGGGGCCCGCCGCGTGCCAGATCGCCGGCATCACCTACCGCCAGTTGGACTACTGGGCGCGCACCGGTCTGGTGGTGCCCGCCATCCGTGGCGCCACCGGGTCCGGCACCCAGCGCCTGTACTCGTTCAAGGATGTCCTGGTCCTCAAGGTGGTCAAGCGGCTGCTCGACACCGGCGTCTCGCTGCAGAACATCCGGGTGGCGGTCGAGCACCTGCGCCGGCGTGGCGTGCACGACCTCGCCCGCATCACGCTCTTCAGCGACGGCACCACGGTCTACGAATGCACCTCCCCCGAGGAGGTCGTGGACCTGCTGCAGGGCGGGCAGGGCGTGTTCGGCATCGCCGTCAGCGGCGCGATGCGCGAGATCGTCGGCTCGATTCACCAGTTCCCGGCCGAGCGGGCCGACGGCGGTGAGGTCGCCGCGGCGCCGGAGGACGAACTCACCAAGCGCCGCCGAACCCGCCGGATCAGCTGACCCAGCTCAGCCTGGACCACCTGCACGGGGCGTGGCCGGGCGCGTAGGATCACCGTGATGCTCTCGTCTGAACGTCTCCCCCTCGCTGCGCTGGAGCACGGCACGCCGTTCGCCGACCGGCACGTCGGACCCCGCCCGGAGGAGCTCTCCCGGATGCTCGACGTGATCGGCGTCGGCTCGCTGGAGGAGCTTGCGCAGCGGGTGCTGCCGACGGGGCTGCTCGACCCGCACGCCGTCCCGGAGCTCCCCGAGCCGGCCACCGAGGACCAGGCGCTCGCCGAGCTGCGGGAGCGGGCCGCGCGCTGCCACCCGAAGGTCCCCATGATCGGGCTCGGCTACCACGCCACGGTGACCCCGCCGGTGATCCGCCGCTCGGTGCTGGAGAGCCCGGCGTGGTACACCGCCTACACGCCGTACCAGCCGGAGATCTCCCAGGGCCGGCTCGAGGCGCTGCTGAACTTCCAGACCATGGTCACCGACCTCACCGGGCTGGCGGTGGCGAACGCGTCGCTGCTCGACGAGGCCACCGCCGCTGCCGAGGCGATGACGCTGCTGCGCCGCGCCGGCAAGTCCCGCTCGGCCCGGTTCGTGGTGGACGCCGACACCCTGCCGCAGACCCTGGCGGTGCTCGCCACCCGCGCGGAGCCACTGGGCATCGAGCTCGACGTCACCGATCTGTCCGGCGGCCTTTCCGACGGCGACTGCTTCGGTGTGCTGCTCGCCTACCCCGGCGCGTCCGGCGCGGTCTGTGACCACGCCGCGCTCGTCGAGCAGGCCCACCAGCGCGGCGCCCTGGTGGCCGTCGCCGCCGACCTGCTCGCGCTGACCCTGCTGCGCCCGCCAGGCGAGATCGGGGCCGACGCGGTGGCCGGCTCCACGCAGCGCTTCGGGGTGCCGATGGGTTTCGGTGGGCCGCACGCCGCCTACCTCGCCGTGCGCCACGGCCTGGAGCGCCAGCTGCCCGGAAGGCTGGTCGGCGTGTCGGTGGACCGGGACGGCAACGCCGCGCTCCGTCTCGCGCTGCAGACCCGGGAGCAGCACATCCGCCGGGAGAAGGCGACCAGCAACATCTGCACCGCTCAGGTCCTGCTCGCGGTGATGGCCTCGATGTACGCGGTGTACCACGGGCCGGACGGCCTGCGGACGATCGCCATCCGCGTCCACCGGATGGCGGCGGTGCTCGCGGCGGGGCTGCGTGCCGGTGGCGTCGACGTCGTGCACGCAAACTTCTTCGACACCGTGCTGGCGGCGGTGCCCGGCCGAGCCGACGATGTGGTGCGCAATGCCCGCGAGCGGGGGGTGGACCTGCGCCGGGTGGATGCCGACCACGTCGGGATCACCTGTGGTGAGACCACCAGCCGCGCCCACCTGGCGCTGGTCTGGGAGGCGTTCGGGGTGTCCGCGCCGCAGGTCGACGCGCTCGACCAGGACACTCCCGACACCCTGCCAGCGGTGCTGCACCGGACGTCCGACTACCTCACCCACCCCGTGTTCCACCGCCACCGCAGCGAAACCGCCCTGCTGCGCTACTGCCGCGCGCTGTCCGACAAGGACCTCGCGCTGGACCGCAGCATGATCCCGCTTGGCTCCTGCACGATGAAGCTCAACGCCACCGCGGAGATGGAGCCGGTCAGCTGGCCGAAGTTCGCCGAGCTGCATCCCTTCGCGCCACGCGCGGACGCCGCGGGGCTGCTCGAGGTGGTCGCCGACCTGGAGCGCTGGCTCGCCGAGCTGACCGGTTACGACGCGGTGAGCCTGCAGCCCAACGCCGGCAGCCAGGGCGAGCTCGCGGGTCTGCTGGCGATCCGCGCCTACCACCGCAGCCAGGACGACCATGGTCGTGACGTGTGCCTGATCCCGGCGAGCGCGCACGGCACCAACGCGGCGTCAGCCGTGCTGGCCGGCCTGCGCGTGGTCGTGGTGGCCACCGCCCCCACCGGGGACGTCGACCTCGACGACCTGCGGTCGAAGGTCGAGGAGCACTCCGACGACCTGGCTGCCATCATGATCACTTATCCGTCGACGAACGGGGTGTACGAGGAGACCCTCGGCGAGGTCTGCGAGCTGGTGCACGGCGCGGGCGGGCAGGTTTACGTCGACGGCGCCAACCTCAACGCGCTGCTCGGGCTGGCCCGCCCGGGCCGCTTCGGCGCCGACGTCAGCCACCTCAACCTGCACAAGACGTTCTGCATCCCGCACGGCGGTGGTGGACCCGGGGTCGGCCCGATCGGGGTCCGGGCGCACCTCACGCCGTTCCTGCCCGGCCACCCGGAGACCGCACCGGACGCGCCGGTCGGCCCGGTGAGCGCGGCGCCGGAGGGCAGCGCCGTGATCCTGCTGATCTCGTGGGCCTACATCCGGATGATGGGCGGCGACGGCCTGCGCCGCGCGACCCTCACCGCGGTGGCCGCGGCCAACTACGTCGCGCGCCGGCTCGGCGAGCACTACCCGGTGCTCTACACCGGGCCGGGTGGCTACGTCGCCCACGAGGCCGTCCTCGACCTGCGCCCGCTCACCCGGGCCACCGGCGTGACCGTGGACGACGTCGCGAAACGCCTGATCGACTACGGGTTCCACGCACCGACCATGTCCTTCCCGGTCGCGGGGACGCTGATGGTCGAGCCGACCGAGAGCGAGGACCTCGCCGAGCTGGACCGCTTCTGCGACGCGATGATCGCGATTCGCCGCGAGATCGACCGAGTCGGCGCGGGGGAGTGGCCCGAGGACGACAACCCGCTGCGCGGTGCCCCGCACACCGCGGCCTGCCTGGCCGGGGACTGGGTCCATCCCTACAGCCGTGAGCTCGCCGTGTTCCCGGCGGACACGGACGGGGCGAGCCAGGTGTCGCCGAACGGTGCGGTGTCTCCAAACGGTGCCGAGCGGCCCAAGGTCTGGCCGCCGGTGCGCCGTATCGACGGTGCGTACGGCGACCGCAACCTGACCTGCTCCTGCCCACCGGTGGAGGCATTCAGCTCCTGAGCCTGGTCCCCCACGGGTGTCGGCGTGGTTGGCCTCGGTGCCATCCGACGACCTGTACCTCAGCGTGCTCGTCGTGGGCGAGATCCGTCGCGATGTCGAGCGCCTGCGTCGGCGCGATCCAGCGCAGGCAGGCGTGTTCGAGATCTGGCTGGACGAGCTGCAGCGGCACTTCGCGGAGCACGTCCTGCCCATCGACCTGGAGACGGCCGAGAGTGGGGACGGATCGGGGTCGGCGGCCCGGTGCCCGGTGGAGGACGGGCTCATGGCAGCCACGGCGAAGGTGTGGACATGGTGTTCGTCACGCGGAACACCGCCCACGTCGCGCGAACCGGGGTACGGCTGCACAACCCTTGGGACTAGTGAGCGATCACACGTGTGTGCAGTCACCGCAAGGAAGGACACCCTGGTGCCGCGCCCGTACGTCTTGCTCTCGGTGGCGACATCCATCGACGGGTCCATCGACGACACGAGTGGGCGCCGGCTGCTCCTGTCCAACCAGGACGACTTCGACCGGGTCGACGAGGTCCGGGCCCGCGTCGACGCGATCCTGGTCGGCGCCAACACCATCCGTCGCGACAACCCCCGGCTGCTTGTTCGCTCTGCTCAGCGCCAGGACGAGCGGACTCGGCGCGGTCTGCCTGCCCATCCCGTGAAGGTCACCCTGACCACCAGCGGCGATCTGGACCCCAGTGCGGAGTTCTTCACTGCTGGTGACACCGAGAAGCTCATCTACACCCCGGATGCGACAGCACCGGCCGTGGGAGACCTGCTGGGAGCCGTGGCGGCTGTGCTGCCGGCCGGCGATCCGATCGACCTGGGCGCGGTCCTCGACGACCTCGGGGACCGCAAGGTGGGGCGGCTGATGGTCGAGGGTGGCGGCAGCGTCTACACCCAGTTCCTCACCGCCGGACTCGTGGACGAGGTCCACCTCGTGATCGCTCCGTTCTTCGTCGGCGACCCCGGCGCCCCCCGCTTCGTCCACCCCGGCCGGTTCCCGCAGAATCCCGAACATCCGATGATGCTCGCCGAGACCAGGCAGATCGGGGACGTCGTGCTGCTCCGCTACCTCACCGAGACCTCGCGGTGAACGCCTCCGCGACCGACCCGGACCGAGCGCACCTGCGACGTGCGGTCGACCTGGCCGAGCAGTGCCCCCCCTCGTGCACCGCATTCTCGGTGGGCGTGGTGATCACCACTGTGGACGGCGTCCTCCTGGCGACCGGTCGCTCCCGCGAGACCGACCCGCACGACCACGCGGAGGAAGCCGCCCTCGCCAAGCTCGCCGCCGGTGATGCCCGGCTCTGGGGCGCCACGCTCTACAGCTCGCTCGAACCCTGCAGCGCCCGCGCTTCCCGGTCTCGAAGCTGCACCGACCTCATCCTCGCCACCCCGATCCCGCGAATCGTGTTCGCGTGGCGTGAGCCCGACCTGTTTGTGGACTGCCAGGGTGCAGAGCTTCTCCGCGCCGCGGGCCGGGAGGTCGTCGAGGTGCCGGAGCTCGCCCACCTGGTACGTCGCACCAACGCGCATCTTCTGGCCTGAATCCACAAGAACTGTAAGCCGAACAAGGAGACCGGGCAGGTGCCCGACACTTGAAAGGACCAACCCATGATCTTCATCGTCGTCAAGTTCACTATCCGCCCTGACCGGAGCGAAGACTGGCTCTCGCTGGTCGGGGACTTCACCGAGGCCACCCGGCAGGAGCCGGGCAACATCTCCTTCGAATGGTCCAGGAGCATCGACAAGCCCAACCAGTTCGTCTTGGTCGAGGCGTTCAAGTCTCGCGAAGCGGGCGAGGTGCACGTGAACTCCGACCACTTCAAGGCCGCCATGGCCTGGATCCCCAACGTGATCGCAGAGACCCCGGAGATCGTCAACGTCGAGGTGCCGGGGGACGGGTGGGCCAAGATGGCAGAACTCGAACCGTCCCGGGTTCAGTAGAGCCCGATCACGCGGTCAGCAGCCTGTCGCACAGGTCGATAAGTCGCTGCCGTAGCGGGACGCCTCGCGCGGCGAAACGGGCCTGTGCGGTGGCGTACTCGGCGCGACCCGAGGGGGACTCGATCCGCACTGGTTCGTAGCCCAACGCGGTCAGGTCGTAGGGGCTCGCCCGCATGTCCAGCTCCCGGACGTCCACCGCGAGTTCCAGGCAGTCCGCCACCAGCTCCGAGGGAGTCGCCGGGTCGAGCTTGTACGCCCACTTGTAGAGGTCCATCGTGGCGTGCAGGCATCCGGGCTGTTCCAGCGCGACCTGGTCAGCCCGGGTCGGCTGCAGCGCATTGCGGGGACGGGCGCCGACGGTGAAGAAGCGGAACGCGTCATGGTGGCTGCAGCGCACGGGCAGCGACTCCAGCACCGTGTCGGTGCCGCTAGGTCCGAGCCGCAGCGGCCACGCCGCGTGCCGCAGCTGGTCGGACCCGGACCGGTACACCATCGCCCACTCGTGCATCCCGAAGCAGCTCAGCTGCGGAGACCTGGACGCGGTGGCGGCCAGCAGATCCCGCACGAACGACGCCGCGCGCCGCACCCGCGCCGGCACGTCCAGCACGATCCCGCCATCGACCCGCCGATAGCCAGGCGCATCGGGTGCCCCGGCCAGCACGATGCCGGGCCCCGGATGCCAGTGCTCCAATCGGGTGGGGCGGTGGGAGTAGTACGTGAACAGGAAGTCCAGCACGGGGTGCGTCTCGCCGCGGCGAGCCCGCTCGCGGTGTGGTCCGGTGATCGCAGCGACTCGCTCGCGGTGGTCGGCGGCGCGGGCTCGCCACTCCGGCTCGGGCAGCACCTTCATCCGTCACGACCGTCGACTCAGGCGGGGCGCTCGCCACTGGCGGTGCGAGACACATGGGTGGCGTCGCGGACGGTCCCCACGTACTCCTCGACGAGGTCCTCGAGCGCCACGACGCCGACGGTGGCGCCGCGAGAGTCGACGGCCCGGGCGAGGTGGCTGCGGGAGCGGCGCAGCTCGGCCAGGGCCTCGTCGAGCTTGGCGTCCGCGGGCACCTCGGGCAGCGGCCGGACGCTGGCGACGGGTACCGGCGTGTCGGGGTCCTCGCCCGCGAGGTCCAGCACGTCCTTGACGTGCAGGTATCCGACGAACCTGCCGTCTGCACCGCGCAACGGGTACCGGGAGAAGCCGGTCGCCACTACCGCGCGCTCGATGTCGCCCAACACAGGCTCGGCCGGCACCGTGGTCACCCGCTCGATAGGCACCAGGACGTCGTTCACCGTTTGTTCGACGGTGGCCAGCGTCTGGGTGAGCCGGCGCTGCTCCTGGCTGTCGAGCAGGCCCTCGCGACTGGACTCGGCGATCATGTGGGCGAGCTGGTCGGGAGTGTAGGCGGTCTCCAGCTCGTCCTTGGGCTGCACCCCGAACACGCGCAGCACGTGGTTGGCGATCCAGTTCAGCAGCCAGATCACCGGCCGCATCACCCGCATCCAGGCCACCAGCGGTGGCACCATCCACAGCGCGGTGCGCTCCGGGCCGGCGATCGCGATGTTCTTGGGCACCATCTCGCCGATCAGGATGTGCAGCACGGTGACGACGCCCAGCGCGAGGACGAACGCGATGGGGTGCAGCAGCACCTCGGGCACACCCAGCGGGTCGAACACCCGCTCCAACTGGTGAGCCACCGCCGGCTCGCCGAGCGAGCCGAGCCCGAGCGAGCACACCGTGATGCCCAGCTGCGCGGCGGCGAGCATCAGGGACAGGTGCTCACCGGCGCGGATCACCGTCCGGGCGCCGGCAACCCCGTTCTCGGCCATCCCCTCCAACCGGTCGCGACGGGCGCTGATCAGGGAGAACTCGGCGCCGACGAACGACGCGTTGGCGACCAGCAGCAGGACTGCGACGAGCATCGCCACCGGGTCGCTCACCGCGGCACCTCCTCGGTGCGGGCAGCGGCCCCGGGCCGGGTTCCGTCCAAGCCGGCGAGCCGGAGGTCGGCCACCCGGTGGCGGTCCATCCGCATCACAGTGAGCCGCCAGCCGTCGAGCTCGACCTCGTCGCCGACGTCGGGGATGCGGCCGAGCCGGTCCAGCACCAGCCCGGCCACGGTCTCGTAGTCGCCCGGGGGCATGACGAACCCGGTGGCCTCGGCGAGCTCGTCGTCGCGCAGCAAGCCGGAGATCATCCAGCTGGCCCTGCCGAGCGGGCGGACCTGGGCGACCTCCAGCCGATCGTGCTCGTCACGGACGTCTCCCACGATCTCCTCGACCAGGTCCTCGAGGGTGACGATGCCCGCGGTCCCGCCGTACTCGTCGACGACCACGGCGACCTGCAAGCCCTGGCTGCGCAGCCGGTCCAGCAGCGCGTCGCCGTCCAGCGAGGCCGGCACGGTGGGCACCGAGCGGGTCAGCGACCCCACCCTGGTGTCGGCGCGCTGGGCCGCCGGGACCGCGAAGGCCTGCTTGACGTGCACCGCGCCCCGCACGTCATCGAGATCGCTGCCGTGCACCGGGAACCGGGAGAAGCCGGTGCGCCGGGCCAGGGCGACGAGCTCGAGCACCGACGCGTCGGCGCGCAGTGCCTCCACCCGTACCCGGGGGGTCATCAGCTCCTCCGCGGTGCGCTCGCCGAAGCGCAGCGAGCGGTCGAGCAGGGCCGCGGTGCCTTCGTCCAGCGAGCCCTGCTCCGCGCTGCTGCGCACTAGCGATCCGAGCTCCTGCGGCGATCGGGCCGAGCGCAGCTCCTCGACGGGCTCGATGCCAAGCCGGCGCAGGATCCAGTTCGCCGCGTTGTTCAGACCCGAAATGAGCCAGCGGAACACCGCCGAGAACGCCGAGAGGATGCCCGCGACGGCACGCGCGGTCGGCAGCGGGTGGGAGATGGCGAGGTTCTTCGGCACCAGCTCGCCGAACACCATCGACAGGCCGGTGGCCAGGGTGAGCGCCAGGGTCAACGACACGGCGCCGAGCGCACCGGTGGGCACGCCGAGCGCCTCCAGGCCGGGCCGGATCAGCCGGGCGATGGCAGGTTCGGCGACGTAGCCGGTGACCAGCGTCGTGATGGTGATGCCGACCTGGGCGCCGGAGAGCTGGAAGGACAGGGTGCTGTGCGCGTGCTTCACCTGCCGGGCGCGCCGGTCGTGCACGGAGCGCGCGTGGGCGTCGACGGTGCTGCGCTCCAGCGCGGTGAGCGAGAACTCGGCGGCGACACACACAAAGGTGCCGGCGGTGAGGGCCACCACGCCGAGCAGGCCGAGTGAGCTGAGCAGGACGTCCATCAGGCCGTCCCGCGGGTGATGCGGGCACCGGGGGCGCCGGGCCGGAGGCCCGGCCTGCTACTGCCGCCGGGGGTTGATGCGTCGGGCAGCGAGGTCGTCACTCCTCACGAGAGGAAAGGGATGCCCGGTCGAGTGTACGGGCGCGCCCGGAGGTGCCGAGGCGGCGCTTGTGTTCCTGCCAGCGCTCGAGCATGCGCGGTGTCTCGGCGCGCATGAAGGCGAAGAACTCCTGCGACTCGCGCAGCCGCCGCCCACCGGGCCGCTCGTCTCCCAGCAGCTCGACTCCCTCTGCGAGCGCGCCCTCCCAGCGCCGGAGCAGGGGCACCCGCTGCATGGTGATCGCGGACCAGACGTCGTCGTCGTAGATCCGGTACTGGTCGCTGCGCGACCCCGGCTCGCGCTCCTTGCCGAGCAGGCCCACCTGGACGAGCCAGCGCACCGCCCCGGAGATCGCCGCGGGACTCACCCGCAGCCCCGCGGCCAGCTCCCCGGCGGTGTAGCGGTCCGCGTCGTCGGCGAGCACGAAGGCGAACACCCGGGCCGGCATCCGCGGCAGCCCCGCCTCGCTGAGCACAAGCGCGAACCGCTCGACGAACCGCAACAGGTCGTCGTCCGGGTGCTCAGCGGCGCCGTGCCGCCCCGCGCTGTCCACCTCTCGCACCATACCGCGGTATTCTACAGGATTATTATTGTTCACAAGTTTATGAATCTATTGTACCCTGGTGGGCGTGATCACGACCATCTTCGCGACCGGTCTGCTGAAGACCTTCGGTCGGACCCGAGCCCTCAACGGGCTCGATCTACACGTCACCCTCGGTGAGGTGCACGGGTTCCTCGGGCCCAACGGCTCCGGGAAGTCGACGACGATCCGGATCCTGCTTGGGTTGCTCCGTGCGGACGCCGGTCGCGTCACCCTGCTGGGCGGGGATCCGTGGCGGGATGCGGTCGTCCTGCACCGGCAGCTGGCCTACGTCCCCGGCGACGTCACGCTGTGGCCCACCCTCACGGGTGGCGAGGCGATCGACCTGCTGGGGCGGCTGCGTGGCGGGCTGCGCCAGCGGCGCCGGGACGAGCTGCTGGAGAGCTTCGACCTCGACCCGACGAAGAAGGGGCGCACCTACTCGAAGGGCAACCGGCAGAAGGTAGCGCTGGTCGCGGCGCTGGCCTCGGACGCCGAGCTGCTCATCCTCGACGAGCCGACCTCGGGGTTGGACCCCTTGATGGAAGCCGTCTTCCAGTCCTGGATCGGCGAGGTGAAGCGCGAGGGCCGCACCGTGCTGCTCTCCAGCCACATCCTCGCCGAGGTCGAGGCGCTGTGTGACCGGGTGAGCATCATCCGCGCCGGACGGACCGTGCAGAGCGGCACCCTGGCCGAGCTGCGCCACCTCACCCGGACCGCCATCGTCGCCGAGACCGCCCGTCCGGTTGCCGGTCTGGCGGAGTTGCCCGGGGTGCACGGGATGGAGCGCGACGGGGTGCGCGTCCGGTTCGAGGTCGACACCGCCCACCTCGACGCGACCCTGCGGCACCTCACCGGATTCGGTGTGCGTGCCCTGACCAGCCAACCGCCGACGCTGCAGGAACTGTTCCTGCGGCATTACGGGGACGAGCTCGAGGACAGCCCGCAACCCGCGGGGGCAACGCGGTGAACGCCCTGGCCGGCACCCCTGCTTTGGTCCGGCTCGCGCTGCGACGCGACCGAATCCGCATCCCGGTCTGGGTGGCCGCAGTCGTCGCGCTGGTGCTGGTGACCGCGCAGACCGTCCAGGGGCTCTACCCCACGGCGGGCGCGCTCGCCGCCGCGGCGGCCGTCATCGAGGACAACCCGACGGCCGTGGTGATGAACGGCCCCGCCCAGGGGCTGGGCACCCTCGGCGGTCGGGTGGCCTTCGAGGTCGGCGCTTTCGGCGCGGTGCTGGTGGCACTGATGAGCCTGCTGCTGGTCGGGCGGCACACCCGCGCGGAGGAGGAGAGCGGCCGTACCGAGCTGGTGCGTGCGGCCGCCGTCGGCCGGCAGGGGCCGCTCACCGCCGCCCTGCTGGTCACCGCCGGGGCCGATGCCCTGGTGGCCGTGGCGGTCGCGGTCGGGCTGATCGGGCTCGGGCTGCCGGTGACCGGGTCATTCACCCTCGGTGCCGTGCTCGGCGTCGTCGGCCTCGTCTTCGCCGGTGTCGCGGCCGTGACTGCCCAGGTCACCGAGCATGCCCGCGGAGCCACCGGCCTCGCGATCGCGGTCCTCGGTCTCGCGTTCGTGCTCCGCGCGGCGGGGGACGTCGGTGACGGCACGCTGTCCTGGGCCTCACCGATCGGCTGGGCACAGGCGAGCAGGCCGTTCGCCGGGGAGCGGGTCTGGCCGGTGCTGCTCGCCCTTGCGGCGGCCGCACTGCTCGCCGCCGGCGCCACCGTTCTCGGTGCCCGGCGCGATGTCGGCGCGGGGCTGGTGCGGCCACGCCCCGGCCCGCCGGTGGCCCGAGCGAGCCTGTTGCGCCCCGCCGGTCTCGCGCTACGCCTGCAGCGCGGCAGCCTCGTCGCGTGGAGCTCGGCGGTGTTCCTGATCGGCGTCGCCTACGGCTCGATCGCGCCGGACATCGGGGACTTCGTGGGGGAGAACCAGGACCTGGGGGAGCTGCTCGCCCCGTCCGGCGGGGCCGGGCTGACCGACGCGTTCCTCGGCACCGCGCTGCTCGTGCTGGCACTGATCGGCAGCGGGTTCGCGGTGCAGTCCACGCTGCGGCTGCGCGGTGAGGAGGGCGCGGGGCGGCTCGAACCGGTGCTCGCCGCGGCCGTCTCCCGCATCCGGTGGGTGGGCGGCTTCCTGGCCGTGACGCTGGTGGGCAGCGCGGTCGTGCTCGCTATGGGCGGACTGGGTGCCGGGCTGGCCTCCGGGCTGCTCAGCGGTGACGTCGCTGCGGTGCCCCGGTTGCTCGGCGCGGCACTGGCCTACCTACCGGCGCAGTGGGTGCTCGTCGGTTTCGCCATCGCGCTGTTCGGGCTCGTCCCTCGGGTCGCCGCCGCGGTCTGGGCCGTCCTGGCCGGCTGTGTGCTGGTCGGGCTGCTCGGTCCGCTGCTGGGGCTGCCCGGCTGGGTCAGCGGCGTCTCCCCGTTCCACCACGTGCCGCGGCTGCCCGCAGCGGAGTTCTCCGCCGTCCCGCTGGTGGTGCTGCTCGGTGTCGGGACCGCGCTGGTGGGCGCCGGGCTGGCCGCCTTCCGCCGCCGTGACATCACCTGACGCCTCCGGTCTTCACCAGCCCGACGGCAGCGGACGGCCCTCGACGAACCCAGCGGTGGACTGCACGCCGAGCACGGCCCGCTCGTGGAACTCGGGCAGGGTGCGGGCACCGGTGTAGGTGCAGGCGCTGCGGATCCCGGCGCAGATGTGGTCCACCAGGTCCTCCACGCCGGGGCGGGCCGGGTCGAGGTACATCCGGGCGGTGGAGATGCCCTCCTCGAACAGCGCCTTGCGGGCCCGGTCGAAGCCGTCATCGGCTCTGGTGCGGGCCGCCACTGCACGCTTGGACGCCATCCCGAACGACTCCTTGTACAGCCGGCCGGACTCGTCGCGGTGCAGGTCGCCGGGTGACTCGTGGGTGCCCGCGAACCACGATCCGATCATCACGTTCGCGGCGCCGGCCGCCAGCGCGAGGGCGACATCGCGGGGGTGGCGCACCCCGCCGTCCGCCCAGACGTGGGCGCCCAGACCGCGAGCCGCGGCAGCGCACTCGGCGACCGCGGAGAGTTGTGGGCGTCCCACCCCGGTCATCATCCGGGTGGTGCACATGGCACCTGGACCGACGCCGACCTTGACGATGTCCGCTCCCGCCTCGACCAGGTCGCGGGTGCCCTGCGCCGACACCACATTCCCGGCGGCCACCGGCACCGCGGGTCGCAGCGCCCGCACGGCCCGCAGCGCGTCGAGCATCTTGGTCTGGTGCCCGTGCGCGGTGTCCACCACCAGCACGTCGATCCCGGCGGCGAGCAGGGCGTCGGCCTTGGTCGCGACGTCACCGCTGACGCCCACCGCCGCCGCGACCCGCAGCCGCCCGGCGGCGTCCAGCGCCGGGGAGTAGAGCTCCGCACGCAGCGCGCCGGTGCGGCTGAGCACTCCAACCAGCCTTCCGGCTCCGTCGACCGCAAGGGCAAGGTCCTGCCGGCGGGCGTGCAGCATCTCGAACACGGCGCGCGGGTCGGTGTCGGCGGGCAGCACCACGAGATCGGTCTGCGCGACGTCGCCGAGGCGGGCGAAGCGGTCGACGCCCGTGGTGTCCCCGTCGGTGACCAGCCCCACCGGGTGACCGTCGTCCACGACCACCACGGCGCCGTGGGCGCGCTTGGGCAGCAGGTTCAGCGCGTCGGCCACGGCATCCCGCCGGTCCAGGGTGAGCGCGGTGTCGAGCACCAGGTGCCGGGCCTTGACCCACTCGACGGTGTCGGCGACCGCGGTCGGGTCCACGTCCTGGGGCAGCACCACCAGCCCACCGCGGCGAGCGAGGGTCTCCGCCATGCGGCGACCCGCCACCGCGGTCATGTTTGCGACGACCAGTGGGATCGTGGTGCCCGATCCGTCGACCGTGGACAGGTCGACGTCGAACCGGGAGTCGACGTCGGATCGCCCGGGCACCAGGAAGACGTCGTCGTAGGTCAGGTCGTGACCGGGCTCGCGATCGTCGAGGAAACGCACCCGCGGGACGCTACCTGCCCCAGCGGGTTCGGTGACCCCGATGGAAACCGCCCCTGGTGCTCAGCGTCACTGCCGCGGCTGCTCAACCAGGGTCCAGGACGTAGGTGAAGTGCGGCTTGTGCACCGTCCACCGGCCCGGTGGGGGCTCCGCGCCTGCGGGTCGGGCAATGACACGCAACTCCGTTTCCCGCACGGGTTGCGCCGCCGCGAGGTGCTCCCGGAGCAACCGGACCGCTGCCGGGTCTCCATAGCAGACAATGCGGTCCCCGTCGACGACCGCGATCCCGTCACCGTCCGGGTCGTACAGGCCAGGCCGGCCGGATTCCGGCGTGACCAGCACCAGTGGGTACGGCGCCTCCAGCGCGAGCGTGACCGTCCACCCCTCCGGCAGCTTGCCCGTCGGCCCGGCATCCACCGGGTCGGCCCGGAGCATCGCCACAAGCCGCTCGGTGTCCGAACCGGCGACCCAGTCGGCGAGCAGCACCGCGCCGTCGTCGAGCCGCAGACGGCCTGAGGAGCCAGCGTGCGGCCCGCGGATCCGGACGAACCCGCAAGGCTGCACCGAGGCGCTGCGCAGCTCCTTCCCGCAGCGGACCAACCCGATCGACAGCTCGAGTCCCGGTCGCAGCGTGACGGGCACGACGACTATTCCCCCCTCGCGCAGCTGCTCCATCCACGCCGGCGACAGGTCGTCCACCCCGACGGTGACCTGGACCCGGTCGAACGGGGCGACGTCCGGCGCCCCGAGCCAACCGTCCCCGACCCGGACCAGCACCGGAGGGTCGAACCCGGCCAAGCGCCGGGACGCGGCCGCCGCGAGCTCGGCGTCGAACTCGATCGTCGTCACTTCGCCCACCGGGCCGGTGAGGTGGGCCAACAGCGCCGCGTTGTAGCCGCTCGCGGTGCCGATCTCGAGCACGCGGTGGCCGGGTTGCACATCGAGCTGCTCGAGCATCAACGCCACCATGCTCGGCTGGCTGATGCTGCTGGTCGGGCGACCGGTGTCATCACGGGTGAGCACCAGTGCCCGGTCGGCGTAGGCGGCCTCGGGCGGTGTCCCGGCCGGGACGAACCGCTCGCGAGGCACCATCGAGAGCACGGCGGCAACTGGCTCGGACCGCAGCGCCCCGTTCGACCACAGCGTGCGGACCAGCGCGCGCCGCAGGTCGACGACGCCGTCGGTGCTCATGAGGGCATGCTGCCCCTGGTGGACGTGCGGCGCGAGTGTCTGCGGCGTCCAGATGCTGTCACGGCAGCCCTCCGACCGGCGGGTACCGTCCGCGGGGTGGAACACCGCAGTGATCGGGTCACCCCTGCTGGTACGGGCATTTCCCGGTGAGCCCGCCCCGGGGGCTGTTCGTCGGGCTGACCACCCTGGACCTGGTGCAGCGCGTCGAGCGGGCACCGGGGGTGAACGACAAGGTGCGGGCGAGCCGCGCCGACCTCGCCTCGGGTGGCCCCGCGGCCAACGCCGCCGTCACATTCGGTGCCCTCGGCGGGCGGGCGGTGCTGGTCTCCGCACTCGGACCCGGTCCCGTCGCCAGGCTGGCAGCCGACGACCTGAGCCGCCACGGCATCTCGGTCACCGACTGCTGGCCGTCCGGAGGGCCCGACCTCAGCATCTCTGCGACCACGGTGCTCGAAGGCACCGGCGAACGCTCGGTGGTCTCCTACAACGCCGCGGGCGTGGAGGCGGTCGTTCCGCCCGACCTGGACGCCCTGATCGCCGACGCGGACGTCGCGCTGATCGACGGGCACCACCCCGAGCTGGCGCTGGCCGCGGCGCGCCTTGCCCAACAGGCGGGGATCGCGGTGGTGCTTGACTGCGGCAGCAAGAAGGCGATCTTCGCCGACCTCACGCCGCTGGCCGCAGCCGCGGTGTGTTCCGCCGAGTTCACCGTCGGCGGAGCCGCTGGGTTCGACGAGGTGTCGGCGGCGTTGCTCGACGTGGGCACCGGCCTGGTGGCGATGACCGACGGAGCCCAGCCGGTCCGCTGGCGCACCCGGCACACGACGGGCACAGTGGAGGTCCCCCCGACCACGGCTCGGGACACCCTGGGCGCCGGCGACGTGCTGCACGGGGCGTTCGCCCGTGCCTGGGCTGCTGGCGTCCGGGACCCGGAGCGGAGCCTGCGCTTCGCGATCGCGGCGGCCACGGTCCGAGTGGAGCATGTCGGCCCGCGCAGCTGGCTGACCGATCACCGGCTGGGCCGGCTAGTCCAGGACGAGCTCATCCAGGACGAGCTGGATTGAAGAGCCGGCACCAGCTAGCCTTCTCCGGATCCCACACCAGTTAGCTGCCCTACTGGGATGACCCGGACCGCCCCGGCGATCAGCGTAGGGTTCAGCTATGGCTAACTCCCTACTGGTTCGACCCCGCCACGGCAAGTGGCTCGCCGGTGTCTGCGCCGGTATCGCCGACCGCTTCGGACTGTCCCGCTCGCTGGTCAGGATCGGCTTCGTGCTGTTCGGCTTGTTCGGGGTAGGGGAGATCGTTTACATCGCGTTGTGGATTCTGGTCCCGAAGGCGTGATCTCAGCGACCGGACCGGCGTCGTGGCCTCGTGTTCGATCAGTGCCGGTCACCACGGCGGTCACCTGCCTGACGGTCCGCATCCATGGGGAGCACTACGGTGCCCGACCCGCACTGTCGATTCATCGAGTTGAGGGAGTGCGGGTGTGCCGGCCCCTGACCGCGTCAGCGACAGTGGCCGCCGATTCGGGGCCGGCGACCCAGCCATGCCGCCAAGCTGATCGGCAGCCGGCCCACCCAGCAGCTCAGGGAACCTCGTCTGCACGAGCGTCTCATGGGTGGTTCTCGCGCCAGAACAGCTCGAGCTGGAACTCGTCGGGGTCGCGCAGGCACAGCACGGAACCGTAGCCGCGGTCGGCGACCGGGGAGTGTCGAACGCCGAGGGCGGCCAGCCGACCGGCCCAGTCGTCCAGTTCCGCACGGCTGGCGACGCGGAAGGCGACGTGGTCAGCGCCGGTCCAGGACGGGTTGGCGGGCTCTCCCCGGTTGGTGTGGTGCTGCTGCAAGCACAACACCATCCCGGTAGGCCGGTGCAGCATGATGATCTCATCAAAGTGCTCCTCGGCCAGCCGCTCGAAGGCCTCGAACCCGAATACCTCGCCGTAGAACTGAGCGCTCCTGTCTCGGTCCCGCACCGACAGCGACACATGGGAGAACCCCTGTAGCTGCGGCATACAAACCCTCCTCCCAGGAGTATCGGCGATGGCACAATACTCCTGAGGGGAGTACTGTCAAGCGCAATGACGAATCTGACGACGACGTCCTACGCGGTGCTGTCCCTGCTGGGCGTGCGGGCGTGGAGCGCTTACGAGTTGACACAGCAGATGGGCCGCAGCCTGAACTGGTTCTGGCCCAAGGCCGAGAGCCTGGTCTACGAGGAGTGCAAGAAGCTCGCCTGTCGGGGCTTGACGACCACTCACCGTGAGCACCAGGGGCGCCGCTCGCGGACCGTCTACACCATCACCGACCAGGGCCGGGCGGCCCTGCGCGCCTGGCTGGATCAGCCGACCGCCGGGCCGCGGCTGGAGTTCGAGGCGATGCTGCAGGTTGCCTTCGCCGATCACGGTAGCCGGGAGCAACTGCTGAAGAACCTCCAGGCGATCCGCGCCGAGGCCGACCAACGCCGGAACCTTGCCCTGGCCCGGGCCAGGGACTACGTCGAGACCGGAGGCCCGTTCCCCGAGCGACTACCGGTCATCGCGCTCACCGGGAAATTCTTCGTCGAGTTTGCCGACCTGCTCGCCCGCTGGGCCGCCTGGGGCGAGCAGGCCGTCACCGCCTGGGACGATGTCCACCCTGCCGGCGCCATGGTTCCGGACGGCGCCTTCGAACTCGGCCAGTGGTTCGACGGGCCGCCGTATCCTGCCCGAACCACAGCCGCCGATCACAGCGAGCGTGCCTAGATCGTTGGTGCCAGTCTCCGCGCTGCGCCCAGCGAGCGAAGATGTGCCGGCGTGGCGACACGCGTCGGTGATCAGGCAGATGTGACATAATGTCTCTTATCGGATATCGGCGAGTGCGGCGGGCGTGGCTCCGGTTCAGTGCGCACCATGCCAAGTCCGCGGTCGCCGGCCATGTTCTGTTCAGCGGGTGCGCCCATGGGTGGCGAACCAGCGGATCCAGCGGTGTTGAGCGGGTGTTTCGACAGCTCGGGGCTGGTAGTGGCGGCGTGTCCAGGCAACGACGTCGTCGGCAGGGTGGCCGGCGAGGATGGCCATGCAGGCGATGACGGTGCCGGTGCGCCCGGTGCCGCCGTCGCATGCGATTTCGACGCGTTGGCCAGCTCCGGCGAGTAGGTAGGCGTGCTCAATGGTGGCTGCGGCGAGCTGCTCGTTGCGGGGGGTGCGGAAGTCAGGCCAGTCGATCCAGTCCGCGGGCCAGTCGGGCTGCCATCCGGGACGGCCGCCGAACATTCCCCGCCGCCGCTGGTCGGGTGGTCGGCCAAGGTAGAGCCCGAAGTCGGGCAGCGGCCCGGCGGGCAGGACTGCGCGGCGGACTCGTCCGCGGATCAGCGTGCCGTCGGGCAGGGTGATCGCTTCGACAAGCGGCTCGGCCCCCAGCTGATCCTGCATCTGCTCAGCGTGCCAGCAAAGTCAGCTGGCGGTGGCGCCGGCTCGTGTGCACTCAGTGGCGCGCTCGAGGAGCAGGCTGCGCTCGCGTCCGTTCCGGGTGAGCGACGCCGCACGCACGAACTCCATGCGGGCCTCGTTGGAGCGGCCGTGGCCAGGAGGTCACCGCGCACGCTCGGCAGGAGGTTGGTATTCCTTGAGCGACGGGTCCGAGGTCAGCTCATCGACGAGCTCGAGGCCCGCAGCCGGACCGAACGCCATCGACAGCGCAACCGCGCGAACGCGTAGGGCCCGAGCGCGCCGCCCCCTGCAGAACGCGCCAGCGCCTCGGCACGCTCCAGCGCGGCGAGACCACGACGGATGAGTAGCTGATCCCAGCGCGCCCGGTCCTGATCGAGCAACAGGATGGGTGCTCCGGATGGGCCGATCCAGGCTCGGGTCCGCAATGCTTGGATCTCCATCAGCGCGACGAGGCCGTGGACCTCCGGCTCCTCCGGAACCAGCTCGACCAGGACACGGCCCAGCCGCAGCGCCTCCTCGCAGAGCGCAGGCCGCATCCAGTCGTCACCGGCAGTCGCCGAGTAGCCCTCGTTGAACACGAGGTAGATGACCTCCAGCACCGACGACAACCGGGCGGCGCGCTCGTCGCCCTCGGGGACCTCGAAGGGGACTCACGCTCGGGCGAGCGTCCCCTTGGCCCGGACGATCCGCTGGGCGATCGTCGGTTCCGGGACGAGGAACCCGCGCGCGATCTCCTCAGTCGTCAGGCCGCCGAGCAAGCGGAGCGTGAGCGCGACCCGCGCCCCGGTCGAGAGGATCGGGTGACAGGAGATATGAACACCAGCCGCAGCAGGTCATCCTCGATGTCGTCGCCCGGGGCCGCGCCGGGATCCGGCGCAGCCCGCTCCCCCACGATCTCCAGCTCGTGACCGAGCTCCGCCAGCTTGCGCGCGAACGTCTCCTTGCGGCGGATGAGATCGATCGCTCGGCGCTTCGCGACGGCCATGAGCCAGGCGCCCGGCTTGCGCGGGACCGGACTCCGGCCACTGCTCGCACGCGGCAACAAGCGCGTCCTGCGCGAGCTCCTCGGCGAGACCGACGTCACGCACGAACCGGCCCGAGCCCGGCGATGAGCCTCGCCGACTCGATCCTCCAGACCGCCTCGATCGCGCGGTGGGCGTCGGAAACCGTCATGGCGACCATCAGAGCAGCCGCGTCCCCGACTCGGCAACACTCGGGCGCGTCGCGACTACTGCTTCGCGGCCACCTGCGAGCGCAGGCGCTCCTCCTGCTCCCTGAGCTCGGGGGTGAACTCCGCACCGAAGTCGTCCGCCTCGAACACCTGGCGGATCTCGATCTCGTACTCCTCATCAGGAGAGCTGGGGCAGCGCTTGACCCATTCGATCGCCTCGTCCCTCGACCTCGCCTGGATCAGCCAGTACCCGGCGACCAGCTCCTTGGTCTCGGTGAAGGGCCCGTCGACCACGGTCGTCTTCCCGCCCGAGAACGTGACGCGCGTGCCCTTCGAGCTCGGGTGCAGGCCCTCGCCGGCGAGCAGCACGCCGGCCTTCACCAGCTCCTCGTTGTACTTCGTCATCGCGGCAAGGATCTCCTCGCTCGGCATGACGCCTGCCTCGGAGTCCTGGGTGGCCTTCATCAGGATCATGAACCGCATCGTTATGCCTCCTTCTCGTTGGGGTGTGGAGCTGGGCTCGGACCGCTTCGACCGGCTGAACCCAGCCTCTACCCATGCGACGAACGAGGAACAGCTAGATCGACACTTCGGACCGTCGACCAGAAGACATCGCTGCCCTGGGTGGACACGTCGAGCGTGCGGTACAGGTCGTTGGCCAGCACCTCGCCGAACAGGCCGCGACAACCGCGAGGGCCAGTGCCGCCGCGAGTGTGACCACGACCGGGAGTTGCTCGGGGTCACCCGGACCCCGATCCAACGGCATGTCGGGGTCGCGTGACGACGCGGAGCTGGATGCGGCGGCGTTCTAGAGCGAGTGGACCGTCGCGCCCTCGTCATGGACGGCGTGAGCGCCCTCGGCAAACTCCTCGACGATCTTCGCGCAGAACGCGGGCAAGTCGTCCGGGTTGCGACTGGAAACGAGGCCGTGGTCGGTGGCCACCTCCTGGTCGACGACATGGCCACCGGCGTTGCGGATGTCCGTCCGCAGGCTCGGGTACGAGGTGAGGGTACGGCCGCGCACCACATCGGCCTCCACCATCGTCCAGGGTCCGTGGCAGATCACCCCGACGGGCTTGCCGGTCGCGAAGAAGTCGCGCACGAAGCTCACCGCTGCCGAGTCCTGGCGCAGATGATCGGGGTTCGTCGTTCCGCCGGGCAGGATGAGGGCGTCGTAGTCGTCGACAGATGCCTCTGACACCTGGCGGTCCACCGGAAACCGGTCGGCCGGGTGGATGTCCTGGTTGTTTGCCTGGATCTCGTCCGACTTGATCGAGAGCAGCTCGGTTCGAGCTCCGGCCTGCTCCACCGCCTGCCGAGGCTGCTCGAGCTCGACCTGCTCGACACCGTCGGCCGCCAGGATAGCGATCGTTCGGCCACGCAGTTCGTCTGCCATGTCGTGTCCCTTCCACTGGGAAGAACCTGCCCCGGTCACCAGTCGGCTACCCGCTCCGGACGCTGGGCAACCGGGCCGTGCGCCGGTACAGCAGAGTCACGAGCTGAACAACCCTGGCGCTTTCGAGGGACGCCTAGAAGGATGGGCGGATGGAGAAGTTGCGGATCATCGTCGAGATGCCCATGGGAGCGACGATGCCGACGACCACGTCGTGGCTGGCCGAGCTGACGAAGGCGGCGCAGCTCGAGCGGCCGGAGGGGACCCGAGGGCGCTACCGGCGGGCGGTGAGGCGAGCATGACCGAGCCGGTGACCCTGCTGCTGCTTCTGGTACTGCTGGTGATTCTGGCGGACTACTGGCTCTTCCCACGCCAGCCATGCCCCCGGTGCAAAGGCAAGGGCCGGTTCTCAAGCGGGCTCACTCGGTCCTGGCGGCCGTGCGGGGCATGTGGTGGCAAGGCGTTTCGCATCAGGCGGGGCAGCAAGTTCCTGGGCCGTGACATGTAGCGGCGTGCTCGGCGCGATACCCCGCGCCGTCTCGGAACACCCCGTATCCATCGCTCTCTGCACTCCACGTATCCAGTCTGCTACCTGCTTCCGGATGGGCAAGCTCCACCGTGGCGTGACGAGTGGGATGTTGCCGTCGCGAGTAGAGGGGTGAGCCGGTGATGGTGACCCACGCCGGCCGTGAGGCGTTCGCACGGGAGTGGGCCGTTGCGGTCGCCGGCACGAGCTGCATATCGATGGGACCGGGCAACCTGATCCGGCATCTGCTCGGGCTCACCGACCGGCTGGTCGCCGCGCTGCTGGCCCCCGAGTTCGACCCCTCAAGCGGGTATCGGATCGGCGCCGACCTGGTCGAGGCGCATTTCACCGGCACCGAGACACTCGCCCAGACGGTCACGGTCATCTCCCAGCGGATGCCGGACTTGCTGGGCGCACAGGCGAACCAGGTGCCCGGCTTCTCCACCCGGCTCGCCCGGCTCACCGGCGCGCTGGCCGCAGGCTATGCCAGCGCGCTGCGCGAGCGCACCCTCGATGAGCAGGAGACGATCCATCTCGCCGGGCTGGTGGCCCACCGGCAGGCCGAACAGGCCCTGGCGGCCAGCGAGGCGCGATTCCGGGCCATGTTCACCGAGGCGGCGCTCGGCATCGCAATCGGCGACCTCGAAGGCAACATCGTAGAGGTCAACCCGGCACTGCTGCGGATGTTCGACTACACCCTCGAGGAGTTCGGCCGGCGCAACGTCGGCGAGATGGTGCATCCGGATGACGTGGCCAGCGTCTGCCAGGGCTACGAGCAGCTGGTGTGCGGCGAGCGGGATCACTTCCGGGTGGAGAAGCGGTTCTTCCGCTCCGACGGCACGGAGTTCTGGACGCACCTGACGGTCTCGCTGGTGCGGGACAAGGCCGGTACGCCCGTCTACCAGGTGGCCCTGCTGGAGGATGTCTCCGAGCGGCGCCGGCTGCAGGCCCGGTTGGAACATCAGGCCTATCACGATCCGCTGACCCGGCTGCCCAATCGGGCCTTGGTCTCCGATCGGCTGACCCGGGTGTTCGCCGGATCAGCCGGCCAGCGGCGGATCGGGCTGTGTTATCTGGACCTGGACGGGTTCAAGATGGTCAACGACAGCCTCGGCCACGACGTCGGCGACCAGCTGCTGACAGCCGTCGCCTGCCGGCTGGCCGACTGTTGCGGTCCCGGACAGCTGGTGGCCCGGATGGGCGGTGACGAGTTCGTCATCCTCATCGAGGACTCCCCCGGGGAGGACGCTGTCGTCGCACTGGCCGAAGACATCCTCGCTGCGCTGGCCGCGCCGATACGGCTCGGCGACCACGAGCTCACCGTGACAGCGAGCATCGGCATCGTGGAGCGGCCGGTGACCGGCACCAGTCCGGCGGAGCTCGTGCAGGCCGCCGACATCACGCTGTCCTGGGCCAAGGCGGACGGCAAGAGCCGTTACGCGATGTTCGACCAGCGTCGCAACGCCGGCGCGGTAGCCCGGTTCACGCTGGCCGCGACGATGCCGACGGCAGTGGACCGCGGCGAGTTCCTGGTCGACTACCAGCCGCTGGTGGCGCTGGCCGACGGTTCGCTGCACGGCGTGGAGGCACTGGTGCGCTGGCGGCACCCGACCTACGGCCTGCTCGGGCCCGAACAGTTCGTCGGGCTGGCCGAGGAGACCGGCTCGGTCGTGGCGCTCGGCCGCTGGGTGCTCGCCCGGGCCTGCGAGCAGGCCCGCCGGTGGCGCGACGCCTGCGGTGCCGACGCCCCGTTCGTCAGCGTCAACCTCGCGCCCCGGCAGCTGCGCGAGCCCGGCCTGGTGGCCGACGTCGCGGCGATCCTGACCGACACCCGGCTGGACCCGTCCAGCCTGCAGCTCGAGCTCACCGAGCGGGCACTGATGGGCGACGAGGCGGGCCCGCTCCAGGCGCTGACCAAGCTGTATGACATGGGGGTGCGGATCGCCATCGACGACTTCGGCACCGGCTACTCCAACCTGTCCTACCTGCGCCGGCTGCCGGTGCACGAGCTGAAGCTGGACGGCTCGTTCGCCGAGGGACTGCGGCGTGCCGGTGACGCCGACCCGGTGGACGAGCGGATCGTGGCGACCCTGGTGACCCTGGCGCACACCCTGGACCTGACCGTGACCGCCGAGGGGGTGGAGAACGCCGCGCAGCTCGAGCGGCTGCGCGCCCTGCACTGCGACGCCGGGCAGGGCTGGTTCTTCGCCCCACCCGGCCCACCTGAGCGGATCGACGTCATGCTGCACGTCGCCCCGCTCGGGCAGCCGCGGCTGATCGCCACCACAGGGCACCCACCACACTGATCACGTTCGCAGTCGACACGAACAGAACCGAGGAGGCAGCGCTCGTGGATCACATCTATCGCGTGACCGAGATCGTGGGCACCAGCTCGGACGGACTCGAGGCCGCGATCCGCAACGGGGTTGCTCGTGCGGCACGGACGCTGCACAACCTGGACTGGTTCGAGGTGACTGAGATCCGTGGACACCTGGCCGACGGTCAGATCGGTCACTTCCAGGTCGGCCTCAAGGTCGGGTTCCGACTCGACGAGTAGTAGACCGCACGTACGACGTCCGGCGGAGCCTCCGACCCGGGTGCCCAAGATCGAACAGGAGCTGCCGAAGCTGTAGCCCACGGTCGACGGCAGCCTCCCGTCCGCCCGGCCCGCGTGCTGAGCCGCACGGGTGCCTGACCGAGCTGGTTCTTGTTCACTCGGCCGACTGTTCGGAGCTGTCCGCCCCACGGCCGAGGGTGTCGGCCACCACCGCGCCCCGCTGCCCCATCGGCTCAGCGGGCCCCACCGTGCTGTCCACGGCGGTCTGATGCTCGATCTCAGAGTCGATCTCGGCGCCGAGCAGCGCGATGAACGACGACAGGTACAGCCACAGGAGCAGGATGGCCACGCCTGCCAACGCTCCATACGCTTCGTGGTAGCTGGAGAAGTTGCTGACATAGAGGGAGAAGGCCGCGGAGGCAGCCAGCCACAACACCACCGCGACGATCGCTCCCCAGCTGACCCACCGCCAGCGAGCTCGGTCCCGGTCGGGCCCGTAGCGGTACAATGCGGCCAGCGCCACGCCGATCAGCAAGGTCAGGGTGGCCCACCGTGCCACATTCGCCAGTGCCCGGCCCAGCGTGCCGAGACCGAGATGGTCCAGCACCACGGGAAAGGCCGCGACGAGACCGAGCGCGATCGCCGCGACGACCAAGGCGGCGACGGTGAGCAGCAGCGCAGCCGCCCGCAGCCGGAGGAACCCACGCGTGTCCTGCTCCTCGTAGACGAGGTTCACGCCGCTGATCAGAGCCGCGATTCCGTTCGAGACACTCCACAGCACGCCCAGGACGCTGAGCACCAGTCCAAGGGTCAGGCCGCCGCTGCCCAACTGTGTCGCCGTTCGCAGCTGATCCACCAGGAGATCACCGGCGCCGCCGGGCAACGTGCTGACCACTGGGGCAAGCTGGGCACGCACCTGATTGGGGTCGGCGACCAGCGCGTAGACGCTCACCAGGGCAATGATCGCCGGGAACATTGCGAGCATCGCATAGAACGCAACGCCGGCGGCGATCAACGGCAGTTGGTCGTCCTGCACCTGAAAGAACACCCGCTTGGCAACATCTCGCCAGCCGGCGGCAGGAATCCGCGTCGGCCATCGGGCTCGACGCCCGTAGCGGTCCTCGTTCACGGTCCGCTCCTCACGCCGTTCTTCGATCTCCAAAAGGGCCCGTTGCGGCTGGGCACGTGGTGGGAGTATTGCTGCCACGCGAACACCGATTCACTCTCCCGGTGGGGGCCGGCGGATGGTGATGGCCTGGGTTGCCGAGGCCACGGTGATCGGCTCCTCGGCGCAGCGGTTGAGGACGCAGCGGGTCATCTCGTCCTTCACCGCGCGAGCGTTGGGCACTGGGACGATGAATCGCGCTGCCAGCTCGATCCAGTTGTCGGTGGCGCGGACGAACACGCGTGGCTCGACCTCGGCTCGCCCGATCTCCAGGATCTTGGTCCGCAGCGGGGACAGGTCGAGGACGTCGCCGTGCACTCCGCCCATCTGGATCCGGTCCCCGACCCGGCAGTGCCGCCCGGTGAGGATGCTGACCCAGCCGGCCAACGCCCCGATGACCTCCTGCATCGCGAATGCCAACCCGGCCGTGGCGAGGAATCCGCTCACGACGTCCAGCCTCCCGGCTGACGGCGAACCTGGCGGTCTCCTGACGCCCGGGGTTGCTGGTGTCGCCCCGCGATTGGGTGCCCGTCCGGCGGACAACCCGAGGATGAGGACGGCAGGCAGAGCACGGATGACCCTGGGTGATGGCGACATCGTGGGGCTCACCCGGATCGAGCGCCAGATCGCGCAGGAGGGCGCCGCTGACTCCACTCCCCAAGCCTACGTGCAGTGTGGGGTCACGACGCGTGAAGCGCCAGGATCAATCCTGCGAATGGGGCGCCCCGATTATGTACCGCAGAACGTGCGGTACGCGCCGAAGCTCGGCGGGGCCGGTGCGGCGTATGGCTCCAGACCGGGTCGTAGGTTAAACGGCTGGGCGAGCACGTCGAGTAGCCGTCGAAATGGTCCCAGGTCACCGGCACTGGCCGCGGCCAACGCTTCCTCCACGAGGTGGTTCCGGGGGATGTAGACAGGATTGACACGGTCCATCGCTTCCGCGATCGCCTGTGGCCCAGACGCTTGTGACGACAGCTGTGCGCGCCAACGGTCCGACCAGGCGTCGAAGGCGGAAGGTTCGGCGAAGAGCGATCGCGCAGGCGCCGCATCTCCGAGCACTGCCGAAGACAGCGTCCGGAAGCACGAGGTGAAGTCGACCCTCTGTGCATGCAGCAGCGCCAGCAGGTCGTCGATCAGCGCGCCGTTTTCTTGTTGACCATCTGCCATACCCAGCTTGGCACGCATCCCGTGGCCCCAGTACTCGTCATAACGATCGGGGAACGACTGCAGCACCTCGGTGGCGGCCGCAATTGCGGTATCCGTCTCGACGTGGAACAGGGGCAGTAACGTCTCGGCCAACCGTGCCAGGTTCCACTGCGCGATCTGCGGCTGGTTGCCGTACGCATAGCGGCCGCCGTGATCGATCGAACTGAACACGGTGGCGGGGTCGAAGGCCTCCATGAACGCGCAGGGGCCGTAGTCGATGGTCTCGCCGGAGATCGCCATGTTGTCGGTGTTCATGACGCCGTGGATGAACCCGACCAGCATCCAGCGAGCGACCAGCGACGCCTGGGCGTCGACGACGCCCTCGAACAAAGCGAGGTACTGGTTCTCCGCCTCGACCACGTGGGGGTAGTGACGTGCGATTGCGTAGTCGGCGAGGCGCCGCACGAGCGTCGGGTCCTCGTGCGCTGCTGCGTACTGGAAGGTGCCGACGCGGACATGGCTCGCCGCGACACGGGTCAGCACAGCGCCCGGCAGCATCGCGTCCCGCGCGACCTGATCGCCGGTCGCCACCACCGCGAGCGCCCGGGTCGTGGGGATGCCGAGCGCATGCATCGCCTCGCCGATCGCATACTCACGCAGCATCGGACCGATGGCTGCCTTCCCATCACCACCTCGTGCGAACGGCGTGCGACCCGAGCCCTTGAGGTGCAGGTCGCGACGGCGTCCGTGGACGTCGAGCACCTCGCCGAGCAGGAGCGCTCGGCCATCCCCGAGACTCGGCACGAAACCGCCGAACTGATGGCCGGCGTAGGCCAGCGCTACCGGCGCCGCCCCGTCGGGTGTGGCGTTGCCGACGAGGGCGGCGACACCGTCAGGTGCCCTCAGCGCAGCGGCATCGACTCCCAGCTCTGTGGCCAGCGCCTCGTTGAGCGCCAACAGCCGGGGCGCCTGCGCCGGCGCCGCTTGCCATGGCTCGTACAGGCCCTCCAGTTCCCGAACATAGGAGTTGTCGAACGCGAACGATGGCCAGGCAGCGCCGCTCATAGACCTGAGGCTAGCCTCGTGACGCATAGACGCGGTTAACCGATCTCCAGCTGCCGATGTTGATGTTGGTCTGGGTGGGCCTCGTCCTGGCGGAGTCAGTTGCGCACGTTGCCCCTCGCATCCACAGTGGACGAAACTCAACAGCGCGGTCGTCCAGGCGAGCCAGTCCGCCGGCGCCGGCGAGCACGCCGTCGATGACACGAGAGTCTGGTTGAGGATCTCGGTGGCCTCGGCGCGCCGAGTGGTCCCAGTAGGTGAGCCTCGCAGCGGTTGGTGCGAGAGCGTGCCGCGGCTGAACGGGATGTTCGCCTTCGTGATCTGGGACACTCAGTCCGAGAGCTTGACGCCTGCGCCGGACACGTTGTCAAGAGGTGATTCGGATGAGCCGCTTTGTCGAGCTGTCACACCCGATCATCGCCGGCATGACCACCTATCCCGGACTCCCAGCGCCGGAGATCACCACCTACCTCGACCGCGGGGAGTCAGCGCGACGGCTCACCGGCGGCGTGTCATTCCATATCGGACGTGTCGCCATGGTGGCCAACACCGGTACCTACCTCGACGCGCCGTATCACTTCCACGCTGACGGACCCGATGTCTCGGCGGTCCCGCTGGAACGGGTCGCCGACGTGCCGATTGTGATGATCCGCGCTAGTCGGCTGCCGTCCGTGGGCACGGCGCTGCTGAGCGATCCGGCGCAGCTATGGGGTGCGGCCGTGCTCGTACAGACCGACTGGTCACGACACTGGGGCACGGCCGCCTACTTCACCGGGAGCCCGTTCCTGACCGCGGACGCTGCGGGGGCGCTAGTGGACACGAACGTGGCCGCCGTGGGCATCGACTCGCTGAACATCGACGACATTGAGAATCTGGCCCGTCCCGTGCACAACATCCTGCTCGGCGCGGGGATCCCGGTGCTGGAGAACCTCACCAACCTCGCTGCCGTCCCGGACACCGGTGCGCGGCTGATCGCCGTCCCCGCGCCGGTATGCGGCATGGGCGCCTTCCCGGTGCGAGCCATCGCGGTACTGTAGCCCACAGTGATCGGTGCGTCCCCGACACTGCCTTACCGGTGTACACAACCGCAGGGTGGCACCTCTCCCCCACGCCTCTGAGCTCGAACTGGCCGGCTCGCTCCTGCCCCGAGGGGGTTGCACGCCCTGCAGCACCGTCGTACGGCCACGTCACCGCCGACGATGTGCGCCGCGTTGAGCTGTTCTTGTGGTCTGCGCCGAATGGTTGCCATGCCGAGCGCATCGGTGACGAGTTCGGTGCGCACGTGCTCGGCGATGGACCAGCCGATGACGAGCTGGGAATAGGCGTCCATGACCGCGGCGCAGTAGATCTTGCCCTCGAGCGTGGGGTGCTCGGTGATGTCGGTGATCCACAGCCGGTTCGGCTCGGCGACGGTGAAGTCGCGGTTGACCAGGTCCGAGGTGGGCTCTGCGTCCGGGTCGCGGAGGGTGCAGCCGCGGCGTCGCCGCCGGTAGAGGCCCTGGATCCCGGCGTCGCGCATCAGCCGGGCGATCCACTTGAGGTTGACCGGAGCCCGAGACCGAGGGTCAACTCGGCGTGCACGCGCGGGGAGCCATACGCCCCGGGTATTCATGTCAGGTGTTTGGTCATGGCGTTTCGCGGTGTGGGAACGAGGAAAGGTGTCCCTGACCGGGAAGAATGCGGACTATCAAGATCTGCATGAACCCCAGGAAGGGACACCCTTCAGGTGAAGGCTACAAGCACCCGGGGACTAGCTGGGCGGGCTCATCGAGCGCGCCTGGGGGCCGGTGACCCCGGTGGACCCTCCCAGGCCCAGGACACGAGGACAGATCACTACCGAGAGGACACCGTGTGAACACCAACTACTTCGTCTACAAGCTGATCTCACCCCGGCCCACCTTCGCGGGCGACATGTCCGAGGACGAAAAGGCCCTGATGGGTGAACACGGCGCGTACTGGAGGAAGCTCTTCGAGCGCGGGCGAGTCGTCGTGTTCGGCGCCGTCCTCGAACCCGCCGGCGTCTGGGGCCTCGCCGTGGTCGAGGCGGACAGCATCGATGAGGTTCGTGCGATCGCGGAGGACGACCCGGCGGTCAAGACCCAGACGTGCTCCTTCGAAATCGGCACCATGTTGCCAGGGGCCGTCATTCGGGCGGCTCCCGTCGGGCCGTAAGCGCCGCCACCACGCCGACCCGCCGTCGCCCGACACGACGCCCTCCAGGCCATGCTTGCCGCCCGCCACGTCGATGACGCCGAACCCGAGCAGCAGGTCATTGCCGCCGAATGCCTTGCCGCCCACCGCGCCGGGGTGCCGTCCTCGATGATGAGACAGGTCTTGCAAGGGCGGGGAACCTCGCCCGTTGGAGGCGCAGGCCCGGGGCCCGGGCGAGAAGTCGGCTCGGGCGACCGCGGCACCTGGCACAGCTCACGGGGCGGGTGCGCTCCGGGCTCGGCAGCCCGCGGAGACGCCCGAAGGTCAGCACACCGGGCCGGGGCTTTGGTGATGAACCCGGCCCCGTCCCGGTGCATTGAGGCGGGAGCGCCCCGCCCCGGCGTCGATCCGGGTCGGAACCCGCCCTCGAGCCGCTGGCGGAGCTTTCGTCGGCGCCCGGAATGTCGATAGCATCGCGCCATCGCTCTCGACCCTTGGCCTCTGGGAAGGCCAGCCCCAGCACGGGAGCAGGGCCTCCGGCTCAGCAGGCACCAAACGTGCTCCTCAGGCTGACGTAGCATCAGTGAAGCTACGAATCCCCGAGGAGGAGCGATGGCGTTGAACCTGAACAACATCATGCTGGGTTCGGAGGACTCCAAGAAGCTCGCCGACTTCTACGCCAAGGTGCTGGGCGCCCCGAACCCCGACTGGAGCGACGAAGCTAACGGATGGTTCGGCT
>DASQWR010000239.1:0-4766 GCA_035640155.1 Pseudonocardiaceae bacterium
GCTCGCGCAGCCGCTCCATCGCGTCGGGTGCCTCCAGGTCCACCTGCACCGACCCGCGATCCGGCCCACCGCGGGATGCGTCCAACGCCCGCCGGGCCAGATACCCGGCCCGGACGATGGATTCCACCGTGCCGGCCGACACCAGCGCGGCGCGGGCCGCGCCGAGCCGGCCGAGCACCTCGTCCAGGGCCTCGACGAGCGCCGTGCGGTTGCCCTCGCACATCGCCCGCACCAGCTCCGGGCGCGAGGTCGCCACCCGGGTGCCGTCGCTGAACGATCCGGCGCCGAGCGCCAGCGCCAGCGGACCGCCGTCCGCACCCACCGAGGCCAGCACGGCGGCCAGCAGGTGCGGCAGGTGCGACACGCGGGCCGCCGCTGCGTCGTGCTCGGGCGCGGTCGCGGGCACCACGTGCGCCCCGCAGTCCAGGGCCAGGCCCGCCACCTCGGCCCACACCGCGCGGTCACCCGCACCGTCCACCGACACCACCCACGCCGCGCCGTCGAACAGGTCCGCCGACCCCGCGACCCACCCCGACGCGGCGATGCCGGCCATCGGATGGCTGCCCACGTAGCGGGTGCCAGGGGCGTGTTGTCGCACCGCGGCCGCCACCGGTTCCTTCACCCCGACCACGTCGGTGAGCCGGCACCGCGGCGCGTGCTGGGCGACCGAGGTGAGCACGTCCTCGACTGCGGGCAGCGGCACCGCGAGCAGCACCAGCGCGTCGTCGGCCGCCGCGCGTCGCAGCGCGGAGCCCACATCGGGCTCGACGCTGTGCCCCTCCTCGGCGGCGGCGGCGGCATCGGCGGTGGACGTCGTAGCGCCCCACACGGTCCATCCGGCACGGTCGGCGGCCCGCAGCACCGACCCGCCGATGAGGCCGAGCCCGATCACGCACAGCTCCCGGCGGCTGGTCACGCAGCCTCCGCTCGAGGCGATCCGTCGGCGGTCATGCTGCGATCCTGGCATTCCGGAGCACCGGTTGCCCGATCGCGCTTTCCCCGGCCCTGAACAGGACATACGGTGTGGGCATGGTCACCGGCTTCGCCGTCGCCGTCGTCCGCGAGGACGGACGGTGGCAGTGCACCGCGCTCGACAGGGCAGCGTTGGAAGACCTCGACGCGGCTATCACCGAGCTGCGCCAGCAACGCTCCACCGGCGCGGTCTTCGGCCTGCTCGCGGTCGACGAGGAGTTCTTCGTCATCGTCCGCCCGGTGCCCGGCGGGGTGTCGCTGCTGCTCTCCGACGCCGCCGCAGCGCTCGACTACGACGTCGCCGCCGACGTGCTGGACCTGCTGCGGATCGACGTCCCCGACGAGGACGCGATGGACACCGACGATGTCTGGCCGGAGGGCGACCTCGGGCTGCTGGCCGACCTCGGGCTGCCCGCCGAGGAGCTGCAGGTGATCGTCGGTGAGGTGGACCTCTACCCGGACGAGCAGCTTGAGATGATCGCCCACCGCTGCGGGTTCGAGGCGCAGTTCGCCGCGCTGGTGGAGAAGCAACCCGGGTGAGGTCCCGTCGGGACGCCGACGCGGCGCTGGTGCGCCGCGCCATCGAAGCGGCCCGGCCCGCGGCAGTCAGCGGCGACGTCCCGATCGGCGCGGTGCTGGTCGACGCCGACGGCGCCGAGCTGGCCCGGGCTTGCAATGCCCGCGAGGCCACCGGTGATCCCACCGCGCACGCCGAGCTGCTCGCGCTGCGGGCCGCCGCGTTGGCGCTGCGGGCCGCAGCGCTGGAGTGGCGGCTGACCGGCACCACCCTGGCGGTGACCGTCGAACCGTGCACGATGTGTGCCGGTGCGCTGGTGGCGGCCCGCGTCGGCCGGCTGGTCTTCGGCGCGTGGGAGCCACGGACCGGTGCGGTGGGCTCCCTGTGGGACGTGGTGCGCGACCGCCGGCTCAACCACCGGCCCGAGGTCGTCGGCCCGGACGTGCTCGGGCCTGTGCTGGCCGCGGAGTGCGCCGCCCTGCTGACCGGTTTCTTCGCCGACCGCCGGTGACACCTGTTTCAGCCGGACGCTCGGGCTGCTTCTGGACCGATGAGTGCCTACCCCCCGCTCCCGCGCTCAGCGTCGTCGCGACACCAAGCATCGGCTCACCCACGACATCGATGTCTGGGTGGCCAGTGCCTCGGCGGACGGTGCCGTATCTGGTGCCGCTGTCCTTCGACTGGGACGACGAGGCGCTGCTGGTGGCCACGCCGACGGACAGCCCGACCGGCAGGAACCTGGCTGCCACCCGAACCGTTCGGCTGCCGCATCCAGGCCTGGCGCGAGGTGAACGAGCTGCCCGACCGCGAGCTGGCCCGCGACGGTCGCTGGTTGGTCTGACGCCTCGGCGGGCACGCGCGTGACCGGGCACAGAGGCTCCACGGGCCGAAGCGAAGGAGAATCAGACGTACTGCTCGAAGCTGGTCAGATCGAGCCAGGCGACACCGACGGAGACCGCGAAGGCGGCCCCGCCTGACAGATGGAGACACGATGAGCATGGCCACCAGGACGGACACGCAGTCGCCTGCGCTGCACGTTTCCGACAGCCACGATTTGATCCGCGTGCAGGGCGCGCGCGTGAACAACCTCTCCGACGTCAGCGTCGAGATCCCGAAGCGCCGGCTGACGGTGTTCACCGGCGTCTCGGGATCGGGCAAGAGCTCGCTGGTGTTCGGCACGATCGCCGCGGAGTCGCAGCGGATGATCAACGAGACCTACAGCGCCTTCGTGCAGGGCTTCATGCCGACGTTGGCCCGGCCCGAGGTCGACGTACTCGACGGGCTGACGACCGCGATCATCGTCGACCAGGAGCGCATGGGCTCCAACTCCCGCTCCACGGTCGGCACCGTCACCGACACAGGCGCGGTGCTGCGCATCCTCTTTAGCCGGCTCGGGCAGCCGCACATCGGCTCGCCTCAGGCGTTCTCCTTCAACGTCGCCTCGATCAGTGGTGCGGGTGCGGTCACCCTGGAGCGCGCCGGACGGACCGTGAAGGAGCGTCGCAGCTTCAGCATCACCGGCGGCATGTGTCCGCGCTGCGAAGGCCGGGGCTCGGTCACCGACTTCGACCTGACTGCGCTGTACGACGACAGCAAGTCGCTCAACGAGGGTGCGCTCACGATCCCCGGCTACAGCATGGACGGCTGGTACGGCCGTATCTTCAGCGGCTGCGGGTTCTTCGACCCCGACAAGCCGATCCGCAAGTTCACCAAGAAGGAGCTGCACGACCTGGTCCGCAAGGAGCCGACCAAGATCAAGGTCGACGGTATCAACCTCACGTACGAGGGCCTGATCCCGAAGATCCAGAAGTCGTTCCTGGCCAAGGACGTCGACGCGATGCAGCCGCACATCCGGGCGTTCGTGGAGCGGGCGGTCACCTTCACCGCTTGCCCTGAGTGCGGTGGCACCCGGCTCAGCGAGGCGGCCCGGTCGTCGCGGATCAGGGGCATCAACATCGCGGATGCGTGCGCGATGCAGATCAGCGACCTGGCCGACTGGGTCCGCGGCCTCGACGAGCCGTCGGTGGCGCCGCTGCTCGCGACGCTGCAGCAGACCCTCGACTCGTTCGTGGAGATCGGGCTGGGCTACCTCTCGCTCGACCGGCCGTCGGGCACGCTGTCGGGCGGCGAGGCGCAGCGGGTCAAGATGATCCGCCACCTCGGCTCCTCGCTCACCGACGTCACCTACGTCTTCGACGAGCCCACCATCGGGCTGCACGCCCATGACGTCCAGCGGATGAACGACCTGCTGCTGCGGCTGCGGGACAAGGGCAACACGGTGCTCGTCGTGGAGCACGAGCCGGAGACGATCGCGATCGCCGATCACGTCGTCGACCTCGGCCCGGGCGCCGGCGCGGCGGGTGGCACCGTCTGCTTCGAGGGCACCGTCGAGGGACTGCGCGCCAGCGGCACCCTCTCCGGCCGCCATCTCGACGACCAGGCCGCCCTCAAGGAGACGGTGCGCACGCCCACCGGCACGCTGGAGATCCGGGGCGCGACGGCGCACAACCTGTGCGACGTCGACGTCGACATCCCGCTGGGGGTGTTGGTCGTCGTCACCGGCGTGGCGGGCTCCGGCAAGAGCTCGCTCGTGCACGGGTCGCTGGTCAACAGTTCAGGGGCCGCCGGCGCGGGTGTGGTGTCGATCGACCAGACCCCGATCCGGGGCTCGCGGCGGAGCAACCCGGCGACGTACACCGGACTGCTCGACCCGATCCGCAAGGCGTTCGCGAAGGCCAACGGCGTGAAGCCGGCGCTGTTCAGCGCCAACTCCGAGGGCGCCTGCCCGAACTGCAACGGCGCCGGCGTCATCTACACTGACCTGGCGATGATGGCCGGCGTCGCCACCATCTGCGAGGAGTGCGAGGGGAAGCGGTTCCAGGCGTCGGTGCTGGACCACCACCTCGGCGGCCGCGACATCAGCGAGGTGCTCGCGATGTCGGTGACCGAGGCCGAGGAGTTCTTCGGCGCCGGTGAGGCGCGCACGCCGGCCGCGCACACCATCCTCGACCGGCTCGCCGATGTCGGGCTCGGCTACCTCAGCCTCGGCCAGCCGCTCACCACGCTGTCCGGCGGCGAGCGGCAGCGGCTCAAGCTGGCCACCCACATGGCCGCCAACGGCGGCGTCTACGTTCTGGACGAGCCGACCACCGGCCTGCACCTCGCCGATGTCGAGCAGCTGCTCGGCCTGCTCGACCGGCTCGTCGACTCCGGCAAGTCGGTCATCGTCATCGAGCACCACCAGGCGGTCATGGCGCACGCCGACTGGATCATCGAC
>DASQWR010000240.1:0-88155 GCA_035640155.1 Pseudonocardiaceae bacterium
GGGGGCACTGGTCGCCGCGCTCGCCACGGCGCTGGGCAGCGCGATCCTGCTGCTCGCCGCGCTCGTTGCGTTCGGCGGCGCGACCACAGCAGGGCTTGCCGCGCGCTACGCCGCAACCGATCTGGCGCTGCCGGACCGGCGGGCGCGGGAGCTCTCGGTGGTCGTGTGGGCCACCACGATCGGCTCGGTCGCGGGGCCGAACCTCGCGGAGCCCGCGGCCAGGCTCACGGCGCTGCTCGGCGCCCCGGGAGACACCGGGCCCTACCTGCTGTCCGCCGCCTCGTTCGGCGGGGCGGCGTTGGTCCTGTGGGTGGGGTTGCGGCCTGACCCGCTGGTGGTCGCGCGCGGCGCGGCGAGTCCCGGGCGTACCGACCTGGCCGCCGCGTGGGCGTCGCTGCGCGTGTCCGGCGCGGCCCGGCTGGCCCTCGCGGGCATCGTGCTGAGCCACCTGGTGATGGTGGGGCTGATGTCGATGACCCCGGTGCACATGGACCACGGTGGGGCGTCCCTACGGGTGGTGGGCATCGTGATCAGCCTGCACATCGCGGGGATGTTCGCGCTGAGCCCGCTGATCGGCTGGATCGCGGACCGTGCGGGACGGGTGCCGTTGCTGGTCGCTGGGGCGCTGCTGCTTGTCGCGGCCGGTGCGGTGTCGGCGTCGGCACCTTCCACCGGTGCGGTGCAGTTGTCCGTCGGGTTGACCCTGCTCGGCATCGGGTGGTCCTGCGGGCTGGTCGCGGGCTCGGCGCTGCTCACCGAGTCGGTGCCGGTGGCGGTGCGACCGGACGTGCAGGGCCTGTCCGATCTCGCCATGAACACCGGGGGCGCGCTCGGCGGGGTGCTCGCCGGCGTGGCGGTCGCCGTCACCTCCTACCCGGCGCTGGCGGTGGCCGTCGTGGTGCTGGTGCTGCCGCTTCTCGCCGTCACGGTGTCGGTGTCGGTGCGCACCCGTCCGGCCTGAGCGTCACTTGCGCCGCTGCCACCACCACCAGCGCAGCAGCACCACGAGCGCACCGAGCAGGATGACCAGGGATACGAGCTGGCCAGGAGTAGAGGAAAAACCGGTCGGATCCGACTGCGCCAGGAAGGAGACCATCAACCCACGGTAGCGCGCTGGCCGCCTACCCTGGTGGCGTGCGGATGACCCACTTCCGGCAGCGGATGGACGAGGAGTTCGGTCCGGTCCGCGCCGCCGCGCTGGCCCGGGACCACGTGTTCGCCGAGCTCGGGGGACGCACCGTCGACGACGCGCTGGAGGCCGGGCTGGACACCAAGCGCGTCTGGATGGTGGTGTGCACGGTGTTCGACGTCCCGCCCGAGCGCCGCTGACCTCCGGCGGGCCTCGTCCGGCCACGGCAGGCAGCGGGGGGCCGCTCGGCGTGTCGGTCTCCCCTCGAACAGATGTTCGGCTACGATGCGTCCACAGTGGCTCGGTTGTCCACAGGCCCGACAGATGTCCCGCACATTGTCGGTGGCGCGGCCTAGCGTTGGAATCGACCACAAGCGGACCCAGACGAGCGAGGGCGGAGCATCAGATGGCACCAGCACCTGACCGGGAGAAGGCACTCGAGCTCGCCTTGGCCCAGATCGACAAGCAGCATGGCAAGGGCTCGGTGATGCGCCTGGGCGATGAGGGTCGCGTACCGATCGAGGTGATCCCCACCGGCTCCATCGCGCTGGACGTCGCGCTGGGCATCGGTGGTCTGCCCCGCGGCCGGATTGTGGAGGTGTACGGGCCGGAGAGCAGCGGAAAGACGTCGATCGCGCTGCACGCGGTGGCCAACGCGCAACGGGCCGGTGGTATCGCCGCATTCATCGACGCGGAGCACGCGCTGGACCCGGACTACGCCAAGGCACTCGGGGTCGACACGGATGCGCTGCTGGTCTCCCAGCCGGACACCGGGGAGCAGGCGCTGGAGATCACCGACATGCTGGTCCGCTCCGGCGCGCTGGACATCGTGGTCATCGACTCGGTGGCAGCCCTGGTGCCCCGCGCCGAGATCGAGGGTGAGATGGGCGACTCCCACGTCGGGCTGCAGGCCCGGTTGATGAGTCAGGCCCTGCGCAAGATCACCGGTGCGTTGAGCAACTCCGGTACCACGGCAATCTTCATCAACCAGCTTCGCGAGAAGATCGGGATCTTTTTCGGCTCCCCTGAGACGACCACCGGTGGCAAGGCGCTGAAGTTCTACGCCTCGGTCCGTCTCGACATCCGTCGCATCGAGACGCTCAAGGACGGTGGTGACGCGGTCGGTAACCACACCCGCGTCAAGGTCGTTAAGAACAAGTGCGTCGCGGCCGGGACCCGTGTCTTCGACCCGGTGACGGGCCAGACGCATCTGATCGAGGACATCGTGGACGGGCGGCTCCCGGTGCACGTGGTCGCCACCGACAAGGCCGGGATCCTCCACAGCCGTCCGGTGGTCTCCTGGTTTGACCAGGGCGAGCAGGGCGTGATCGGCCTGCGACTGCGTGACGGTACGGAGCTGTGGGTCACCCCGGATCACAAGGTGCTTGCCGAGGATGGTTGGCGCCTCGCGGGTGAGCTCGCTGCTGGTGACCGGGTGGCGAGGCCCCGGAAGTTCGGGCAGGGCGTCTACCTGTCGGCGGCGGTGACCGAGCCTGTTCTCAGCCACCTCACCGGTCGCGGAGTGTCCGCGGAGCAGGCAGCGGAGCTGATCGGCGAGCGTGCCGGTAACCCGCAGGGTGGAATGAAACAGGTGCTGGGGGCCAAGCGACTTCGTCGAGACCGGGTGGCGCGGCTCGCACACGCTCTCGATGATCCGTTCCTGTCCGAGATCCTCGCGGAGGAGCTGAGCTACTCGCGGGTCGTGGCGGTGCTGCCGTCGCGGCGGTGCCGCACGTTCGACATCGAGGTTGACGAGCTGCACAACTTTGTCGCAGAAGATGTCGTCGTCCACAACTGTGCTCCTCCTTTCAAGCAAGCGGAGTTCGACATCCTGTACGGAAAGGGGATCAGTGCGGAGGGTTCGCTGATCGACATGGGCGTTGACGAGGGCATCGTCCGCAAGTCGGGCGCCTGGTACACCTACGAGGGCGATCAGCTGGGGCAGGGCAAGGAGAACGCCCGCAGGTTCCTGCTGGACAACCCCGACATCGCCGCCGAGATCGAGAAGCGGATCAAGGACAAGCTCGGGATCGGTGCGAAGCTCGATGACGATCAGACCGTCCCGGCGCCGGTCGACTTCTGACGGCGCCGGAATGAAGAAGCACAGCCGAGACCCCGCCGGGCCCACGGAGGCGAGTGACCCCGTCGCCGTGGCCCGCGCGATCTGCCTGCGGCTGCTCGCTGCACGGCCGCGGAGCCGCGCCGAGCTAGTGACCGCGCTATGCCAGCGAGGGATACCGAACGATGCGGTCGGCGCGGCGCTCGACCGGCTCGAGGATGTCGGGCTCGTGGACGACGCCGCGTTCGCGGAGGTCGCGGTGCACTCCGGGCACACCCACCGCGGGTTGGGACGCCACGCGCTGAGCGCGGAGCTACGACGGCGCGGTGTCTCTGGCGAGATCGCCCGCGACGCCGTCGCTGCCGTAGAGCCGCAGGACGAGGAGCGGCAGGCACGGGAGCTGGTGCAAACGCAAGCTCCGCAGCACGACCGTGTCCGACGAGACCACCACCGTCCGAAGGATCGTCGGAACGCTGGCCCGCAAGGGCTACCCAGAGGAGCTGGCGTTGCGGGTCGTGCGGGAGGAGGTCCGGGCCGTGACCGGCGTGGACCCGTCGCTGCCCGGCCTCGGCTGAGCCTGCGGCACCATCTCCACGCCCGCCGGAAGTGTACCGCACGCGTGAGCGTCGTCGATCAGTCCGAGCAGCGTGGCCCGGAATGCCTCGGCGGCCCGCGGTGGGCGCACGTCGCTGCGGTGGGCCAGCGCGATCGTCCGCGTCAGCACGGGGGCGACGAACGGCACGCCGCGGAGCTTGGGGCGGCTCGGTAGAACCATGCTCGGCACCACTGCGACCCCCAGGCCCGCCTCGACGAAACTGAGCACGGCGTCCATCTCCCCACCTTCGATGGCGAATTTTGGGATGAATCCGGCGCGCTGACACTCGGCGAGCGTCATCGTCCGGAGGTCGTAGCCGTCGCGGAACATGACGAGCGCGCGGTGCTCGAGGTCGGCAACCCGGATCGAACCGAGGTCAGGCTCGGCGTCGCGAGGGACCGCCACCGCCAGCTCCTCGCGCAGGATCGCCGCGGCGTCGAGCACGGGGTCGCTGCGGTGCAACGGTGAGGTGATCACCGCCAGGTCCAGCCCGCCCTCGGTGATCTGCCGCACCAGGTTTCGTGACCCGCTCTCATCCACGATGAGCTCGATGCCGGGGTAGGTGGAGCGGAACCTGGCCAGCGCGTCGGCGACCAGCCCGGTGCATAGGCTGGGCGTCGCGCCGAGCCGCAGGCGCCCGGACCGGAGTTCGGCCAGCTCGTGTACCTGCAGCCGCGCCGTCTCCACATCGGCGAGGATCCGCTTCGCGAGGGGCATCAGCACCTCGCCGGCCGGAGTGAGGCTCACGTTTCCCCGCGCGCGGTGGAACAGCTCGCTGCCCAACTCGGTCTCGAGGTTCTGGATCTGTTTGGACAGCGACGGCTGCGCGACGTGCACCTGTTCGGCGGCGCGGGTGAAGTGGCGCGCCCGCGCGACGGCGAGGAAGTAGATCAGTTGCTGGAGCTGCACGTCGATAGCCTACAGCTATCGAGCCGAGCGCTTTTCTGTCTTTGACCTGTGATGGGGTTGAAGCATACCGTGGATTGTCGGCACCGTCCGCCGTCCCATTCGAGAGTGGAGGGGCGTCCCGCCGAGCGGCAGACGGACGCTCAGTTGCCATCGCGAGCGGGTCGTGTCCCTCACGATCCCGTAGCTGATCCGACTCCTGCACTCGCCACCGATCCGAATCGATGATGATGACCACCACATCACCGGCCCCGTCGACCGTGGCCGGCTCCGGTCGAGCAGCCATCTCCGCCCGCACCCTGCGTACCGACCGCTGGTGGCTCTCGCCGCTGACGGTCGCAGTCGTGATCGGGGTGTTCCTCATGTACACGACGGTGCGCATCTTCATGCGGGACCACTACTGGGTCGACGAGCACAGCTACCTCACGCCGCTGTACTCGCCGTGCCTCTCCGACTCGTGCGTTCCGGGCTCGTCCCATTTCGGGACGCCGCTGCCGGAGTTCCCGCTCGCGCTGCCGCTGCCCCTGCTGATCTTCCCGATCCTCGGCGGCTTCCGCCTCACCTGCTACTACTACCGCAAGGCCGGCTACCGGGCGTTCCTGCGCTCGCCGGCGGCCTGCGCAGTCCGGGAGCCGGCCGGGAAGTACACCGGCGAGACCCGGTTCCCGCTCATCCTGCAGAACGGGCACCGGTACTTCTTCTACCTGGCCAGCCTGCTGCTGCTGGTCAACACCTATGACGCCGTGCTGGCGTTCCTTCCCTCCGGTGGCGGGTTCCGGGTCGGAATCGGGTCGCTGCTGCTGTTCGCGATGGTGACCGCGCTGTGGCTCTACTCGCTGTCCTGCCACGCCTGCCGGCACATCGTTGGTGGCCGGCTCAAGCACTTCTCCCGCCATCCCGTGCAGTACTGGTTCTGGACGCAGGTCTCCAAGCTCAACGCCCGGCACATGCAGTTCGCCTGGGTGTCGCTGCTGCTCGTGATGATCGCGGACTTCTACATCCTCGGCGTGTCGGCGGACTGGATCCCGGACCTGGCCCTCATCGAGGTGGGATCGAGCTGATGACCGAGATCGAGCGGCACGACTACGACGTCGTGGTGATCGGCGCGGGCGGCGCCGGACTGCGGGCGGCGATCGAGGCCCGCGAGCTGGGCAAGCGCACCGCCATCGTCTGCAAGTCGCTGTTCGGCAAGGCCCACACCGTGATGGCGGAGGGTGGCATCGCGGCCTCGATGGGCAACGTGAACGCCCGCGACAGCTGGCAGGTGCACTTCCGGGACACGATGCGCGGGGGCAAGTTCCTCAACAACTGGCGGATGGCCGAGCTGCATGCGCAGGAGGCGCCGCTGCGGGTGTGGGAGCTGGAGACCTACGGAGCGCTGTTCGACCGCACCGAGGACGGCAGGATCAGCCAGCGCAACTTCGGCGGGCACCAGTTCCCGCGGCTGGCCCACGTCGGCGACCGCACCGGCCTGGAGCTCATCCGCACCCTGCAGCAGAAGATCGTCTCGCTGCAGCAGGAGGACTTCGCGAAGCACGGCGACTACGAGGCCAACCTCAAGGTGTTCGCCGAGTGCACCGTGACGGAGATCTTCACCGGGATCCCCACCGGGAGCTCCGGCGCGGGTGGCCCGGACGGCACGAGCGTGGCCGGAGCCTTCGGCTACTGGCGCGAGACGGGCCGGTTCATCCGGTTCGACGCGCCCGCGGTGGTGCTGGCCACCGGGGGCATCGGCAAGTCGTTCAAGGTGACCAGCAACTCCTGGGAGTACACCGGGGACGGCCATGCGCTGGCGTTGCGCGCGGGAGCCTCGCTGATCAACATGGAGTTCGTCCAGTTCCACCCCACCGGCATGGTGTGGCCGCCGTCGGTGAAGGGGATCCTGGTCACCGAGTCGGTGCGTGGCGACGGGGGAGTGCTGCGCAACTCCGAGGGCGTGCGGTTCATGTTCCGCTACGTCCCCGACGTGTTCAAGGACCAGTACGCCACCACGGAGGAGGAGGCCGACCGCTGGTACAGCGACGCGGACGACAACCGGCGCCCCCCCGAGCTGCTGCCCCGGGACGAGGTGGCCCGGGCGATCAACTCCGAGGTGAAGGCCGGCCGCGGCTCCCCGCACGGCGGGGTGTTCCTCGACATCGCCAGCCGGCTGCCGGCCGGGGACGTCAAGCGCAAGCTGCCCTCGATGTACCACCAGTTCAAGGAGCTGGCGGACGTCGACATCACTGCGGAGCCGATGGAGGTCGGCCCCACCTGCCACTACGTGATGGGTGGCGTGGAGGTCGAGTCCGACACGGCGTCGTCGTCGCTCCCGGGGCTCTTCGCGGCCGGTGAGGTGGCCGGCGGGATGCACGGTTCCAACCGGCTCGGCGGCAACTCGCTGTCCGACCTGCTGGTCTTCGGCCGGCGGGCGGGATCGGGTGCTGCTTCCTATGTCGACGCCCTCGGCGACAGCCGTCCCGCCGTGCAGGAGTCCGACGTGGACGCCGCGGAGCGGCGGGTGCTGGCGCCCTTCGGGGACGGCGCCGGGGAGGCCGGCGAGAACCCGTACACGGTGCAGCAGGAGCTGCAGCAGACGATGAACGACCTGGTCGGCATCATCCGCAATGCCGACGAGATGGAGCAGGCGCGCAAGAAGCTCGACGAGCTGCACCGGCGCGCCGAGCAGGTGGTGGTCGAGGGCCACCGCTCCTTCAACCCCGGCTGGCACCTGGCGCTGGACCTGCCCAACATGCTCGTGGTGAGCGAGTGCGTGGCGAAGGCCGCGCTGGAGCGCACCGAGAGCCGTGGCGGGCACACCCGCGACGACTTTCCCACCATGGACGCCGGCTGGCGCCGCGTCCTGCTGGTCTGCACGGCGGGCACCGAGGGCGTCGAGGTGGCCCGCAAGGAACAGGTCCCGATGCGACCGGACCTGCTGGAGCTGTTCGAGCGCAACGAGCTCGCCAAGTACCTCACCGACGCGGAGCTCCCGGAAGGGGCGGTCTGAGATGGGTTACCAGCAGCGCTTCCGGATCTGGCGCGGTGACGGCTCGGGTGGCGACCTCGCCGACTTCGAGGCCGAGGTCAACGAGGGTGAGGTCGTGCTCGACGTCATCCACCGCCTGCAGGCCACCGAGGCACCCGACCTAGCCGTGCGGTGGAACTGCAAGGCGGGCAAATGCGGCTCGTGCAGCGCGGAGGTCAACGGCCGGCCGCGGCTACTCTGCATGACCCGGATGTCGACGCTGGACCCGGAGTCGACCGTGACGGTGACGCCGCTGCGGACCTTCCCGGTGATCCGGGATCTCGTCACGGACGTGTCGTACAACTACCGGAAGGCCCGCGAGGTGCCGGCGTTCGTGCCGCCCAAGGAGCTGCAGCCCGGTGACTACCGGATGCAGCAGATCGACGTCGAGCGTCCGCAGGAGTTTCGCAAGTGCATCGAGTGCTTCCTGTGCCAGGACACCTGCCACGTGATCCGCGACCACGAGGAGAACAAGGAGCCCTTCTCCGGGCCCCGGTACCTGATGCGGATCGCCGAGCTGGACATGCACCCGCTGGACGCTGCGGCGGAGCAGGGCATCGACCGCAGCAAGGACGCCCACGACGACCACGGGCTCGGCTTCTGCAACATCACCAAGTGCTGCACCGAGGTCTGCCCGGAACACATCAAGATCACGGACAATGCGCTGATCCCGATGAAGGAGCGCGTGGTCAGCCGCCGCTTCGACCCGCTGATCCCGATCGCCCGGCTCTTCCGGCGGGGCAGGTCCGGCTGAGCTCAGTACCCGCCCCGGACCGCACCCGCCGGAGCCCGAACGGCCTCAGCGGCCCAGCGGCGGGGGATCCGGCACCGGGGTGCCGAGGTGCTCGGCGTACAGCCGTGCCCAGGTGCCGTCGTCGACGGCCGTGCGCAACACCGCCAGCACCCGGTCGCGCAGCACGTCGTCCCCGGCCGGCAGGCCGAACCCGTAGCGCGTCGAGTCCGGGCCGATCAGGTACGGCCCGGCGAAGGCCACCTCGGCCCGCCGTTGGTCGGTGATCTCGTACCCCCCGGCCACCAGGTCGACCTCGCCCCGTTCCAGGGCGGCCTCGCGGTTGCCGGCGGGCAGCGGCTTGAAGCTGGTGCGCTCTGGATCGACCCCGAGCTTGCGGGCGACGAGGTCGAGCAGCGCGATGTCGAAGCCGGTGTAGTCGCCGGTGGTCGGATCGCGCTGCACCAGACCCGGGACCTCCTGCACCGCCACGATCAGGCGGTCCCGCGCCACGATGCGATCCACGACCTCGGATCCGTTGCCGACCGGAGCGCTCGGTGCCACCGTGTCGAACGGACTGCCGGCCACCGCGTCGGGCTGGTCCATGAACAGCGCGGCGACACCGTCAGCGGCGCGGTTGAGCAGCGCCAGCGCGGCCACCGCGACCAGGATCAGCACCAGCACCGCGCAGCCGAGCCGGCGCACGGTCAGCACGCCCCGGCGGCGAAGCTCGCGGTAGACCTGCCAGGGGCGGGTACCGGGCGGGGGCCGGGACCCCGGAGGTGGGTCCGGCCAGGCACGCTGAACCTGGCCCTCAGGCACGGCTCACCACTTCATCCCATCCCTGCAGCACCCGGTGCACCTTGTCGAGAGAACCGTACGTGGCCACGGTAACCGGATCATCTGCCATTCCGGTCCGTGCCGGCCAACGCTGCCGGCTCGTCGGTGAACACGGCGAGCTTGGTCGCGGCGGTGGGAACGGCGCGGCTCAGCCGCCGCTCGACCCACTCGGCGAACCTGCCGAGCAGGTAGTTGATCGTGATGAAGAGGACCGCGATGACGAAGTAGAGCTGCAGCGGATTGCCCAGCGTCTGGATGGCGATGCGGGCAAAGCTGATCACCTCGGGGAACAGGATGATGAAGCCGAGCGAGGTGTCCTTGAACACCACCACCAGCTGGCTGATCAGCGCGGGGAGCATGATCCGGAACGCCTGTGGCAGCTGCACCAGCCGCAGCGACTGGCCGCGGGTGAGACCGATCGCTGAGGCCGCCTCCGCCTGGCCTCGGGGCAGCGATGCCACCCCGGAGCGCACGATCTCGGCGATGACCACGGCATTGTAGGCGGTGAGCCCGATCACCAGGTACCAGATCCGCGGGAGCTCGACGCCGAGCTCGGGCAGGATCCGGTAGGACAGGAAGATCGCGATCACCACGGGCAGCCCGCGGAGGACCTCGATCGCCCCGACGACCGCCCACCGGTACCAGGCGGCGCTGGTGATCCGGGTCAGCGCCAGCAGCGTACCGATCGTCAGCGACAGCACCATCGCCAGCGCGGCCGCAGCGATGTTGCGACCCAGCGCCTCCAGCAGCCCGGTCCACACCGCGGCGAAGCGCGGATCGTACGGGTTCACCAGCGGTCCCCACCGCTCCTCCGAGAGCTGGTCCTGTCCGGCGAGCCGGTACAGGGCGAGGCCGAGCACGACGAGCAGCACCGCGCCCGCGATCGCCGAGACGATCAGCACCCGGCGTCGCGTGCGTGGCCCGGGACTGTCGTAGAGGACGGATGTGCTCACCGGGTCACCGCGACCTTCCGCTCCAGCACGGCGAGCAACGCGCCAGCGGACACGGTGATGATCAGGTAGCCGACGGCCACTCCCAGCAGCACCGGGATCAGCGGCAGGCCCCGCGCCGACACCAGCGTGGCGTGCACGCTGAACAACTCACCGCCGACGCCGAATGCGCCGACGATGGCCGAGTTCTTGATCATGGCGATGATCACGCTACCCAGTGGGGGCACGACGGTGCGCAGTGCCTGTGGCAGCACGACCAGGCCAAGGGACTGGGTGAAGGTGAGCCCGATGGCGCGCGCCGCCTCGGCCTGGCCCGCGGAGACGGCGTTGATGCCGCTGCGCACCGCCTCGCACACGAACGCCGAGGTGTACAGCACCAGACCGGCGACACCGAACCAGTAGTAGGCGCCGTTGACGCCGATCTCGGGCAGGCCGAACGCGCAGAAGAACAGCACCACGGTGAGCGGGCAGTTCCGGAAAACCATGACCCAGCTCGCGGCGACCCAGCGCAGCGGTGGGAGGGGGGATACCCGGAATGCCGCGATCACCGTGCCGAGCACGAGCGAGCCGATCGCGGCGTAGAGGCAGATCTGCAGCGTCCGTAGGAAGCCGTCGGCGAAGACCCCGAAGTTCTCGATGACGACGTCGATGCCGGGCACCCGTCCTCCGATCGGTCAACCTCCCCGGTGGAACGGCCGGCATCCGTGCCCGGCGGCGGTCTCAGCCGCAGGGATCCAGCGCAGGCAGCTCCGGTGTCTGCTCCGCGACCGTTCCCGCCGTCGCCTCCCAGGCCTCGGCGTACGCGCCCGAGTCGGCCGCCGCGGTGAGGGTGTCGTTGATGTAGGCACAGAACGGGACGTCGCCCTTGGTGATACCGATTCCGTATGGCTCCTCGGTGAAGGTGTCGCCGACCAGCTTGAACGCCCCGTCGCTCTGCGAGACGTAGCCGAGCAGGATGACGTTGTCGGTAGTCACCACGTCGACCTGGTTGGTCCGAAGTGCGTCACGGCATTGGGAGTACGCGGCGAAGAGCACCAGTTGGCTCTCCTCGATGAACTCCCGGATGTTCTCCGACGGGGTGGACCCGGTGACCGAGCACACCCGCGCATCGCTTGCGCGCAGCGACTCCGGGCCCGTGATCTCCTGGTTGTCCGAGCGCACCATGAGGGTCTGGCCCGCCTCGTAGTAGGGGCCCGCGAAGGAAACCCGCTGCTTGCGCTCGTCGTTGATCGTGTATGTGGCCACCACCAGGTCGACGTCTCCGCGCTCGATGAGGTCCTCGCGTTGGGCCGAGGGCGCCTCCACCCAGGTAATGGCGTCGGGGGCGATGCCGAGACCGGCTGCGATGATCTTGCCGATCTCCACGTCGAAGCCCTGCATCTCGCCGTCCAGGCCGCGCAACCCGAACAGCGGCTGGTCGAACTTGGTCCCGATGGTGATCGCACCGGCTTCGCTCAGCTCGGCCATCGTGGTGCCGGCCTCGAACTGCACGTCCTGGGCGACTTCGGGTTCGGGGGCCTGTCCGCCGCCGAGGGGCTCCTGCTCGCCACACGCCGTCATGACCACCGCGAACGCCGCGACAACCACCCCGACACGGAGCACCGGGTTCCAGCGCATCGTTTCTCCTCGCTTCCAGCCGGTCGACCGGGCTTGTGTTCGGGACGGAGCCTCCCGGTCAGGATGATCAGTGTGTCAGGATCTTGCCGAGGAAGTCCTTGGCCCGCGCCGATCGCGGGGCGGTGAAGAAGTCCTCCGGGACCGAGTTCTCGATGATCTCACCATTGGACATGAACACCACGCGGTGTGCCGCGCGGCGGGCGAAGCCCATCTCGTGGGTCACCACGAGCATGGTCATGCCGTCGCGGGCGAGCGCGGTCATCACGTCGAGCACTTCCTTTACCATCTCGGGGTCCAGCGCCGAGGTCGGCTCGTCGAAGAGCATCACCTTGGGGTGCATGGCGAGCGCGCGGGCGATCGCGGCGCGCTGCTGCTGGCCGCCGGAGAGCTGCGCGGGGTACTTGCCAGCCTGGTCGGTAATGCCGACCCGGTCGAGCAGCGCCATCGCCGTCTCCTGTGCCTCCCGCTTGCCCTGGCGGCGCACCTTGACCGGCCCGAGCATCACGTTCTCCGCGATCGTCTTGTGCGCGAAGAGGTTGAACTGCTGGAACACCATGCCGACGTCGGCCCGCAGCCGGGCGAGCGCGCGGCCCTCCGCGGGTAGCGGCTTCCCGTCGACCTCGATGCTGCCCGCGTCGATCGGCTCCAGCCGGTTGATCGTCCGGCACAGCGTCGACTTGCCCGATCCGGACGGCCCGAGCACCACCACAACCTGCCCGCGGTCCACCTCGAGGTCGATGTCCTTGAGTACCTGCAGCGACCCGAAGTGCTTGTTCACTCCAGCCATCCGGATCATGGGAGGCGAAGCTGCCGTCATGGATCCCTCCTGTTCGGTGTCCCGACGAGTGCGCGTCGTACCCTGGACCCTCAGGGAGGTGAGGACTGGCTGATGAGCACCACCGCGCGCAGCTATCGGGTGCGCACCTACGGCTGCCAGATGAACGTACACGACTCCGAGCGCCTGGCCGGGATGCTCGAAGCCGCCGGCTACGTGCCCGCCGGAGCCGACGACGCCGCGGACGTCGTGGTGCTCAACACCTGCGCCGTGCGGGAGAATGCCGACAACCGGCTCTACGGCAACCTCGGGCAGCTACGCCCGGTGAAGCAGTCCCGTCCCGGGATGCAGATCGCGGTCGGGGGCTGCCTGGCGCAGAAGGACCGGGGTGAGATCACCCGCCGGGCACCCTGGGTCGACGTCGTCTTCGGGACCCACAACATCGGCTCGCTGCCGGCACTGCTGGAGCGGGCCCGGCACAACGACGCCGCGCAGGTGGAGATCGCCGAGTCGCTGGAGGTCTTCCCCTCCACGCTGCCCGCGCGGCGGGACTGCGCGCACTCCGCTTGGGTGTCCATCTCGGTGGGCTGCAACAACACCTGCACCTTCTGCATCGTGCCGTCGCTGCGCGGCCGCGAGGTCGACCGCCGGCCGGGCGAGGTGCTCGCCGAGGTGGTGGCGCTGGTCGCCGAGGGCGTGCTCGAGGTGACGCTGCTCGGTCAGAACGTCAACGCCTACGGGGTCGCCTTCGGTGACCGTACGGCGTTCGCCGACCTGCTGCGCGCCTGCGGGCGCATCGACGGGCTGGAGCGGGTGCGCTTCACCTCCCCGCACCCGAGGGACTTCACCGCCGACGTGATCGAGGCGATGGCGGCCACGCCGAACGTGTGCCCCCAGCTGCACATGCCGCTGCAGTCCGGATCCGATGCGGTGCTGCGCGCGATGCGCCGCTCGTACCGCGCCGAGCGCTTCCTGCGGATCGTGGCGGACGTGTGGGCGGCGATGCCCGACGCGGCGATCTCGACCGACATCATCGTCGGTTTCCCCGGCGAGACCGACGCCGACTTCGAGGCGACCCTGGACGTGGTGCGCGCGGCCCGCTTCGCCCAGGCGTTCACCTTCCAGTACTCACCGCGGCCCGGCACTCCGGCAGCCACGCTGCCCGCGCAGGTGCCCAAGTCCGTCGTGCAGGAGCGCTACCAACGGCTGGTCGCCGTGCAGGAGGAGATCTCCTGGGAGCTGAACCGCGAGCTCGTGGGCCGCACCGTCGAGGTGCTGGTGTCCGAGGGGGAGGGTCGCAAGGACGCGGCCACCCACCGGCGCAGCGGCCGGGCCCGCGACGGCCGGCTGGTGCACTTCGATCCCGGCGCCGCCGCGGTGCGACCCGGGGACATGGTGCAGGTGGCCATCACCTACGCAGCCCCGCACCACCTCGTCGCCGACGCGCCGCCGACCGCGCACCGAAGGACCCGCGCCGGGGACAACTGGGCGGCGGGGCGGCGCCCGGTCACCCCGGGCGTTCCGCTCGGGCTGCCCTCGTTCGGGATGCCGGGCACCGTGCCGGCCAGGTGCGGTGCCCGATGAGCGACCCGGGGCCGGACGACGAGCGGATGGCGGTACTGCGAGACGAGATCGACGCGGTGGAGCGCACCGTGCTGCGCCGCGTGGACCCGGGCGCGAAGGCGGTGACCGCCTCGGTGGCCGTGCTGGTGCTGCTCGTCGCGCTGGTACTGCCGTGGATCGGCCCGCACAGCGGGCTGGAGATCCTGCGCGGGACCACCGACCCGGCGGCACAGGTCGGCGTCCTGCCACGGCTGTTCGCCGGCGTCGCGGTGGGCTTCGGGGTGGTGCTCTCGGCGCTGGCGCTGATCCTGCGGCGCTGGGGGCTGGTGTTGGCTAGCGCATTGGGTTGCGCCTACGGCACCCTCGACGGCATGTGGTCGATCTGGTCGCGGCAGACCGTCGAGGGTGCGGGCCCCGGCGCCGGCATGGTGCTGGCCGCAGTGGCCATGCTGGTGCTCGCCGCCGTGTGGTTCCGGCTGGCCGTCACCCGGGGCTAGCCCCCATCATTCCCGGGGTCCCGCTCAGCGGGAGGCGACCGCCTGCTCGGCCGTAGCGAGCCACTCCCGCCACTGCTCGGCCTGCGCCTCGGCATGTCCGGCGCGCTTCTCGTCACCGGCGGCCCGCGCCTTGGCGGCCTGTTCCTCGAACTGCTCCACCCGGGCCCGGAACTGGGCGATTCGGGCCTCGGCCTCGGGGTCGGTGCGGCGCCACTGCGCGTCGGTGGCCGAGCGCACCCGCTCCTCGACAGCGTGCAGCCGCGCCTCGAGCTCCTTGATCCGCACGCGCGGCACCTTGCCGACCGCCTCCCACCGCTGCTGGATGCCGCGCAGCTGCGCGCGGGCAGCCTCGAGGTCACCGCGGACATCGATGGCGTCCGCCTCGGCGAGCAACGCCTCCTTGATCCGCGCGTTGCCGGTGAACTCGGCGTCACGCTCGGACAGGTCCTCCGAGCGGCGGCGGAAGAACCGGTCCTGCGCGGCGCGGAAGCGTTCCCAGAGTGCGTCGTCGGTGTCCTTCGGCGCGCGGCCGGCGGCTTTCCACTCCTCCATCAGCGACCGGTAGCGTCCCGCAGTCGGTCCCCAGTCGGTGGAGTCGGCGAGCGCCTCGGCCTGCGCCACGAGTTCCTCCTTGCGCTCCCTGGCCACTGTCCGCTGCCGGTCGAGGTCGGCGAAGTGCGCACCGCGCCGGCGGTTGAAGGCGTCGCGGGCCTTGCTGAACCGCCGCCACAGCGCGTCGTCGGTCCTGCGGTCGACGCCCTTGATCGTCTTCCACTCGTCGAGGATCGCGCGCAGCCGGTTACCGCTGGTCTTCCACTGGGTGGACTCGGCGCCGATCCGCTCGGCCTCCTCGGCCAGCGCCTCCTTGTGGGCTGCGGCGGCCGCCCTGGCCCGCTCCTTGGCCTCGCGGGCGCCCGCGGCGGCCCGCTCGGCGCTGGCCTGCAGGTGCTCGACGAGGGCAGCGAGCGCGGCGAGGTCGCCGACCACGGTCGGCTCGGCGAGCTCGGTGCGCAGCGCCGTGACCCGGGCCATGGCCTGTCTGGGATCTCCACTGCCGGCGGCCAGTCGCTGCTCCGTCAGCACCACATCGGTGACCAGGTCGTCGAAGCGTCGAGCGTAGTGCGCCAGGCCCTCCTCCAGGGCGCCTGCCTGCCAGTTTCCCACCGCACGCTCCCCGTCGGCGGTCCGGACGTAGACGGTGCCGTCGGCGTCGACCCGTCCCCAGCGCCCCGGGTCCCCGCTGGCGGTACTGACCACCGGCTGGCCGGTGGGCCCCGGTGCAGGGGTGGGCGCCGGGCCGGCGCGTTCGGGCCTGGCGTGCTCACTCGCGTGCTCGGCCATGCCGGCATTCAAGCAGTCGGCAACCCCTCCCGGAACCGGCAGGCGGTCGGCGCACTACCGTGTGGGCCGTGATCGCGCGGGTGGTGGGTGCGCGTCCCGTGGCTGTGGTCGGTCCAACAGCCACCGGGAAGTCCGACCTCGCGGTGGCGTTGGCGCTGCGCCTCGGCGGGGAGGTGGTGAACGCCGATGCGCTGCAGCTTTACCGGGGCATGGACATCGGCACTGCGAAGCTGCCGGAGTCGGAGCGTCGCGGCGTCGCGCACCACCTGCTCGACGTGCTGGACGTGACCGAGACCGCCTCGGTGGCGGACTACCAGCGCGCTGCCCGCAGCGTCGTCGAGGAGCTGTTGGGGGCCGGGCGGACACCGGTGCTGGCCGGCGGCTCCGGTCTCTACCTGCGCGCGGTGCTGGACGACCTGGAGTTCCCGGGCACCGACGCACGGGTGCGCTCCGCGCTGGAGGCCGAGCTGGCCGACGCCGGCCCGGCGGTGCTGCACGCGCGGCTGCACGCCGTTGACCCGGCAGCGGCCGGCTCGATCCCGCCGGGCAACGGGCGGCGGGTGGTGCGGGCGCTGGAGGTGGTCGAGATCACCGGCGGGCCGTTCCGCGCGACGATGCCCCAGCGGGGTCCGGCGCGCTGGGACACCGTGCAGATTGGGCTCGACCTCGAGCCGGTGGCACTGGACGCCCGGGTGGACGCGCGGGTCGCGCGGATGTTCGCCGGAGGGTTGGTGGACGAGGTGCGGTCGTTGGCCGCCAGCGGGCTGCGCTCCGGCCGGACGGCGTCGCGGGCGCTGGGCTACCAGCAGGTCCTGGCGGCACTGGATGCGGGGCAGGACCCCGGCACCGCGGCGGAGCCCGTCGCGGCAGCCACTCGCCGGTTCGTGCGCCGGCAGCGCTCGTGGTTCCGCCGGGACGACCGCATCGGCTGGCTCGATGCTGCCCGCCCCGACCTGCTCGACGCCGCGCTCGACGTCCTCGCCTCGCGTCGGGCGCCGTGAGCTCGATCGAGTCACCCGGCGTCGGTGACCGCGGATAGGCTCGGCGGTGTGGACTTCGTCAAGGGCCACGGCACCGAGAACGACTTCGTGGTACTGCCCGACCGCGCCGGTGAGCTCGAGCTCACACCGTCGCGGGTGCGCGCGCTGTGCGACCGGCACCGCGGTCTCGGTGCCGACGGCGTGCTGCGGGTGGTGCCCGGCTCGGCAGTGCCGGATGCGCCTGCGGACACCGATCCGGCGGAATGGTTCATGGACTACCGCAACGCCGACGGCACGGTCGCCGAGATGTGCGGCAACGGGCTGCGGCTCTTCGCGCGCTACCTCTGCGAGGCCGGGTGGGTGGATGCGGCGGAGTTCCGGGTCGGCACCCGCTCCGGGCCGCGGACGGTGCGGGTGCACGACGACGGCTGGGTCACGGTGAGCATGGGCGCGGTGCAGCGCACCAGGGCGTCGATGGTGACCGTCGAGGGGGTCGGTTTCCCCGGGCTCACCGTCGACGTGGGCAACCCGCACCTGGCCTGCGTCACCGAGGTGCCGGTCGAACAGCTCGACCTCACCGTCCCGCCCGGGCACGACCCGGCGGTGTTCCCGCACGGCGTCAACGTCGAGTTCGTCAATGTGGTGTCCTGCGGCGAGCTGCGCATGCGGGTGCACGAGCGCGGGGTGGGGGAGACCCGGTCCTGCGGCACCGGCACCGTCGCCGCCGTCGCTGCCGCGCTGCACGCGGCCGGGCACAGCACCGGGGAGGCGGATGTGGCGGTGCCGGGCGGGCGCGTCCACGTGACGATCACCGAGGAGTCCAGCGCGCTGTCCGGCCCTGCCGTGGTGGTGGCCAGTGGCGAGCTCGATCCGGGCTGGTGGGCCCGCGCCTGACCGAGCGCGAAATCTCGCTGGGCGGGACACCGGGGACGTGTCACCATGGAGGCCATATGACGACATCGACGACCGGCCCCGCCGGCCACGACGACCTCGAGCCCGACGTCCTCGCCGGCCCCGGCCCCGACGGCCCCTCGACGGGCGAGCTGGAGCTCGAGGAGCGCAGCGCGCTGCAGCGCGTCGCGGGGCTGTCCACCGAGCTCGCCGACGTCACCGAGGTCGAGTACCGCCGGCTGCGCCTCGAGCGCGTGGTGCTCGTCGGGGTGTGGACCGAGGGGTCCGCGGCGGAGGCCGACGCGTCCATGGCGGAGCTCGCGCTGCTCGCCGAGACCGCGGGCTCGCAGGTCCTCGACGGCCTGGTGCAGCGCCGGGAGCGCCCGGACCCGGCCACCTACATTGGCTCGGGCAAGGTGGTGGAGCTGCGCGAGGTCGTCCTCGCGACCGGCGCGGACACCGTCATCTGCGACGGCGAGCTGTCTCCCGGCCAGCTGCGGCAGCTGGAGGACAAGCTCAAGGTCAAGGTCATCGACCGGACGGCCCTGATCCTCGACATCTTCGCCCAGCACGCCAGCTCCAGTGAGGGCAAGGCGCAGGTCGAGCTCGCCCAGCTCGACTACTTCCTGCCGCGGCTGCGCGGCTGGGGCGAGTCGCTGTCCCGGCAGGCCGGCGGCGCGGGCGGGGGTGCCGGCGGGGGCGTCGGGACCCGCGGTCCGGGTGAGACGAAGATCGAAACCGACCGCCGCCGCATCCGCCGCCGGATGACCAAGCTGCGCCGCGAGATCGCCGCGATGAGCACCGTGCGTGACACCAAGCGCGGCCGGCGCCGCGCGGGCGGTGTCCCGAACGTGGCCATCGCCGGCTACACGAACTCGGGCAAGTCGAGCCTGCTGAATGTGCTGACCGGGGCCGGGGTGCTGGTGCAGGACGCGCTGTTCGCGACGCTGGACCCGACCACCCGCCGCGCCGCTACCCCGGACGGCCGCGGCTACACGCTCACCGACACGGTCGGTTTCGTCCGGCGTCTGCCACACCAGCTCGTCGAGGCGTTCCGCTCCACGCTGGAGGAGGTCGCCGACGCGGACCTGCTGCTGCACGTGGTGGACGGTTCGGACCCGATGCCGGAGCGGCAGGTGAACGCGGTGCGCGAGGTGCTCGCGGAGATCACCGCAGGTCGGGAGACCCCGGCGCCCCGCGAGCTCCTCGCCGTCAACAAGATCGATATTGCGGACGAGCTGAGCATCGCCCGGTTGCGCGCGGCGCTGCCCGGGGCGGTGTTCGTCTCGGCCCGGACCGGCGCCGGCGTGGACGGCCTGCGGGAGCGGGTCGCCGAGCTGCTGCCCCGGCCCGACGTGGAGGTCGAGGCGGTGCTGCCGTGGACCGAGGGCGCACTGGTCGCGCGGGTGCACTCGGAGGGCGAGGTGCTCGACACCGACCACACCGAGGTGGGCACCCGGATGCGCGCTCGGGTCCGTCCGGACCTCGCCGGCGCCCTGGCCGGCTTCCGGGTGGACGGCTGACGTCGATCTCACACCTCGCGCGGGCTCTCGTGCTCGCCTTGGTGGCGATCCTGCTCGGGACGCCGGCGGCGATGGGTCAGCCCGCTGGCCGGGAGCTCTGCACGCCTACCGACCCCCGGCTCGACGAGCTCTCCGGGCTGGCCACCGACGGGAAGCGCTGGTTCGCCGTGGGGGACAGTGCGCCGCGCCTCGAGGTGCAGGTTCTGGACCCGCAGACATGCGCGGTCACAGACGTCGTCACCGCCGATCTCGACCCCTACGACGTGGAGGACCTCGCGCTGGCGGCGGAGGGCACGCTGTGGGTCGCCGACACCGGCGACAACTACCGGATCCGACGTAACGTCGCTCTGCATCACCTGCGTCCCGACGGGGACGTGACGACGTTCCGGCTGGTCTACCCCGACGGCCCGCACGACGCGGAGGCCCTGCTGCTCGACATCACCGGTGTGCCCCACCTGGTGACGAAGGACGTTCTCGGTGCAGCCGGGGTGTACCGGCCGGCCGGACCGCTCGACGCGGCGGGCCCGACGCCGCTGCAGCGGGTGGCCTCGCTGCAGCTGGGCAACACGGACACGCCGGGTGGGCCGCTCGGGCTCGGGTCCAGTCTGGTGACCGGGGCGGGCGTGAGCCCCGACGGCACCGTGCTCGCACTGCGGACCTACACCGACGCCTACCTCTACGCGGCGCCCGACGGGGACGTGGTCGCGGCGCTACAGCGGCCGCCGATCCGGATCCCGCTACCGGATGAGCCGCAAGGCGAGGCAGTGGCACTGGCCGCGGACGGCACGGTGCTGTCGGGATCCGAAGGCGGTGCTCCGATCCGGGCGGTACCCAGTGCGACGGCACTGCTCGGTGTGCAGTCGGCGCAATCGGCGGTCGCCGGCCCGGCCCGGGACCACCAGGCGCACTTGCCGACCTGGCTGGCGACGGTGGTCGCGGGGGTGGTCGTCGGGCTCATGCTGCTCGCCCTGCGCCGACGTCGCGCCTGATCGCCCGCTAGAGCCGGCGCAGCACCGCGACGACCCGGCCGAGGACGGTCGCCTCGTCTCCCGGGATCGGCTCGTACGCCGGGTTGTGCGGCAGGAGCCACACGTGACCGTCCTGCCGCTTGAGGGTCTTCACGGTGGCCTCACCCTCGATCATCGCAGCCACGACGTCACCGTTCTCGGCGGTCGGCTGCTGGCGCACCACCACCCAGTCGCCGTCGGTGATCGCCGCCTCGATCATCGAGTCGCCGGCGACCCGCAGCAGGAACAGCGACCCTTCGCCGACGATCTCGCGGGGCAGCGGGAACATGTCCTCGACCGCCTGCTCTGCCAGCACGGGACCGCCGGCCGCGATGCGTCCCACCACCGGCACGTAGGTGGGCCGCGGCAGGTCTGGCACCTCGTTGACCGGCTGCTCGGGATCCTCCACCGGCCGGACGCCGACCGCTCGCGGCCGGTTGGGATCGCGGCGCAGGTACCCCTTGCGCTCCAGCGCGCGGAGCTGATGAGCCACTGACGACGTGGACGTCAGCCCCACGGCCTCGCCGATCTCCCGGACGCTCGGCGGGTAGCCGAACCGGTCCACCCAGTCCCGGATGACCTCGAGCACGCGGCGCTGCCGGGGGGTGAGGCCCGCACCGTCCACCGCGTCCTCCAGGTCGGGGAAAGCGTGCACCTCGATCGCCTCGGCCCCCGCTGCCTGCGTCGGCTCTCGACCGCTCGACTTCCGTGCCACTGCGGGTCCTCCTCAGCTGTACGGGCGGAGCCTGCAGCTCCACCCGGTGTCGGTCCCGACGCTATCCAGCCGGGCGGCAGAGATCAAACACCTGTTCGAAGACACGCCGCAGCGCTGTCGATTCTGTCGGTCGCCGGTGGTAGACATCGCACAGAAGTTCGATCGAACCTGTGTTCGATCGAGACCGCCTCAAGAGACTGTGTCGAGGAGAAGGTATGACGGCGCCAGCGAGAACCCTGATCATCGTTCATCCGCAACGCTCCGAGCGCGTCCCGGGCATCGGCCTGGACAGGCCGCGGCCGGCCCGGGTGCGCGCGTACTGCCCGGGGCGCCCGGCCCCCGGTCCCACCAGTGGCTCCGGGCCGGGGTGGCCGACGCAGCTGCGCCGGCCACCGGTGGTGCCCTACGGCTCGGCCCCGCCGGATCGTCTGCCGGATCGTGAGGAGTCCGCTTGTCGGCGTGCGGTGCGGGTGATGACCGCCGGAGTGGTGACCCTCAGCGTGGTATGCGGGCTGGCAGTGCTCGGACAGGTCGCGGCAGACGGCCCCGCGGTGCCGGCCACCACAACCGTGGTGCAGGTCGGAGCAGGGGAGACGCTGTGGGACGTCGCCCGCCGGATTGCCCCGGACACCGCGACACCCGCGGTGGTGCAGCACATCAGGGAGCTGAACGGGATGGTCGGATCGGAGCTGCGTCCGGGCCAGCAGCTCACGGTGCCGATGGTCGCTGAGCCCCGTCAGGCAGTGCAGGGATGGGATCCGGATGGGATCCGGTGACCGCTCGGCGGCGCGTCGCAGTTGCGCTCCCTCCCTGGCTGGATTTAGGGTCTGCCCCTACATCTAGTAGTTACAATGAAGTAGTTTATCCACAGGTTGGGTTCCAGCAGTCGCTGGTTGTCCACCGCTGATCCCCAGGAATGGGGCGGTGGTCCCCAGGCCGGTCCCCAGGATCCCCGCCTCGGATGGCTGCGCGAAGCGCTGGGCGCGGGGGAGGAGTGGACATCGTGCGGTGCCCGTTCTGCCGGTACTCCGACTCCCGGGTCATCGACTCCCGGGAGGTCGAGGACGGTCAGGCCATTCGGCGCCGCCGGTCGTGTCCGGAGTGCGGGCGCCGGTTCACCACGGTCGAGCAGGCCGTGCTCGCCGTGGTGAAGAGGTCCGGGGTGACCGAGCCGTTCAGCCGCGACAAGGTGGCCCGCGGGGTCGCGCGGGCCTGCCAGGGGCGGCCGGTGGACGAGGATGCGCTCCAGCAGCTCGCGCACCGCGTCGAGGAGACCATCCGCTCGAGCGGAAGTGCCGAGGTGGCGAGCCACGAGGTCGGGCTGGCGATCCTCGGCCCGCTGCGCGAGCTGGACGAGGTCGCATACCTGCGCTTCGCGAGCGTGTACCAGTCCTTCTCCTCGGTGGAGGACTTCGAGAAGGAGATCCGGGCACTGCAGGACGCCCGGAAGGACGCACACCGCAGCAGTGGAAGAGGGATGAACCCATGACCGAGACCATCGGGACCCCCGCAACCGGATCGGGCGCGACCGGGAGCGCTGCCGGTACAGGCAGCCCCCAGCCCAAGCGGGCGTTGCGGGTGGAGCGCGTCCACACCACCGAGGGCCGCCACCCCTACGACGAGGTGACGTGGGAGTGCCGTGACGTCGTGATGACCAACTGGCGGGACGGCACGGTCAACTTCGAGCAGCGCGGTGTCGAGTTCCCCGACTTCTGGTCGGTCAACGCGGTCAACATCGTCACGAGCAAGTACTTCCGGGGTGCGGTGGGCACCGAGGCGCGCGAGTCGAGCCTGCGCCAGCTCATCGACCGGGTGGTGCAGACCTACACCGCGGCCGGCCTGCAGCACGGCTACTTCGCGACCGAGACCGACGCGGAGATCTTCTCCCACGAGCTGACCTGGATGCTGCTGCACCAGGTGTTCAGCTTCAACTCGCCAGTGTGGTTCAACGTCGGAACCGCCTCCCCGGCTCAGGTCAGCGCGTGCCAGCCGTATGACGCGCTCGTCAGCACCCCTGCCGGAATGGTGCCGATCGGCCGGCTGGTGGAGCAGGACGCGGTCGGGGCAAAGGTCTACGACGCTTACGGGCTCACGCGCGTGGTGGCCACGAAGGCGAATAGTGTTAAGAACGTCCTGCGAATCCACACTAAGGCAGGCCACGCCCTGGACGTGACGGCAGATCACCTGGTCTGGAAATGCAGCGGTGAGGGAACGGGTGGTTTCGTCGAGGCCGGAACGTTGCTTCCGGGCGATCAACTCGAGTGGCACCGCCGTGAGGCGCACGGCGAGGCCGATTTCAGTCTTCGTGAAGTTGCTGAAGCGGCTCTCGCTGGCTGGCTGCAGTCCGACGGCTTCGGCGGGAAGTACCCGAATCGCTCGATGAGGATCGAGGCAATTACAGTTACCAATGCGGAGCTGGCCTGGGTGAACCGAGCGCTCGACGAGGTATTTCCCGGTGTCCACCGGCACGAGGTGGAGGTTCCGACCCAGGACACTTCTTTGGACTGCCGGCGGACGCGACTTTACGGCAAGGTTCTGACAGAGTTCATCGACGCTTGGGACCTGCGTGCCCGCGGCACCGAGATGCGGGTTCCGGAGCAGCTGTTCACTGCGCCCCTCCCCGTGGTCGCGGCGTACCTGCAGAGCCTGTTTCAGGCGGAGGGGTACGTGTCCACACGCGAGCGGCCCACCCTCGTCGGGCTCGACATGATCTCCGAGGAGCTGATCCGCGGTGTGCAGGCGCTGCTCGCCCGGTGCGGCATCTTCGCCCGGGTGGGGCGCAAGGCAGAGAAGCGCGCGGACCGCCACGATCTGTGGGGCATCCGTATCCAGAACGCCGGGGACCGCAGGATCTTTGCCGACGAGATTGGGTTTCTCGACCGCGTGAAGGCAGGCAAGCTCGAGGCGTCGTTTGACATCCCCGGTCGCCCCACCCTCGATACCGAGCGCCTCGAGATCGCGCGCCTCGAGGACCGCGGGGCCATGGAGGTCTATGATATCCAGACCGAGTCCGGCGAATACCTATCCGGCAATCTCCGGGTGCACAACTGCTTCATCCTGTCGGTCGACGACACGATGGAGTCGATCCTGAACTGGTACCGCGAGGAGGGACTGATCTTCAAGGGCGGTTCCGGTGCCGGGCTGAACCTCTCCCGGATCCGGTCGTCGAACGAGTTGCTGTCCTCTGGCGGCACCGCGTCCGGCCCGGTGTCGTTCATGCGTGGGGCCGACGCCTCGGCGGGCACCATCAAGTCCGGTGGCGCCACCCGGCGGGCGGCGAAGATGGTGGTGCTCGACGTCGATCACCCGGACATCTCCGAGTTCGTCCAGACCAAGGCCGCCGAGGAGCGCAAGATTCGCGTGCTCCGCGACGCGGGTTACGACATGGACCTCGGCGGCAAGGACATCACCTCGGTGCAGTACCAGAACGCGAACAACTCGGTGCGGGTGTCCGACGAGTTCATGCACGCGGTGGAGACCGACGGGGAGTTCGGGCTGCGGGCTCGGATGACCGGCGAGGTGATCGAGACCGTGCGCGCCAAGGAGCTGTTCCGCGAGATCACCCAGGCGGCCTGGGAGTGCGCCGACCCGGGTCTGCAGTACGACGACACGATCAACGACTGGCACACCTGCCCGGAGTCCGGTCGTATCACCGCGTCTAATCCATGCTCCGAGTACCTTCACCTGGACAACTCGAGTTGCAATCTGGCGTCGCTGAACCTGATGAAGTTCCTCCGCGACGACCTCACGTTCGACTCGGAGCGGTTCGTGAAGACCGTCGAGCTGGTCATCACCGCGATGGACATCTCGATCTGCTTCGCCGACTTCCCGACCGAGGCGATCACAGACACCACCCGGAGATTCCGCCAGCTGGGCATCGGCTATGCCAACCTCGGCGCGCTGTTGATGGCGACCGGACACGCGTACGACTCCGAGGGCGGTCGCGCGCTGGCCACGTCGATCACCTCCCTCATGACCGGCGTCGCGTACCGGCGGTCCGCCGAGCTCGCCGCGGTGGTCGGGCCTTACGAGGGTTATGCCCGCAACGCCGAGCCGCACCAGCGGGTGATGCGCAAGCACGCCGCGGCGAACGACCTGATCCGCACCTGTCACCACAACGACCGGGCCGTACAGAAAGCGGCCACCACGGCGTGGCAGGAGGGGATCAGGCTCGGCGAGAAGAACGGGTGGCGAAACGCGCAGGCCAGTGTGCTCGCGCCGACGGGCTGTCTGACCGGAGACACTCTTGTCACGACGGACCGCGGTCTGGCCAGGCTCAGTGAACTCGGCGACATCTACGGCGACCGCTGGCAGCCGCTGGATGCCTTGGTATCCAGCGACGAGGGGCCGCAGCGCGCCACCCGATTTTTTGTGAATGGGGAGGAGCCGACACGCCGCATCGTGACCAAGGGCGGCTACCGGATCCAGGGCACCCTGACCCACCGCGTGAAGGTAGTCGACGAGCGAACGGGATGCTGGATGTGGAAGCGTCTCGCCGAAATCCTCAAGGGCGACATCGTGCCGATGCAGCTGGGAACGTTGGTCGGGGCGCCACGTGACGTCCCATTGCCCGTCCTGGATCAGGCCTACAACGCCGATGACCGCAGCGTGCGCGTGCCGGAACGGGTGGATGCGGACCTGGCGGAGCTGGTCGGCTACTTCATGGGCGATGGCAGTCTGCATGCAAAAGGCGTTCGATTCTGCGTTGCAGATGCAGATCTCGATGTGGCCGACCGCCTGCGGATCCTGTCAAAGAGCCTGTTCGATCTGGAGCCCGTTGTCGCCAACTGCGCCGGGTATCAAGAGGTTGTCCTGCCGTCCGTTCGTCTGGCCCGGTGGTGGCGAGCCGCAGGCTTCGGCAAGACTTTGCCGAACGAGTTCCACTCCGGTAATGGATGGGGGCCTAGCGTGCCTTCTGCCCTGCTGGAAAGCAACGACCGAGACGTGTACGCGGCCTTCTGTCGTGGACTGTTCGAGGCAGCCGGTACGGTCCTGGACGGTGTACCGGGTATCACCACGTCTTCCTGCGGGTTCGCTGACGAGTTGCGTACGCTGTTGCTCGCTCTCGGCTTCGTCACGACCACGCGTCGAGTTGGCGGTGGCTGGGGCGAAACCATGATGCAGGTGCGGCTGCGTAACAACGTCGATGCCCTGAGGTTCGACGAAGAGATCGGGTTCCTGTCAGAGCGTAAGGCGCTGCTGCTGGCGTCGGATGTTCTCAAGGCGACTGGAGATCCTCGTGTGGAGCGTGTCTTGGGATACGTGTTCGAGCAGGTTGCAGAGAATGAGGACGGTGGAGTCCAGCCAACCTTCGATCTGTCGGTGCCGTCGAACGTCACCTATGTGGCTTCCGGGTTCGTCAGCCATAACACCATCGGCTTCATGATGGACTGCGACACCACCGGTGTCGAGCCGGATTTCTCGCTGGTGAAGTTCAAGAAGCTCGTCGGCGGTGGATCGATGCAGATCGTGAACCAGACGGTGCCCAAGGGTCTGGCAGCGCTCGGTTACCTGGCGGAGCAGAGCGAGGCGGTTGTCGAGTACATCTCCGAGCACGGTCATGTCATCAACGCGCCGGGGCTGCGTCCCGAGCACTACGAGGTGTTCGACTGCGCGATGGGCGAGCGGGCAATCGTGCCGATGGGTCACATCCGGATGATGGCAGCCGTACAGCCATTTATCTCGGGCGGGATCTCGAAGACGGTAAATATGCCGGAGACGGCCACCGTCGACGAGGTGGAGGAGATCTACTTCGAGTCCTGGAAGCTCGGGATCAAGGCGCTCGCGATCTACCGGGACAACTGCAAGGTTGGCCAACCGCTGTCCACCGCGAGGACATCGGCACCGGTCGGCGAGGTGGACAAGGTGGTCGTCGAGGGCCGGCCGGTGCGCAGACGGCTGCCCAAGAAGCGCCCGAGTGAGACGGTGTCGTTCACCGTCGGCGGTGCCGAGGGCTACCTGACGGCCGGTTCGTACCCGGACGACGGGCTCGGCGAGATCTTCGTCAAGATGTCCAAGCAGGGCTCGACCCTGGCTGGGGTCATGGATGCCTTCTCGATGGGGATCTCTATAGCGCTGCAGTACGGCGTGCCGCTGGAGACCTACGTCTCGAAGTTCGTCAACATGCGCTTCGAGCCGGCGGGCATGACCGACGACCCGGACGTGCGGATGGCGACCAGTGTGGTGGACTACCTGTTCCGCCGGATCGCGCTGGACCACCTGCCGTACGAGAAGCGGGCACAGCTTGGTATCTTCTCCGCCGAGGAGCGTGCCGCGCAGGTGGCGGCGGACTACGGCCCCGTGGACGGCGACGATCAGGTCGACGTCGAGGGCATGCGCACCACGGTGGATGCCAGCAGTGTCCCGCCGCCCACCCCGGAGACACGCCCGGCGCCAATCTCGGTGGGCAGCTCCACCGAGCTGCTCGAGCTACAGATGGGTAAGGCGGCCGACGCCCCGCTGTGCATGACGTGCGGGACGAAGATGCGCCCCGCCGGCTCGTGCTACGTCTGCGAGGGCTGCGGCTCCACCAGCGGCTGCAGCTGACCACGCAGCCTGCTCCGGTGGGAGCGGCGAGGGCCGCTCCCACCGGATAGCTCAGGTGGCAGTGCCGCCCTGCTCGGCATCGCCCTGCTCGGCGAGGAACTGCTCGAGCTCGGCACCGATCTCGTCTGCGGTCGGCAGGTTCTCGGCGTCGGCGGCGAGCAGCGAGCGGCGACCGCGCGTCTCGACCGCCTGGTCGAACTGCTGCTCGAGGTGCCGGACCACGTTGGCGACCTCCTGGGAGCTTCCGACCTGCTCGTCGACCTCGGCGCGCATCCGCTCGGCTGCGGAGCGCAGCTCCTCGACGGGCACCGCGAGGCCACTGGTGCTGCGCAGCTGCTCCAGCAGGCCCCGTGCGGCCTCCGGGTACTCCATCCTGGCCAGGTAGTGCGGCACGTGCGCGGCGAAGCCGACGGCGTCGTGCCCGGCCTCACCCAAGCGGAGCTCGAGCAGCGCTGAGACGCTTGCCGGCACCTCGACGGTCCCGAACCAGGATTCGTGGCCGGCGACGAGCTCCGGACGGGTGGCGTGCGCGGTGAGGGTGAACGGGCGGGTGTGCGGTACCGCCATGGGCACCGCGTCGAGCCCGACCGTGAGCCGGACGCCGAACCGCTCGACCAGCTCGGTCACCGCGCGGACGAAGCGCTCCCACTGCAGGTCGGGCTCGGACCCGGCCAGCAGCAGGAACGGCGTTCCGTCGCTGTCGAGGACCTCGTACAGGGCGAGCTCGGGCTGGGCGTAGCTCCCCCAGTGGTCCCCCTCGAACGTCATGACGGGACGGCGCGAGCGGTAGTCCAACAGCTGATCGACATCGAACGTGGCGACAAGGCGGTGTTCCAAGTGCTCCAGCAGGTGCTCAACGGCGCGTCGCCCGCCATGGCCAGCGTCGATGAACCCGGCGAGTCCGTGCACCAGCACCGGACCCTCCGCGGGTCCCGGCGCGCTGGCCTCGCCCTCGATCCGGTACAGCTCACTTGTCGGCTCGGTCACTGCAGCCTCGCTTTCGTCGGTTCTCACGATGTGCAACGCCGCAGGCCCCCTGATCCATCCCCCAATCCATCTCGCAGAGGCGTCATCGGCACACCCACCCCCAGGCCTCCCTGTTACTGGCAACGACTATCGTTTACGCTCACCCCTGACCGATCACTATCCGGAAGAGACTCACCACTGTGCGTATCGCCTTCGTCGGCAAGGGTGGCAGCGGAAAGACGACGCTGTCGGCCCTGTTCACCCGCCACCTCGCAGCGCTCGGGCGCCCCGTCCTCGCAATCGACGCGGACATCAACCAGCACCTGGGCCAGGCCCTCGGTCTCGGTGACGCTGCCGTCGCCGCGATCCCGCCACTCGGCACGGATCTGCCCTGGATCAAAGACCACCTGCGCGGGGACAACCCCCGGATCGCCTCCACCTCGGCGATGATCAAGACGACGCCACCCGGGCGGGGGTCCCGGCTGCTGCGGCTGGACCCGGGCGACGAGCTGCACCGGCGGTTCGCCCGGCCCGCCGGTGGCGTGCACCTGATGCTCACCGGGGAGTTCGAGTCCGACGACATCGGCGTCTCCTGCTACCACTCCAAGACCGGGGCCGTGGAGCTCTACCTCAATCACCTGCTCGACGGGCCGGGGGAGTACGTGGTGGTGGACATGACCGCCGGTGCGGACGTGCTCGCCTCCGGGCTGTTCACCCGGTTCGACCTGGTGGTGCTGGTGAGCGAGCCGACCCGGCGCGGGGTGGGGGTGCACCGGCAGTTCCGGGAGCACGCCGAGGGGCACGCGGTGCGGCTGGCGGTGGTGGGCAACAAGGTGGCCGGGGCGGACGACGAGGCCTGGCTGCGTGCGCAGCTCGGGGACGCGTTGCTCGCGACCGTCGGCCAGTCCGCGTGGGTGCGGGCGGCCGAGCAGGGGCGTGCCCCGGAGTTCTCGCTCGTCGAGGCCGGTACCCGGGCGGCCCTCGACACGGTGCTCGACGAGCTCGACGGCCTGCAGCGCGACTGGGAGGCCTACCACCGCGACACCGTGCACTTCCACCTGCGCAATGCAGCTGCCTGGGGCAGCCGTTCGGCGGGCGTGGACCTCGCCGAGCAGGTGGACCCTGAGTTCGTCCCGGGTCCGGCGGCGCTGCGCGCCGGCCCGGTCTCCGTGGGCGCCGTGCCCGCGGACTGAAACACCCGACCCTGGAGGATCGAATGTCGCTGGACGTCCCACCCACCATAATCGAAGCAGCCGAGCGCGGTGAGCTCGACGATGCCGAGTTCGTCGCCGTCGTGCGGAGCTCGCTGCCCTACGCCTGGCAGGTCATCTCCGGCGTGGTCGGCGACCTCGCCCTCGACCCCGAGGCCGAGCGGGCGGACCACTCGGTGCCCCCACCCAACGAGGCCGCCCGGGGGCAGTTGCTGCGGGCGTTGGCCAGCGACGCGATCCGGGGTGCGCTGCAGCGCCACTTCGGGGTGCAGCTCGCCTTCCAGAACTGCCACCGGGTCGCCGCGTTCCGCCCCGAGGCCGTCGGTGGTGAGCGCTACCGGAGGTTCATCTCGCCGCGCGAGCAGGTGCTGAACCAGACCCCACAGCTGCGGGACTGCTGAACGGGAGGACTGCTGAGTCCCGGGTGGGGGATGCGGCTGTTCGCGTGTCCTCCACCGGGCCACCAATGATCGACTTTCGTGAACCGGCTCGGTGCGGGCAGTCTCAACGGGTGTCGTCGGGATCTCGTCACCTCCAGGCCTTTCTCGCAGCCGCCGCCCGCAACCCGCAGGCGGTGGGCGCGGTGGCCCCCACCTCGGCCCGCCTCGCCGAACGGCTGGCCGGAATCGTCCCGGGCACCGGTGAGCCGGTGGTCGTCGAGCTCGGCCCCGGCACCGGCCCCACCACGGCGGCGGTGCAGCACCGGCTTGCCGGCCGGGGTCGGCACCTCGCCGTGGAGCTCGACCCGGTGCTTGCCCAGCACGTCGCGCGCGAGCAACCCGGTGCCGAGGTGGTCGTCGGCGACGCGACCGCCCTCGATGACCTGCTCGCCGAGCGGGGCATCCCGGAGGTGGACGCGGTGGTCTCGGGACTGCCGTGGTCGCTGATCCGGCCCGACGCGCAACGCGCCATCCTCGACGCCGTGACGCGGGCGCTGCGCCCCGGTGCCCCCTTCACCACGATCGCCTACCTGCACGCGCTGCCGATGGGCGGTGCCCGCCGCTTCCGGGCGCTGCTCGACGAGGTGTTCGACGAGGTGCTCACCACCCGCACGGTGTGGCGCAATCTGCCCCCCGCAGTGACCTACGTGTGCCGGCGCCCGCGAACGCCCGTCGGGCGCGTCAGCTGAGCACGGGTGGACGGGGCATGCCCACCGCTGGGAGTACCGCGGCCCGGTACGCGGCTGTGCTCCTCGCCGCAGCCGTGCTCGCGGGGTGTACGCGAGAGGTCGCGGGTACACCGCAGCCCGCGGACGCGGCGGGTTACTCGAGTCCGGCACCGACCCGGACGGTGCTGCGGGACGCCCTGTTGCCGGCCGGGGCGTTGCCCCCCGGGCCGCAGTACCAGGTGCTCACCACGGTGCCCGACCTCGGCGGGCTCGCTGAGATGGTCGAGTCCGTACAGCCCCCCGAATGCCGCCGGGTGCTGGAGCTGGTCGCCACCGCTGCCGGAGAGGTCGACGAGGTGGCCGCGGTAAGTGGGGCCTCGACGGACGGGTTCATCGCGATCGGGTTGCTGCGGGGCGAGGATCTGCTTGAGCTCACCGTGCTGGAGGCTGGGTTGCGCGCGTGCCCCTCCTACGGCATCGATGCCGGGGGCGCCCGAGTGCAGGCCGATCAGCAAGTGCAGCCCCCGCCCGGACTGGGTGCTGACGTCGAGTTGTACTACACCAGCACCGTCACGGCGCCCGGGGCGCCGCCGCTACAGCAGGCCTCGGTGGTGCTGCGGGACGGGGACGTGCAGATCTCGGTGAACACCGCGGGAACGTTCACTGCCGGGGTGGTGGAACTCGCTCGCACATCGCTGGAACGCAAGCGCGACGTGCTGGGCTGACCCGCGCGGGACACGAAGCCACCAGCGACGCAGGGCATGGCGCCGCTTGTCCCCAAGCATGACCTGTCCACAGGTCCATGGGCACTCGCTGTCCCGGCCCGCCGCCGCATCGCATCGTGAGGTATGAGCGCAGCATCCCCCACCCGCGTCCGCCTCACCGATCCCAGCGAGTTGATCGCCGCCGTGCCGCACCTGCTCGGGTTCCACCCGCGCGACTCACTCGTGGTGATCAGCCTCGATGGGCGGCGCCTGGGCGTGACGCTGCGTGCCGACCTGGTCGACCCGGAGCACCGGGAGCTCCTCGCCGAGCAACTGACCGGCCCGCTGGTGCACCAGCAGCTCACCGGGGTCGTGCTGCTGGTCGTCGGCGCGCTGTCGGGGCGGGTCGGCGGTCCCGGCGGTGATCCCGGTAGCGCGGAACTGCCGCACCGCTGCCTCGTCGACACCGTGGACGACGTGCTGGCCGCCCAGGGGATCGGTGTGCAACACGCCCTGTGGGCGGCTTCGACGAGCCCAGGGGCAGGCTGGTGCTGCTATGACGAACTGGGCTGCGCGGGTGCGGTAGGTGACCCCGCCGCCTCGCCGATGGCGGCGGCGACGGTCGCGGCCGGCGCGGTGACCTTCGCCAGCCGGGAGGAGCTCGCCGGCCTGCTCACCCCGGATCCCGCGGAGGCGCTCGCCCGGCGCGGCAGGCTGTTGGCGGCTGCCGACGTGGAGCATCCGCTGGACTCGGCGACGGCCGCGCGGCGGGTCGAGCGGTTGGGGCAGCTGCACGCTGCCACGGCAATGGGTGCCCTGGTGCTCGACGATGCAGGCGTGGTGGAGGTCGCCTCCGCACTCTGCGATCACCGGGTCCGGGACAGGTGCCTGGCGTGGAGCGTCGGCACCGGTGCGGCAGCCGCCGAGCAGCTGTGGCTGGCACTGGTGCGGGCCACCCCAGCCCCGCAGCGCGCCGAACCTGCCGCGCTGCTGGCGTGCACCGCCTACCTGCGGGGTGACGGTGCGCTGGCCGGGCTCGCCCTGGAGGTCGCGCTCGCCGCCTGCCCGGAGCACGCCCTGGCCGGGCTGCTGCGCGCTGCGCTGGACGGCGGCCTGCCACCCGACCTGCTGCGCAGTGTTGCGCGGGACGCGGCGGCGGCCGCCAGCGAGGTGCTGGACTCTGACGAGGAATGACGGGGACGAGGAATGACGGGGGCGAGGAATGACGGGGGCGAGGGGTGGACGGAGATCAGCGTCCCCAGCGGGCGAACTCCCACGCGTCGGCGACGATGGCGGCGAGCTCGGCCCGCTCAGGCTTCCACCCCAGGTCGGTGCGAGCCCGTTCACTCGACGCGATGAGCACCGCGGGGTCCCCGGGGCGGCGCCGGGCGACCTCGGCCGGGATCGGGTGACCGGTGACCTCCCGGCAGGTCTGCACCACCTGGTGCACCGAGAACCCGGTGCCGTTGCCGAGGTTGTAGATCCGGTGCTCGCCGGGCACGGCACGGAAGAGGGCCAGCTCGTGGGCGTCGGCGAGGTCCACCACGTGGATGTAGTCCCGGACGCAGGTGCCGTCCAGGGTGGGCCAGTCGTCACCGAACACCATGATCTTCTCTCGCCGGCCCTGCGCCACCTGCAGCACCAGCGGGATGAGGTGCGTCTCGGGGCAGTGCCGCTCGCCGCGCCGGCCGTAGGCACCCGCCACGTTGAAGTAGCGCAGGCTCACCGCCGCGACACCGTGCGCGGCGGCGTAGGAGCTGATCGCGTGGTCGATTGCGAGCTTGGTCGCGCCGTAGGTGTTGGTCGGGACGGCCGGGTCGATTTCGGGAATCGGCACCGTCTCCGGCTCGCCGTAGGTGGCCGCGGTGGAGGAGAACACCAGCCGTGGGGTGCCGTGCTCGCGCATGGCTTCCAGCAACCGCACCGAGGCCACCACGTTACCCAGCCAGTACAGTTGCGGATCGGTCATCGACTCGCCCACCAGCGAGCGAGCGGCGAAGTGCAGGACGCCGTCGAACCCCTCGGCGAGGACCGCGCCCGCCTCGGCGACGTCGCCTGGCACGAGGCGGGCGCCGTCGGGGACGGCATCCGCATGGCCGGTGCACAGGTTGTCGAGCACCACCACCTCGTGCCCCGCCTCGAGCAGCCGGGCGGCGCACACGCTGCCGACGTACCCGGCACCTCCGGTGACCAGGAGCTTCATCCGCGGCGTCGACATCGGTGGCGAGGTCGGCGTGGGCGTCACCGGAGGCGGACCAGCACGGCGTGTGCCACCGAGCTGGACACCTCGACGACGGATCCGCCGCCGTGCAACGCCACGAGTGATCCGGCCCGTTGCTGCGCGGAGACGTCGATCTCGTTGCCCGGTACCGCGTCGACCTTGTGCAGCTCGGCCATCAGGGTCGGGTCGAGCTGGATGTGCTCGGCGATCCGCCGGATCTCGACGCGTCCTCCGCCGCGGCGCGACACCTCGTCCAGCCGGAGCAGGTCCGGGTCGATGGCGGGGGCGGGCTCGCCCAGACCCAGCTCATCCAACCCCGGGATCGGGTTGCCGTAGGGCGAGACGGTCGGGTTGTCCAGCAGCGCCACCAGCTTGCGCTCCACGGCCTCGCTCATCACGTGTTCCCACCGGCACGCCTCGGAGTGCACCTGCTCCCACTCGAGGCCGATCACGTCGATCAGCAGCCGCTCGGCGAGGCGATGCTTGCGCATCACCGACACCGCCCGGTTGCGCCCGTTCGCCGTCAGCTCCAGGTGCCGGTCGTCGGCCACCACGAGCAGCCCGTCCCGCTCCATCCGGGCCACCGTCTGGCTCACGGTGGGGCCGCTCTGCGCGAGCCGTTCGGCGATGCGTGCGCGCAGCGGAACGACGCCCTCCTCCTCCAGCTCGTATATGGTGCGGAGGTACATCTCCGTGGTGTCGATGAGATCGTTCACGGCTACCCCGTTCGTCAGCGTCCATCGTAGCCGCCCCCGGTGATCATTCGTCGGTGCGGGCGGCAGGGGAACCCGCTGCGGTGCGAGGATCCTCCGCATGCACCCCGTGATCAGCCCGGACGAGCTCGCGCGGCTCCTGGCCGGCCCCGCACCCCCCGCCGTGCTCGATGTGCGCTGGACGCTGGGCGGACCGGCCGGCCGGGACGAGTACGACGCCGGGCACCTACCGGGTGCGCAGTTCCTCGACGTCGACACCGACCTCGCGGGCCCGGCGGGCTCCGGGGGTCGGCACCCGCTGCCCGACCCCGCCGCGCTGCAGGAGGCACTGCGCGCCGCCGGCGTGCGATCGGAGCGGTCGGTCGTCGCCTACGACTCCGCGGACGGTTCGGTGGCGGCCCGGGCCTGGTGGTTGCTGCGCTGGGCGGGGCACCGCGACGTCGCGGTGCTCGACGGCGGCTACCGCGCCTGGACCGCGCACGGCCTGCCGGTCAGCACCCGGCCCGCTGCGTCCGAGCCGGGGACGCTCACCGTGCGACCGGGCGCGATGCCGGTGCTCGACACCGGGCAGGCCGCGGCACTCGCCCGCGACGGGGTGCTGCTCGACGCTCGGGCGCCGGCCCGCTACCGCGGAGAGGAGGAACCGATCGACCCGCGGGCCGGGCACGTGCCCGGTGCCCGCAGTGCCCCGTTCACCGCGCTTACCGACGCGGACGGCCGGTGGCTGCCCCCGCAGCACGTGCGGGAGCTCGCGGCTGGCTGGGGACTCGCGGCTGGCTGGGGACCCGCGGGACACTCGGTCGGCGCCTACTGCGGCTCCGGTGTCACGGCCTGTGCTCTGGTGCTGGCCTTGGAGCACGCCGGCATCACCGATCCCGACCACCCGGTGGCGCTCTACTCGGGGTCGTGGTCCCAGTGGTGCACCGACCCGTCGCGTCCGGTGGCGACCGGACCCAAGCCCGGCTAGCGCACCAGCCTGGTCAACACATCGCGGGGCCGGCGCGGAGGGATGCGACCGCGCTGGCCGGGGCGGTAGCGTCTCGGCCATGTCGAGCTCCGCCATCGTGCGGTCCGCTGCCGCCGAGCGGTCCGCCGCCGTGGTATGGGACGAGGCATTCCTGGCCTATGACCTGGGTGGCCACCACCCGCTCGACCCGGTCCGGCTGGACCTGACGATGCGCTTGGCGCGCTCGCTCGGGGTGCTCGACGGCGTGCAGCCCCTCGCCCCGGTGGTCGCGACCGAGGAGCAGCTGCTGGCCGCGCACTCGGCCGAGTACCTCGACGCGGTACGGGCCGCCCCGAAGGTGCGGTTCCCGGTCGGGCACGGTCTCGGCACCTCGGACAACCCGGTGTTCGCCGGGATGCACGAGGCGTCGGCGCTGGTGGCCGGGGGTTCGGTCCTCGCCGCCGAGCAGATCTCCTCGGGCCGGGTGCGGCGGGCGGTGAACATCGCAGGTGGGCTGCACCACGCGATGCGTGACCACGCGTCCGGCTTCTGCGTCTACAACGACTGTGTGCTCGCGATCCGGCACCTGCTCGACCACGGCGCTGCCCGGGTGGCCTACGTGGACGTCGATGTGCACCACGGGGACGGGGTGCAGGTCGCGTTCTTCGACGACCCCCGGGTGCTCACCATCTCGCTGCACCAGCACCCGGACACGTTGTGGCCCGGCTCCGGACGCCCCGGCGAGATCGGCAAGGATCCCGCGGCGGGGTGCGCGGTGAACGTCGCGCTGCCGCCCGGCACCGGCGACTCCGGCTGGCTGCGTGCCTTTCACGCGGTGGTGCCCGGGCTGCTGCGCTCCTTCGCTCCGGACGTTCTGGTGACCCAACACGGCGCCGACACCCACGCCGAGGACCCGCTCGCCGACCTCGCGCTGTCGGTGGATGGCCAGCGCGCCGCGCAGCAGGCGCTGCGGGCGCTGGCCGAGGAGGTCGCAGGCGGCCGCTGGCTCGCGCTGGGCGGCGGGGGGTACTCGTTGTTCCGGGTGGTGCCACGGTCCTGGACCCACCTGCTGGCCACTGTGCTGGACCGCGACCTGGACCCGGACACCCCGGTGCCCCCGCAGTGGACGGCGTACACCGCCGAGCTGGCCCGCGGGGCACGGCTGCCGTCGTCGATGACCGACGGGCTCGACCCGGAGTGGACGACGTGGGACGGCGCCGGTGACACCGGCGTGGACCGCGGGATCCGGGAGACCCGTCGCGCGGTGTACCCGATGCACGGCCTGGACCCCGATGACCCCCGGGACTGAGATGCCCGGGACCATGTGGGCCGTGCCAGAGCCTGGGGGGATGAGTCGGAAGGCCGGGCCCCGCCCCGACGGGCCCGACCTCCCGGGGCGCGCGACGCGGAGGGGTGGCCGCAGCATCGCGTGAGTCTCTGTCTACTGACAGTGCCCGGCCGATCGCTACGAGTCAACGCGGCCGTTCGGGCGAAAAGCGGTGACGGAGAGTCAGGCCTCAGCTGGCGTAAGCCCGCAGTCGCTCGGCGCGGTCGCCCTGGCGGAGCTTGGCCATCACCTCGCGCTCGATCTGGCGGACCCGCTCCCGGGACAGCCCGAAGCGCTTGCCGATCTGGTCCAGCGTCCGGGGCTGCCCGTCGTCCAGGCCGTAGCGCAGCCGGATGACGTTCTGCTCGCGCTCGTCGAGGGTGGCCAGCACGCGGCGTAGGTCGTCCTGCAGGAAACCGGAGATCACCGCGGACTCAGCGTCGGCCGCTTCGGAGTCTTCGATGAAGTCCCCGAGCGGAGCCTCCTCCTCGGCGCCGACCGGCATGTCCAGGCTCACCGGATCCCGGGAGTGGTCGAGCAGGTCGGAGATCTTCTCCGCGGGGATCCCGGTCTCGGCCGAGAGCTCCTCGTGGGTGGCTTCCCGGCCGGACCGCTGGTGCAGGTCCCGCTTGACCCGGGCGAGCTTGTTGACCTGCTCGACCAGGTGGACGGGGAGCCGGATCGTGCGGCTCTGGTCGGCCATGCCGCGGGTGATGGCCTGGCGGATCCACCAGGTGGCGTAGGTGGAGAACTTGAAGCCCTTGGTGTAGTCGAACTTCTCCACCGCCCGGATCAACCCCAGGTTGCCTTCCTGGATGAGGTCCAGCAGCGGCATGCCACGTCCGGTATAGCGCTTGGCCAGCGACACCACCAGGCGCAGGTTCGCCTCCAGCAGGTGGTCCTTGGCGCGCTGACCCTCGCGCACCAGCTGGCGCAGGTCTGCCCGGCGGGTGGGGGAGATCCGCGCTCCGGAGTCGAGCACATGACGGGCAAAGACACCGGCCTCGATCCGCTTGGCGAGATCGACCTCGTCCTGCGCAGTGAGCAGCGCGGTGCGTCCGATACCGTTGAGGTAGACGCGCACCAGGTCGGCGGCCGGGCTCTGCGCGTCGAGGTCGGCCTCGGTGGCGCTGGGCCGCTCGCCGGAGATCTGCGCGGCGGTCATCGGATCCCTCCCTGAGTACGGTGTCACTGGCACAACGCTCCGGCCCGGGATTCCGTTCCCGAGCCCCTGCGAGGCGGCTGGCGGGCGCCCACCACGACCAGCTCAGACCTCGACCAGCACCGTGAACGGCCCGTCGTTCACGGTGCGTACCGCCATCGGGGCGCCGAAGCGACCGGTGACCACGGGGGCACCGCGCTCCCGGAGCCTGCGCACGACGTCCGCCACGAGCGGCTCGGCCTGCTCCGGGCGGGCGGCCGCCGCATAGGAGGGGCGCCGGCCCTTGCCGGTGGTGGCGTACAGGGTGAACTGGCTCACCACCAGCAGGCCCGCCCCGGTCTCCGCGCAGGAGCGCTCACCGCGCAGGATGCGCAGCTCGTGGAGCTTGCGGGCCATCGTCGTCGCCTGCTCCGACCCGTCGTCGTGGGTGACGCCCAGCAGCACCAGCAGCCCGGAGCCGGCCAGCTCACCCACGACCTCGCCGTCCACCGAGACCGAGGCCTCGAGGACGCGACTGACCACGGCCCTCATGCCTCCAGCCTGGCCAGGGGCGGGAAGGGCACCACCGCGACGGTGATGTCGTCGTGTCCCCCGCCGTCCAGCGCGATCGCGGTCAGCACCCTGGCGGCCGCCAGCGGGTCCTCGTGGGCCAGCGGCAACGCGGCCGCGGCGATGGTCTCGGCGTCGTCCAGGTAGTGCCACAACCCGTCGCTGCAGACCAGTATCACGCCGGGCCCCTCGGGTTCGAGGGTGACGACGTGCGGGTCCACCTCGCCGGCGCTGCCCCCGAGCCAGCGGGTGATCACGCTGGCCCCCGGGTGGCGGCGAGCGGCCTCCTCGGTGAGCAGCCCGGCACCCACCATCTCCGCAGTCCACGAGTCGTCCGTTGTGAGCTTTCGTGACGAGGTGTCGGACAGCCAGTAGGCACGGCTGTCACCGACCCACCCGACGGTGACCGACGTGGCGGCGACAACGGCGGAGACGTAGGTGCATGACGGCTTGTGCACCGTCTCGGAGCCCGCCTGGTCGGCCGCCGCGCGTGCAGCGGCGGCCACCGCGGCCCTGGTGGCCACGTCGCTGTCGCCATCGGGGAGCTCCTCGACCAACACCGCCGCGGCGGTGCGGGCGGCGGCCAGCGAGGCGCGCTCCGGGTGCTCCGAGGACGACACCCCGTCGCAGACCACCGCCACGACGGCCACCGGGCGGGCGAGCACGGCGAGCGCCATCGCGTCCTCGTTGCGGCGGTGTCGGCGCCCCCGGTCGCTGACCCCACCGACCCCACTCGATCCGAGCTCGACGCGGTCCCGGGCGGCGGTGTCGGCCTGCCAGACGAGAGTCACGGAGCCACTCATGTCCGCCCCTCCGATCCGCAGCGCCCCGTTGGCCGCGCGTGTCACCATCAGGGCATGAGGCGTGTGTTGCATCTTACCCAGGACGACGCGGCCGACGCGCTGCTCTCGGACAGCTGGCTCGCGCTGCTGATCGGCATGCTGCTCGACCAGCAGATCCCGATGGAACAGGCGTTCCGTGGTCCCCGCACGCTCGCGGAGCGTCTCGGCGGTCTCGACGCCCGGAGCATCGCGGCGACCGATCCGGACGTGCTGGCGGCGGCGTGTGCCGGTCCGCCCGCCGTGCACCGCTTTCCCGGCTCGATGGCAAAACGGATCCACGCCCTCTGCGAACACCTCGTGGCGGAGCACGGCGGGGCGGTGGAGGAGCTGTGGACCGCGGGGGAGCCCTACGGACCGGAGGTGCTGCGGCGGTTGCGGAACCTGCCGGGGTTCGGCGAGCAGAAGGCGCAGATATTCCTGGCGTTGCTCGGAAAGCAGTGTGGCGTCCGGCCGACGGGATGGCGCGAGGCAGCCGGGCGCTACGGCGAGGACGGCGTGCACCGTTCGATCGCCGATGTGGTCGACGCCCGTTCCGTCGAGCAGGTCCGCGCGTTCAAGAAGCAGGCCAAGGCTGCCGCGAAGCGGTGACCACCTCGTCCGACGCTCCGCGCCGGATGGTGGGAGCATGGAGCGAGGAGGTGGTCTGGTGAACGAGTCGCGCGGTCACGCCCATGGCGCTCGGAACGACGCTCCGGTCCTCATCACGCAGGCAGAGCCGTCCTACGCCGATCAGTTCGCTCAGCGGCGACGCAAGTACGCGATCATCATGCTGGCGCGCATCCCGTGCCTGGCGCTGGCCGGCGTCTTCTACCAGACATGGTGGTTGGCGCTGACCTTCGTGCTCCTCTCGGTGCCGCTGCCGTGGATCGCCGTGCTCATCGCCAACGACCGACCGCCGCGCAAGACGGAGAACGCGAACCGCTTCCGCCAGCGATCCCGGGAGCTGGAGTCGCGGGAACACACAGTCATCGAGAGCTGAACGAGCCTCCATGCGGCATCATGGAGCTCGTGAGCGCGCCGACCACAACGCTGCCCGATGTCGACACCCGCGGCGAGGAGACCGACCGCACCGGTGACGACGTCCCGAAGATGTTCCACTACGTGCGCAAGAACCAGATCGCCGAGAGCGCGGTCATGGGTAGCCACGTGGTCGCCCTGTGTGGGGAGGTGTTCCCCGTCACCAGGTCGCCGAAGCCGGGTTCCCCGGTCTGCCCGGAGTGCAAGGAGGTCTTCGACTCGCTCCCGCGGGGCGGCGGGGACTGAGCGCGGCTAGCGGGCCGTATCGGGGGCGCCTACCGGGTCCGCCCGGCGATGCCAGGCTTCCCGCTTGGACTCGGCCCGTGCCCGGGCCGCGCGGCGGTCCATCTCGCGCCGGCGCCAGCGGCGACGTTCGCGCCGGGTCATGCGCACGGGCCACATCTCGAGGATCGCGTTGTTGAACTGCGCACCCAACACGATCGCCAACGCGAGGAAGAACGAGAACAGCAGGAACGCGATCGGGGTCGCGAGCGCGCCGTAGGTGTAGCCGGTACTGGTGACCCAGGAGATGTAGGACCGCAGCACAGCGCTGGAGACCAGGAACACCGCCATGGCCAGCAGCGCGCCGGGCAACCCGCGGTGCCACGGGTGCTTGCGGGGCAGCGTCACCTTGTACAGCGTCGCGAGCCCGATGACCAGCAGCAGACCCAGCCCCGGATAGTAGAAGACCCCCACGAGGCTCGTGACGTCCGCGCGCACGGGGGCCGGGAACAGCCGCGGGATCACCCCGGGGCCGATCGCCAGCAGCGGCAGCACCAGCACCGCGCCGAGCAGCGACACCAGGTAGAGCAGCAGGGCGAAGGTCCGCTGCCAGATCGGGTTGCGCACCTTGTGCTGCTGGTAGGCCCTCGTGATGGCATCTACCAGCGACGCCAGCGCCGAGGACCCGGCCCACAGCGACAGCACGAACCCGACCGAGACGATCACACCCTGCCCCCGGTTGAGGATGTCGTCCACTGTGGGCCGGATGATCTGCCCGACCACGTCCGCGCTGAACACGGTGTCGCTGAACTGCAGGATCTCGGCCTGCACCATCCCGACGGTGGACGGACCGAACCATCCCGCTACGAAGCCGATGCTCCCCAGCAGGCCGAGCAGCAGCGGTGGTAGTGACAGCGCCTGCCAGAAGGCGGCCTGGGCGGACTGGCCCAGGATGCCGTCGTCCCACGCCTTCCACAGCGTGCGCGACACCAGGCGGATCGGCCCCCGGCGTCGCCGAGCTCCGGGGGCGGCATTCGGTGCCGCGGGCTCCCCGACGTGCCCGTGCGGCTCTGCTCCGGCGTCCATGTCACCCTCCAGGATCCTCCATCCGGCCAGGATCCTCCATCCGGCCAGGATCCCCCAATCCGACCGTTCGTACTCGGCAAGCGCTCGGACCGGTGTCGCTGCGAGCCGGCCGCCCGATGTGCTGGGACCGGTTAGGGTGGACGCCCGCACCGGCCTGAAAGGAGCGCATCGCTGCCCGTGTCCCGCCCCGCCGAGACCGCCGCCTTGCCCACCCGGATGCCCGCGACCCCGGCGCAGCGACCGCTGCGTCGCTGGCAGCGTCGCGCGCTGGCCCGTTACCTGGCCGCCGCCCCGCAGGACTTCCTCGCGGTCGCGACCCCGGGGGCCGGCAAGACCGCTTTCGCGCTGCGGGTGGCTGCCGAGCTGCTGGCCGACCTCACCGTGACCGCGATCACCGTTCTCACCCCCACCGAGCACCTCAAGCACCAGTGGGCGGCTGCCGCCGCCGAGGTCGGAATCGCGCTGGACCCGGACTTTCGCAACACCGCGGGGGCCACCTCGGCGGACTACTCCGGCGTCGCGGTGACCTACGCGCAGGTGGCGGCGCACCCGGTGCTGCACCGCGCGCGCACCGAGAGTCGCCGCACCCTGGTCATCCTCGACGAGATCCACCACACCGGCGACGCGCGGTCCTGGGGCGAGGCCGCCAGGGAGGCGTTCACCCCCGCCGTGCGCCGGCTGGCGCTGACCGGGACGCCATTTCGCAGCGACGACACGCCCATCCCGTTCGTGACCTACGAGCCGGGGCCCGACGGCCTGCCGCGCTCCGCGGCCGACCACTCCTACGACTACGCCGACGCGCTCGCCGACGGGGTGGTGCGCCCCGTGGTCTTCCTCGCCTACTCCGGTGAGGCCCGGTGGCGCACCAGCGCAGGAGAGGAGTTCTGCGCCCGGCTCGGTGAGCCGCTCACCGCCGAGCACACCAGCCGGGCCTGGCGCACCGCCCTGGATCCCCGCGGGGAGTGGGTTCCCGCGGTGCTGGCCGCCGCGGACACCCGGCTCACGCAGGTGCGGGCCGGCGCCATTCCCGACGCGGCCGGGCTGGTCATCGCGACTGACCAGCGCACGGCCCGCGCCTACGCCGCGCTGCTGCACCGGGTGACCGGCCGCGAGCCGGTGCTGGTGCTCTCCGACGAGCCCGGCGCCTCCGGTCGGATCGCGGAGTTCGCCGAGTCTGACGAGCGCTGGATGGTCGCGGTGCGGATGGTCTCCGAGGGCGTGGACGTGCCCCGGCTCGCGGTCGGCGTCTACGCCACCGCGGCGTCCACCCCGCTGTTCTTCGCCCAGGCCGTGGGCCGGTTCGTCCGCGCCCGGTGCCCTGGGGAGACGGCCACGGTGTTCCTGCCCAGCGTCCCGGTGTTGCTGGAGCTCGCCAGCCAGCTCGAGGTGCAGCGCGACCATGTGCTCGGCCGGCCGCACCGGGAGCAGGAGGGCTGGGACGAAGCGCTGCTCGCGCAAGCGAACGCCCAGCGCGACGAGCCGGGAGAGCAGGACCGGGCGTTCACCTCGCTGGGCGCCGACGCCGAGCTGGACCAGGTGATCTACGACGGTTCCTCGTTCGGCACCGCGGCGTTCGCCGCCTCCGAGGACGAGCAGGAGTACCTCGGGCTGCCCGGTCTGCTGGAGCCGGAGCAGATGCGGGCACTGCTGCGCCGCCGCCAATCCGCACAGCTCGACGCGGTCGCCGAGCGGGCACTGACGCCGTCGCGGGCCTCGACCGTGCGGGAGCGCCTGACCGCGCTGCGCAAGGAGCTCAACACCCTGGTCGCGATGGCTCACCACCGAACCGGAAAGGCACACGGCGCGATCCACCACGAGATCCGCACGGCGTGCGGTGGGCCCCCGACCGCGATGGCGACCGCGGAACAGCTCGAGGACCGGATCGCCCACCTCCGCCGTTCATGAGCCAACGGTCACGGCTCCAACGAGCGTCCGATGTCCTTGACGGGCAGCAGCAGGTGCAGCGGATCCGTCGGGGACTCCAGGAACTCGGCCTGCGCCAGGTAGAACCGCCGCGCCGAGTCGTCCCGTGAATGCACCAGCAGCGCGCGGATGCCCACGGAGTCGGCGAGGCCCACAGTTCGTCTCAGCGCGACTAACCTGATACCCCGACGAGGACCGGAGGGCGTGATGGCCGACGCAGCCGCACTGGGTAAGGACCTCGCCGCGGCCGGGGTGTCCGGAGTGCTCGTCACCTGGTCCGACAACAACGGCATCCCGCGCGCCCGGATCGTCCCGGTGGCGGCGCTGTCCGATGCCGCGGAGCGGGGCGTGGGTATCACCACGCTGTTCGCGGTCTTCGACACCCACGACGCCATCACCTTCGCCCACCCGGACCTGTCCACTCCCTCTGGCGACGTCCGGCTGATCCCGGTGCTCGAGCGGGTCACCCGGCTGGCCGGGCAGCCGGCGCTCGCCTGGGCGCCCGGGCGGCAGGTCGCGGCGGACGGCTCGTCCTGGCCGTATGACCAGCGCGGTGTGCTCGAAGCCCAGGTGGAGCGCGCCGCCGAGCTCGGTTTCGAGCTGCGAGCCGGCTACGAGATGGAGTTCGTGCTCGGCAACGAGGATGCGGGTCCGGCCGGGAGCGTGGATCCCGCACATCCCGGCCCCGCCTACAGCCCCCATGCGCTGCTGGCCGTCGACGAGTTCGTCGGGGCACTGCTGGCCGACCTGGCCGCGAACGGCGTGCCGGTCAACCAGCTGCACGCCGAGTTCGGGGTGGCGCAGGTCGAGGTGAGCATCGCCGCCAGCGACCCGGTCACCGCCGCTGACCGGCAGCTGCTGGCTCGCCAGACGATCCTCGCAGCTGCCCGGGCCCACGGGCTGCGGGCGAGTTTCGCGCCACTGATCACCGTGGAGGGGGTGGGCAACGGCTGGCACCTGCACACCTCGATCTGGCGGGACGGGGAGAACCTGCTCGCGGGGGACGCGACCAGCGGGCCGACCGGTGAGGGCGCCGGCTATCTCGCCGGATTGCTGCGGGACCTGCCCGCTCTCGCCGCGATCACCGCACCCAGCGTTCCGTCGCTGGCCCGGCTGCGGCCCGGGTACTTCGCGGGCGCCTACCAGTTCTGGGGGGTGGAGAACCGGGAGGCGGCGCTGCGCTACGTGCCCGGCTCGCAGCTGCTGGGCGCGGACCACGCCAACGTCGAGCTCAAGGTCTCCGACGCGTCCGCGAACCCCTACCTCGCGCTGTCCGTGGTTCTCGCGGCCGGGGTTGCCGGCCTGCAGGACAAGGCCGAGCTGCCGGAGCCGATCCAGAGCGACCCGGGCACCTGGAGCGAGGAGGAACGCTCCCGGCACGGACTGGTGCGGCTGCCCAACAGTCCGCAGCAGCGGGAGGAGGCACTGCTGGGAAACGAGCGTCTCCGCGCGGTGCTCGGGGACGAGCTGCTCGGCGCGTTCCTCGCCGTCCGGCGCTCGGATGCGGCGTGGGCGGCCGAGCGCAGTGCGGAGGAGGTCGTCGTCGCACACCTGTGGCGGTACTGACCGACGGTGACGGCGCGGGCGCCAGTGACAGCGTGATGGCCTGGCCCGATCTCGTGGGACGGGTCGTTCCGCTGCCCGGAGCCCGCATCCTGCTCAGCGTCCGCCAGGCGGAGCTCCCGCAGCAGGACGAGCTGTGCGGTCCGTTCTGCGCGTTGCTGGCACTGCGGACGGCAGGGGTGCGGCCGGTGCCGGACACCGCGCCGCTGGACCAGGAGGTGGTGGCGGCAGCGGCCGGGACGGTGCTCTCGGCGCCACCCCGCCCGGACTCGCTGCCCCCGGGAGAGCCTGGCCTGGGAGTCCGCCGTCCGCTCCCGCAGGCGGCGGACGCCGCGGACGCCGGGACCTCTGCACCGGGACTGGCCCGGGCCGTGGGCCGGTTGTCCGGTGGCCGGCTCGCTGCGGTGCCCGCATCCGGACCGTGGACACCGGGTCGGCTGCGCAGCCTGCTCGACCTGGTGACACGCCGCCTCGCGGACACCGCTGTCACGGTGCTCGCGAACATCGCCACCGGTGAGCTGTGGGACCCCCGCGCCGGCACCGCCGAGCTGGCCCGCCATCTCGACACCGGAGCGGACGCGTTCGGGCCTCCCATGCGCTGGCGGGTGGGGCACTTCGCGACGCTCGCGGGGATGCTCACCGGCCCGGCCGGCTCGCTGGTGCTCGTCGCGGACAGCTACCGCTCGCTGGGCCGGGACGGGCTGCACCTGCAGCCGGTGTCCCGCTTGGCCGCCGCGCTGAACCGGGACGGTCTGGCGCCTGGCGGTGTGCTGCTGGTGGTCCCGGCCACCCGGCGGCTCGACGCCGCGGACATCGTGACCACCGCCGGGCTGCGCACCGCACTGTGGGACAACGGCAGCCCGGACGCTGCGGCCGACTCGGGCCAGCCTCCCGAGCAGGTCACCACCGCATAGGGGCCGCTGGAGATGCCCTCCGAGATCACCTCGCCGTCGCGGAGGATCCGGTACTAGCGTCACGACGGTGAGCTACGACGTGGTGCCGGTGCGGGCGCAGTACCCGGCCCTCGGGGACGGGCGAGCCTGGCTGGACGGGGCGGCGGGCACCCAGGTGCCCCAGGTGGTGATCGACGCGGTCTCCGACACCTACCGGACGGGGGTGTCCAACCAGGGTGCCCCCTTCGAGGCCAGCGCCCGAGCCTCCGGCCTCGTCGCCGAGGCCCGGCAGGCCGTGGCCGACCTCGTCGGCGTGTCCGAGCCGCGCGGGGTGGTGCTGGGTCCGACCATGACCGCGCTCACCTACCGGTTCGCGGCCGCGCTGGCCCCCTCCTGGCGTCCGGGCGACGAGATCGTGCTCACCCAGCTCGACCACGACGCGAACGTCCGGCCCTGGGTGCAGGCCGCCGAGCGGGCCGGTGCGACGGTGCGGGTGGCCCGGGTGGACTCGACCACCGGTCAGCTACCCGCGGCCGAAGTCGTCGACCTCATCGGCCCCCGTACCCGCCTGGTGGCGCTCACCGCCGCGTCCAACCTCATCGGTACCCGGCCGGACGTCGCCACGGTGTGTTCCGCGGCCCGAGCGGCGGGTGCGGTGAGCTACGTCGACGGGGCGCACCATTGCCCACACACCCACGTGGACCTCGCCGCGCTGGGTCCCGACCTCTACGCCACCAGCGCCTACAAGTGGACCGGCCCGCACCTCGCCGCGGTGGTGGCCGCGGACCCCGCGGTGCTGGAAGGTCTGCACCCCGACACGCTGCTGCCTTCGCCGGGCACTGTGCCGGAGCGGTTCGAGCTCGGCACCAACCCGTTCGCCGCACTGGCCGGGCTGGTGGCGGCGGTCGACCACCTCGCCGGACTCGACCCGGCGGCCACCGGCACCCGTCGGCGGCGGTTGGGCGTGTCGCGGACCGCGGCCGGCACGCACCAGGATCGGCTCGGGCAACGGATGCTCGACGGCCTGCTGGGTATGCCGGGGGTGGCCGTGTTCGGTCCCCTGGCAGAGCGCACCCCCACCGCCTACTTCCGTCTCGAGGGCCTTGCCCCCGCCGACGTGGCGACCGAGCTCGCGGCTCGCGGGATCAACTGCTGGAGCGGGTACGCCTACGCCTGGGAGCTCGCCGGGGTGCTCGGGCTGCGCGACACCGGCGGCGGGGTCCGGGCGAGCGTGAGTCACTACAGCGACGATGGCGACGTGGACCGGCTGCTCGCGGCCGTCGCCGAGCTGGCCGGCTGACCGGGCACAGCGGCTGACCCCACACAGCGGCCGGGGCAGGACCTGGTGGGCCCGCCCCGGCCGGAGTCGGTGATCGTAGGGAGGTGATCGGAGGGTCAGATCTCCCCGGCCTGGATGTCCGCCGAGATCTCCTTCAGCTTCGGCTCGTGCTCGCGGCCGTGGTGACCGCAGAAGAGCAGCTCACCACCGGAGGGCAGCACGGCCCGGACGCGGGCAGCTGCCCCGCACCGGTCGCAGCGGTCGGATGCGGTCAGCTCGGGGCGAGTGAGCGTGCTGGTCATGGCGACTCCCTCCGTCCTGGTCCGGTCGTGCGACCGCACCGTCGAACCGGCTGCGACCACCGCGGCTGCGGTGCTCACAGCGGCCGTGACCCGGCCAGGCCGGGTGGTAATCCCTCGACCCAGCGAGCAGGTCATGGGATCCACTTTTACAGACGTACCGCCTCCCCGCCTGTGTTCCCGCCGAAATTTGCTGCCCGTCACGTCTTCGTAGCGCAACCGCAACCTTGTCCGAGCCGCACCCGGACGGGGCATCATCGAGGCGATGAACACGCTGCGCACCCGTCTACCGGCGCTCGGTGTCCCCGCGCCGGCGCTGTTCGTGCTCGGTGGCAGCTCGATGTACCTCGGTGCCGCGGTCGCCGTCCTGCTGTTCGACCAGCTGAGCCCGTCCGCCGTGGCGTGGCTGCGGATGCTAGGCGCCGCGCTGGTGCTGCTGGCCTGGCGCCGGCCTCGGCGGCGCGCCTGGCGCGGCCGGCGACTGCTGCTGACAGGCTGCTTCGGCGCGGTCACGGCGCTGATGAACGTCGCCTTCTACGAGGCGATTGCCCGCCTGCCGTTGGGCACGGCGGGGGCGATCGAGTTCTGCGGGCCGGTGGCGGTGGCGGCGTTCGGATCGCGCACCGCGCGCGACGTCGTGGCGCTGGTGCTGGCCGGTGCCGGGGTCGTGCTGATCGCCGATGTCCAGCTCGCCGGCAGCCCCATCGGGTTCGTCCTCGCGCTGGTCGCCGCCGCGTTCTGGGCGGCCTACATCGTGCTCGGCACGCGGGTCGCGACGGGGGGCAACGGCCTGGACGACATGACCGTCGGGTTCGTGGTAGCGGCGGTGCTGCTCAGCCCGCTCGCCGTGGGGGCCGGCCCGGTCTGGGAATCGCCGACGTTGCTGCTGCTCGGGATGGGTGTCGGGCTGCTGTCCACGGCTGTGCCGTACGCGCTGGACCAGGTGGTGCTCCGCCGCGTCGGGCAGGCCCGGTTCGCGCTGCTGCTGGCGTTGCTGCCGGCCACCGCCTCGGTGGTGGGGTTGCTCGTGCTCGGCCAGACGCCCCGCCCGCTGGAGGCGCTGGGCATCCTGGCGGTCATCGCCGCGGTGGCGGTGGGGCGTCGGACAACGAGCTCGGCACGGGCTATGATGTCACGCCGCTTCAGATACCCGCGTGCCTACTGAGATCGTTGCCGGTCACGCTGTGGACGGGCATCCGGGGCGGCTGCGGACGCGGTGGTTGGGCCACCGTGGACGAGACGGTCAGCTGAACGTCCAGCGTGTGGGGGAGCCAGTGAAGTCGGCCTCCCGCAGCGCGATCACTACCCGCGGTGGCACCCGGACGGTGGAGTTGACGTTCGGGTTGAGGAAGTCGACGCCGAGGTCGGTGCCGTACTTGGCGTTCGACGCGTCGAGGAAGGCCGCGATCAGGCCGGGGTCGAGCACCACCTCGGCGATCCCCTGCAGCAGCACCGGCTGCTCGGCATCCTCGGTGGTCAGTGCGCAGCGCGGCTGGTGCGTGAGGTTGCGCATCTTGCGGGACTGCCCGCCACCAGAGAACCACAGCGCACCGTCGAGCCAGGCACCCCACACCGGCATCGCGTGCGGCTGCCCGTCCGGGCTGACGGTGGCCAGCCAGTAGTTCCGCGAGCCGGTGAGCTGCTGCACGGCCCAGGACCACGGCAACAGGCCGCTGCCCTGCTCGGCCGGCAGCATCCCGTATCCTGGCATCGACGGCCTGCTGGTGGAGCTGGGTTCCTGGCCGGTCACCAGTGCCGCCAGCGGTGGCCCGCGCTGATCGCGCGCACATGGCGGCGGGCATCGGCGAGGGAATCCCTGGATGCCTCCGTCGGCACCCGCCACACGTCGATCCCACCCATGATCGACACTGCCTGGATCCGGATCACCGGCGCGCCCGGCCGGGCTGGTGCGCCACCGCCGTGCTGGTCGTTGCCGCCGAACAGCGCGAACCCGTCGACCTGTACCTCGACGCCCTCGGGCAGGTAGATGTCCTGTCCGCCCATCACGGCGACCGCGTTGATGGTCAGCTCGCCGCCGTCGAGTTCGGCGTGCCGCAGGTCGAGCTCGTTGCCGCCCATCACCGTGATCGAGTTCAGCCGGCGATCAAGCCGGCTCCGGCCGGTGATGTCCGCGCCGCCGAACAGCGAGACGAGCCAGCGACGGGGCACCGGCCGCGCGGGGGATGGGGTGTCCAGCGCGGGCAGGTCGGCGGTGACCCTGGCCAGCTCGGCGGCAGAGGTAGCCCGGTAGCTGTCCTGGGCGCGCTCGTCGAACTCGGCCAGTGTCAGATGTCCGGCACCGATGTGCTCGGTGAGCCGGGCAATGGCGGCGTCCCGCTGCTGGTCGGTGGGTGGAGGCTCGGGCAGGTCGCTCACTCGGTCACGGTAGCGCGGCGAGGGGGTCGCCGAGCGCGGAAAACGTTCGACTAACCAACCCCACCCGTCCTGCTGCTACCATGTAGCACATGGACAGCATCGGTGTGCGGGAGCTGTGACAGTACGCCAGCCGCTACCTGGTGCGGGTGGCGGCTGGCGAGACGGTGCAGATCACAGATCGTGGCCGGCCTGTCGCCCGCCTGGTGCCACCCGCGATCGATAGTTGGGACGAGCTGATCGCTACCGGCAGGGTACTGGCGCCTGAGGAGCCCGGTGACCTGCTCGATGAGGCGCCGTTGGACCAGCAAGTACCTGCTTCGGCGTGGCTGACCAAGGCCCGCGAGCACGAGCGGTGACGCTCTATCTGGACTCGTCGGCCATCGTGAAGCTCGTCCAGCGCGAGGCGGAGTCGGACGCCCTGCGCCGCTATCTCCGTCGGCATCGCATCGGCATGATCAGGCTGGCGCGCCGCCAGCTCGCCCGGCTCTACCTCGTTCCGCTGCATCGCAACCTCCTCGACGAGGCAGCGGAGATGGGCGATGTCGTCCTGCGCAGCCTCGACGCGGTGCACCTGGCCTCGGCGGCCCAACTGGGTGCCCACCTGCGCGCGGTCGTCACCTACGACACCCGGATGCAGACAGCGGCAGCTCGGCTGCACAGTGGCAGGCGCGCGCGGTCAGTGCTGCCGCGATCGAGTACCGCAGGCTCACCAGGTACCAGCAGCAGAACCGGTTGCCGCACGGCTCGGCTCAGCGCTGGCCGAGCTGAGCACCCTCGCCGGGTGGTGCTGCTACGACATCGGGCTATGTCGCCGGGCGCGGTGGCACTACCGGCCGGCAATGGACCTCGCCGCGCGAGTCGGTGATGACCACCAGTTCGCTGACGTGCTGCAATACGTCGGCATCCTCGAACGGGTCGCAGGCCACCCGAACGATGCAGTGAATTTCTACCAGCTCGCTGGCGTCCGTCTCGGTGCGAAAAGTGATCTCGGACTGGTCGCGTGGGGGCATGGGTTGTCCGCTCTGCCGCTAGCTTACATGGGCCATGAACAGGCCACTGAGCACCTGCACAAAGCGCGGGAGGGTTGGCAGCCGTCGAACGCTTTTGAGCGCGCTGACATGCACTACCAGACCGCGCTGGTACAGGTGGAGCTGGGTAACTTGGACGGTGCGGAGCGATTGGTGGCCCCCGATCAGCGGCGCGGGCCGACAACGGCGGCCGGTCGGTACCTTTGCGGGAAGTCCTCCGGGCGACGATCCATATGCAGGCCGGGGAGCCGCGAGGACTCACCATGGCCAAGGCCGCGATCGACGCCGTTGCGTTACTGCGCTCACAACGAGCGCGAGACCGACTCGTGCCGCTGATCTCAGCACTCGACTCGCGCTCCGGCAGCGATTATCGGGAGCTTGGGCGGATGGCGCGGCAGGTTGCTATCATGAGGGTGTAGGTACCTGGCGTGTCTCGCCGCGCTCAGCGCTCTCTCCGTGGCCTTTCGGTCGGCGCGTAGGTGCAGCTCCCAGGATTCGAGCAGGGCGGCCAGATCGGGCGAGGCGGTCATGCCCGATATCAACCCATCCGGATCATCAGTCCAGGTAGTCGCGCAGCACCTGGGAGCGTGACGGGTGGCGCAGCTTCGACATGGTCTTGGACTCGATCTGGCGGATCCGCTCCCGGGTCACCCCGTAGACCTGGCCGATCTCATCGAGGGTGCGGGGCTGCCCGTCGGTGAGCCCGAAGCGCAGCCGCACCACGCCCGCCTCGCGCTCGGACAGCGTCGCCAGCACGGACTGCAGCTGGTCCTGCAGCAGCGTGAACGACACCGCGTCCACGGCCACCACGGCTTCGGAGTCCTCGATGAAGTCACCGAGCTGGCTGTCGCCTTCGTCCCCGATGGTCTGGTCGAGCGAGATGGGCTCCCGGGCGTACTGCTGGATCTCCAGCACCTTCTCCGGGGTGATGTCCATCTCCTTCGCCAGCTCCTCCGGGGTGGGCTCGCGGCCCAGGTCCTGAAGCAGCTCCCGCTGGATCCGGCCGAGCTTGTTGATGACCTCGACCATGTGCACCGGGATCCGGATGGTGCGGGCCTGGTCGGCCATCGCTCGGGTGATCGCCTGCCGGATCCACCAGGTGGCGTAGGTGGAGAACTTGTAACCCTTGGTGTAGTCGAACTTCTCGACGGCGCGGATCAGGCCGAGGTTGCCCTCCTGGATCAGGTCCAGGAACGCCATGCCGCGGCCGGTGTAGCGCTTCGCCAGGGACACCACGAGCCGAAGGTTTGCCTCCAGCAGGTGGTTCTTCGCGCGCTCGCCGTCGCGGACGATCCAGCGCAGGTCGCGGCGTAGCTGCGAGGACAGCTTCTCGGTGGTCTCCTCGACCTTGCGCACCCGTTCCGCGGCGTAGAGCCCGGCCTCGATGCGTTTGGCGAGCTCCACCTCCTCCTCGGCGTTGAGCAGTGCCACCTTGCCGATCTGCTTGAGGTAGGCGCGGACCGAGTCGGCCGAGGCGGTGAGCTCGGCGTCCTTGCGGGCCTGCCGCAACGCCTCGGACTCCTCCTCGTCCCAGACGAAGTCCTCGCCGCCGGGACCCTTACGGGCCGCAGCCTCCTCGGGGGTCTCCTCGACCTCGGCCACCACGATGTCCTCGACCTCCGCGACCGCGATGTCCTCGACCTCGGCGAGGTCCTCGGCGGCGGGCCCACCCTCGAGCTCCGGGGCGTCGGCATCGGCCGGGGCGGGAGGCACGAGGGCCTCCGCCGGCTCGGCCGTCGTCGAGGGCGTCTTGCGTTGTGCGGTCTTGCTAGCCGACCGGGCCGCCCTGCTCCTGGTCGCGGTGCCAATGGACACCGAGCCCGGAGAGGGCACTGCGGCCAGATCGGCGGTCACCTCGGCGCTACCGCTGGTGCCACCCCGGCCGGACGGCTTCTTGGTGGCCGTCTCCGGCGTGGAGGCGGAGCGTCGGGATGCGGATTCTGCGGCTGCCACGGACGGCCTTTCGAGACGGTCGGTGTTCGACTGGGTCTGTTATGCCGGTCGTCGTTCCGGGCTACGCCGATGCGGGGACCGAACCTCGGCACCAGGAATGTGGCGCCGGGAGCGGTGTGGACCAGCGGCTCGGGAACGATGCCGTGCCTCATTGTAACGGCGCAGGCGGCCTGCGGTCCGAACGTGCTCCCGGACCCAGACGGCTGACATCAGGGTACCCTACCCTCCGCTGCGGCCGCCGCCGCGCCGACGATGCCCGCGCTGTTCTGCAGCAACGCTGCCACCACCTCGGTGCGGCACTCCAGCAGCGGCAGCCACGTCTGCGCCTTCTTGCTCACCCCGCCACCCGCGATGATCAGGTCGGGCCACACGAGGTTCTCCAGCACCTGGAGGTAGCGCGACACCCGGCCGGCCCACTCCTCCCACGAGAGGTCCTCGGCGTCTCGCGCGGCGGCGGCGGCGCGGGTCTCGGCGTCGTACCCGTCGACCTCCAGGTGACCGAACTCGGTGTTGGGCACCAGCTCCCCCTCGAGGAACAGTGCGCTGCCGATCCCGGTGCCGAAGGTCAGCAGTACGACCACCCCGGCGCAGCCGCGTCCGGCACCGAAACGCATCTCGGCCAGACCGGCGGCATCGGCGTCGTTGAGCACCACCACCGGCAAGCCGGTGCGGCGGTGGAAAAGATCAGCGGCGTCGGTGCCGATCCACGCGACATCCACGTTCGCAGCTGTGTGCGCCCTGCCCTGCTTGACCACGGAGGGCAGCGTCACGCCCAGCGGACCCGTCCACCCGAAGTGTTCGACGACCAGCCCCACCACGTCTGCCACCGCGTCCGGAGCGGACGGCTGCGGGGTGGGGATGCGCAACCGCTCGTCATCCAGCGAACCGACCCGCAGGTCCACCGGCGCGCCCTTGATCCCGGAACCACCGATGTCCACCCCGAATCCGCGCGTGCTGGCCATCTCGCCTCGGTCCCTTTCCCGTGGTACCGCCACCACGGGCAGCAACCCTAGCCGCCGGGACGCTCGGGCGATGTGGTCGGATGGCCACCGTGGCGACCGGGCGCACTCCTGCGGACCTCGATGGTGAAGGCTCCGACGGCGGGGAGGTTGAGCGGTTGCGGGCCGTGGCGGTGGACGTCGCGCGCGAGGTGGGGGAGCTCACCGTGGCGGTGCGCGCGTCCGCGGTGGCCGACGTTGCCACCAAGAGCAGCGACACCGACGTGGTCACTTCAGGCGACACCGCCGCCGAGCGTCTGGCCCGCGAGCTGCTGGCGTGCTACCGCCCCGGCGATCCGGTGCTGGGAGAGGAGGAGGGCGGCGGCGAGGTGGCGCCGGGCGCCGTCTGCTGGGTGGTCGATCCGATCGACGGCACGGTCAACTACCTGTATGGCCTGCCCTGGTGGGCGGTGTCGGTGGGGGCGCAGCGAGATGGCGTCACACTGGCCGGGGCGGTGGTGCAGCCGCCATCGGGGCGGTGCTGGAGCGCTGCCCGTGGCGGGGGCGCCGAGTGCGACGGGTCCCCGCTGCGCGTCACCCAGGTCAGCGCACTGGACCAGGCCCTGGTTGGCACCGGATTCAGCTACCGGGCCGAGCGCAGGGCCCGGCAGGCTGCCCTGGTGACCGCGTTGCTGCCCCGGGTGCGTGATATCCGGCGTGTCGGCTCCGCGGCGCTCGACCTGTGCGCGGTCGCCTCGGGATGGCTCGACGGATACGTCGAGCACGGGTTGCACCGTTGGGACTGGGCCGCGGGCGCTCTCGTCGCCGCGGAAGCCGGCGCTGTGCTGCGGCTGCCCGGTGAGGCCGCGGACGGACTGGCTGCCGACGGGTTGGGGGATGCGGTGCTCGCCGCTGCCCCCGGGATCGCAGCTGACCTGGTGACGTTGCTGCGCGACTGCGAGGCCGGGCAGGTGTGAGCTATCGCGCCGCCTCGCAGTCCACGTCGCGCGCCGCGTCGATCTGCTGCGGGTCGATCGCGGGCTGCACCGGCTGGGCTGCCTGGCCACCCTGGGCCGCCTGGCCGCCGTGGGGAGCCCCGGACGGCGGAGCGGGCTGCCCCAGCCGCACCAAGCTCGCCAGCACGGACTGGGCCTCCGCGTTGGGTGCCAGCCCGGTGAAGCTGGTACCCAACGCCAGGTCCACCACATCGCCGGGCCGCGGGTCGCGCACCAGCTCCGCGCAGGGCACCACCAGGCTCAGGGTGCGCGCTGCCCCGATGCCGCCTCCCCCGAACCGGATCTGCCCGGGACAGTTGAGTTCGAACGTCGGGTGCAACGGGTCGTTCGCCGGCTCGGCCGCGGGCCGGAAGCCGAGATCAGTCAGACCGGCCGAGACGATGGCTGCCTCCCCCCGCTGGCCGTTCCCGTTGAGCACCTGGACCCGGGCGAGCTGCGGCGGAGCGGGTGGCACCTCGTCCAGCGCCGTCCGATCCAGCACCTCCCCCGAAGGCGGCGCGCCGGCCACGGCTGGAGGCGGCGGGCAGTCCAGGGCTGCCTGGGAACTGGTGGACCCGAGCACGGTCAGCCACACTGTTCCGGCGACGGAGCCGAGCAGCAGGATCAGCAGCAGCGCGGGCACGGGCTTGCGCCTGCGGTAGCGGAGCGACCGCAAACCTGGTGACGATCTGGCCGCAGCCACGGACCGGCGTCCTCCCTGGCGTGGGCACCCGTCGCGCACGGCGCCTGTTCGATCAGCCTAGGGGGCTGCAGCGGCCTGATGCAGCCGAACAGACCGCGTCCGGGTGCCGGTTCCCCCGGTCGAGGCGGTTCGCGCTGGAGAACGAGCCGGTGCGCGACAGGTGATCGCGACCTGGGTACCCTCGCGCCGCTCCGGTGGCTCCTGGCCCTGCCCCGCGCTGGGTGGACCAACCGTCCGGGCACGCCGTCGATGCTGCTCTGCGCCGTGAGCATCGTCACGGGCACAAATAACGACGCCCAAACGTTGTGCAGCGGCACGACACGTTACGAACAGGGGTGGGACGGGACAATGGCGACCGACTACGACGCTCCGCGGCGCACCGAGACCGACGAGATGGCGGAGGACTCGCTGGAGGAGCTGAAGGCACGGCGAAACGAGGCACAGTCAGGCGCGGTCGACGTCGACGAGTCGGAGAGCGCGGAGAACTTCGAGCTGCCCGGTGCCGATCTGTCCGGCGAGGAGCTGACGGTTCGGGTGCTGCCCAAGCAGGCGGACGAGTTCACCTGCACGAGCTGCTTCCTGGTGCACCACCGCAGCCGTCTCGCCGAGATACCCGGCGGGCGGCTGATCTGTCGCGACTGTGCTGCCTGAGCAGATCGGCGAGCTGCTCGCAGCGCCGCACGCTGAACAGCCAATACGGCGTGGGATCCTGGGGGTCGGTGAGCTCCACCCGCACCATCGGTCCGATCCACGGCCGGTGCACCACGAACGCGGCCGGGTCCAGCTCGGGCCCCAGCACCCGCCGCTTGTCCCCCGGCTGGACTGTGGCGATCCGCCCCGCATGGTGCAGCGGGAGGTGTGCAGGACCGACGTGCAGCTCGCCGGCCGTGACCCGCACCCGGTGCCGGCCGAGCCAGACCAGAACCGCCAGCGCCAGCGGCACCGTGAGCAGGTAGGGCAGCCACGCTCGCAGGCCGGGCTGGCCGAGATGCACCTCGGCGGCGAGCAGCGTCGCGATCGCGGCGCCGATCGGCCACCACCACCACGGCACGGTCAGCCGTTCGGTGAACTCCGGGCCTGGGGCGGGACGATCGGGCACGTTGGCGAGGGTAGTCTCGCCCCCCGTGTCCAGCGCCGCGTCCGGTGTCGAATCAGGTTTCCTGCCTGGGGTCGAACCGCGGCCCGTCGAGGTGCTGCTGGCCCGGCTCGACCCCGAGGTCCCGGCACCCGCCTACGCCCGGCCTGGGGATGCCGGGGCGGACCTGGTGACCACCAGTGACGTCGTGCTCGCACCGGGGGAGCGCGTCGTGATCGGCACTGGGGTGGCCATCGCGCTGCCGCCCGGATACGCCGGGTTCGTGCACCCGCGATCCGGGCTGGCGGCCCGGGTGGGGCTCAGCGTGGTCAACACCCCCGGAACCATCGACTCCGGTTACCGGGGGGAGATCCGGGTGTGCCTGATCAACCACGACCTGGCGCGCCCAGTCGTGCTCCAGCGGTTGGACCGGATCGCGCAGCTGCTGGTGCAGCGGGTGGAACGGGTCGCGTTCCGCGAGGTGACCGCGCTGCCGACGTCCGACCGGGGTGGCGGCGGGTACGGATCCACCGGCGGGCACCGCGAGCCGAGTGCTCCGACGGGGATCGGGCCCACCCCGAGCAGAGAGGTCTGACCAGTGTTCGGAGAGCGCCACCGGCAGCGGCATGAGCCCGTCGACGGGGCCTTCCTCGACGAGGAGCCTGCGGCCGGGGAGGAGATCCGCGGGGAGGACGCGGCGTCGGCCGGAGGGCCCTACGACGCTATTGCCGCCCCGGTCGACGACCGCGCCCGCCTCGACCTGGGATCGCTGCGGCTGCCGGTGCCCGAGGGTGCTCAGCTGCAGGTGGAGGTGGACCGCGGTGGCCCCGTCCGCGCGGTGCACCTGGTCGTGCCGCAGGGGCAGATCACCGTCACCGCCTACGCCGCCCCTCGCAGTCGCGGGCTGTGGGCCGAGGTGGCCAGGGAGCTCGCGGGTCAGCTGCGTTCCGACGGGGCGCGGATCGGGCTGCATTCCGGGGAGTGGGGCCGTGAAGTCTCCGCCGTCACTCCCGAAGTGGTGCTGCGGTTCCTCGGAGTGGACGGGCCGCGCTGGATGCTGCGTGGCGTCGCCGCCGGCTCGCAGGAACAGGCTGATGCGCTGGCGGAGGCGCTGCGGGACGTGGTGCGCGCCACGGTGGTCGTGCGTGGCCCGGAGCCGCTTCCGGTGCGCAGCCCGCTGCCGCTGCAGCTGCCCGAGGCGCTGGCCAAGCAGCTCGAGCAGATTGCGCCCCAGGCCAAGCAGGGTGCCCAGGCCAAGCGCGGTGGCCAGCCTCAGCAGCGCGGGAGACGTTGACCTGACGGTAGCCACGTCACAACCGTCCCGGCGTCTCCCGGGCGGGGTTACGCTGGCATCAACGGGGCCGTCGGGACCCTCCATCAAGTCGGAGTACGAGATGAGCGGTTACTGGGGGCGCATGATGCGCCGCCTGACCACCGAGGCCGAGGAGCTGGACGCGGACGACCTGTCCCGGACGTCGTCCGCAGCGGGAGCGCAGCACGCCTGCGACTGTGCCTGCGGGGAGGAGGCCATCCTACTCGGGCGGTTGCGCAGCGTCGAGCTGTGCCCGCGGGAGGCGGTCGCGACGTTGGAAGCAGAGCTCTTCGACGGCTCCGAAGGCATCACCCTGGTCTGGCTGGGCCGTCGCCGGATCCCCGGGATCGAGCCCGGGCGGATGGTGCGGGCATCGGGCCGAGTCGCGGTCCGGGACGGTCGTAAGGTGCTCTACAACCCCTACTACGAACTGCAGCGGAGCCGATGACGCACCGAATCCCGCCCCGGTCCGCCGGGGTCGTGAGCGGCCCCCCCGGGTCGAGCCCCACGATGCTGGAGCAGATGGGCGGTGTCGGGGGACTGGTGTCCTCCACCGTGCCGGTCGTGGTGTTCGTGCCGGTCAACGCCTACGCCGGTCTCACCGCCGCCATCTGGTCCGCGATCGGCGTCGCGCTGCTTGTCGCGCTGTGGCGTTTCGCGCGCCGCGAGCCGCTCCAACCGGCGGTCTCCGGCCTGCTCGGTGTGGGGGTCGCAACCTTCATCGCCTACCGCACCGGCTCGGCCAAGGGGTACTTCCTCTTCGGCATCTGGGCGAGCCTGGCCTACGCGGCGGTCTTCGCCGTCTCGGTGGTGGCCCGCTGGCCGTTGGTGGGCCTGATCTGGCACGCCGTCAACGGCGACGGCCACTCCTGGCGGAACGACCGGGCGTTGCGGCGCGCCTACGACATCGCAACGCTCACCTGGATCGGGGTGTTCACCGCCCGGTTCGGGGTGCAGAAGTGGCTCTACGACGCCGACTCGGAGACGCTGCTCGGGGTGGCTCGGATCGCGATGGGCATCCCGCTCACCGTGGTGGCGATCCTGGTCACCGTGTGGGCGGTCCGCCGGGCCACCCGTCGTTCCGCGAACCCCGTAGCCACCCCCACCGCAGCGGAGACTTGAGCGGGTCTCACCGATCCAACGCGGCCCGCAGGTCGGCCTCCACGGCGACGGCCGCGACGAACAGCAGTTCGTCGTCGCCCTCAATCGGTTCGTCGGCCTGCGGCACGATCACCCGCCCGTCCCGCAGGATGGCGACGAGCGCGGCGTCGGTCGGGAGATCGAGCTGACGCACCGGGATCCCGGCGAGTGGCGTGTCCTCCGGCAGGGTCACCTCGATGAGGTTGGCCTGACCCCGGCGCAGGGTCATCAGGCGCACCAGATCCCCGACGCTGACCGCCTCCTCGACCACGGCCGCGAGCATGCGGGGGGTGGACACCGCCACGTCGACACCCCACGCCTCGGTGAACAACCACTCGTTGTGCGGATCGTTGACCCGGGCGGCCACCCGGCGCACCGCGAACTCCGTCTTAGCCAGCAGCGACACCACGAGGTTCACCTTGTCGTCGCCGGTGGCGGCCACTACGACGTCACACCGCTCGAGGCCGGCCTCCTCGAGTGAGCCGAACTCACAGGCGTCGGCGTGCACCCACTCCGCGGCCTCGACCTGGTGAGTGTCCAGCGCAGTGGCGTCACGCTCGATGAGCATCACCTGGTGGGAGTTCTCGATCAGCTCGGCGGCGATGGACCGGCCGACCGCACCGGCTCCGGCGATGGCCACGCGCATCTGAGGCTCCTCGGGTCACTCGGCCGGGGGTGGTTCGGTGGCGACGGCGGTGACGGCGTTGACGGTGCCGGACACCACCGCCGCATAGACCTGGTCGTCTGCCTGCAGCAGGTTCTGGTTGTCAGGCAGCACCCCGCGGCCGAACCGCACGATGAACGCCACCCGGGCGCCGGTAGCCGCCTCCAGGTCACGCACGCTGCGGCCGACCCAGTCGTCGTGCAGGGGGAGCTGCAGCACGGCCACGGTTCCGGACGGGTCCCGCCACGCGGTGGACGCCCCGTCGGGCAGCAGCATCCGCAGGAACCGGTCGGTCGTCCACGGCACCGTGGCCACCGTGGGAATGCCGAGGCGCTCGAAGACCGCCGCACGCTTCGGGTCATAGATCCTTGCCACCACCCGCTGGACACCGAAGGTCTCCCGGGCCACTCGGGCGGCGATGATGTTGGAGTTGTCACCGCTGGACACCGCGGCGAACGCGCCGGCGCCCTCGATGCCCGCCTCCACGAGCACCGCGCGGTCGAACCCGGTGCCAACCACCTGCCGACCGTGGAAGTCCGCGCTCAGCCTGCGGAAGGAGTGTGGTTCCCGGTCCACCACGGCCACCTCGTGGCCGAGCCGTTCCAGCCCCATGGCGAGACCGGACCCCACCCGCCCACACCCCATCACCACGACGCGCACGCGATGTCTCTCCCGACCTCGTCGACTGCGATGCACGGTACCGGCTGGCGAGCCTTACGCTTCGCGCCGTGTCGAAGCTCGCCACGGCGACCAAGCGGATCCTGGTCGGTCGGCCGTTCCGCAGCGACCGGCTGAACCAAACCCTGCTCCCGAAGCGGATCGCACTGCCGGTGTTCGCTTCCGACGCGATGTCCTCGGTGGCCTACGCGCCGGAGGAGATCTTCGTGGTGCTGTCCCTCGCGGGCCTCGCCGCGTACGCGTTCACTCCGTGGGTCGGGCTCGCGGTGGTCGTGGTGATGCTGGCGGTGGTGACCAGCTACCGGCAGAACGTGCGCGCCTACCCCTCGGGGGGCGGTGACTACGAGGTGGTCACCACCAACCTCGGTCAGCGGACGGGCCTGGTCGTCGGCAGCGCGTTGCTCGTCGACTACGTGCTCACGGTGGCGGTGTCCATCTCCGCGGCCGCGGCGAACATCGGGTCGGCGGTGCCGATGGTGGGCACCCACCTGGTGGAGTTCGCGGTGGCGGCGATCGTGCTGCTCACCGCGGTGAACCTGCGTGGCGTCCGCGAGTCGGGTACCGCGTTCGCCGTCCCGACCTACGCCTTCATCGTCGCCATCTTCGGGATGATCGTCTGGGGCCTGCTGCGGGTGACCGTGCTCGGGGACGAGATCCGGGCCGAGTCCGCAGACCTGGAGCTCGCGTCGTCCGGCGGCCAGCTGACCGGGGTGGCGTTGGTGTTCCTGGTGCTGCGCTCCTTCGCGCAGGGTTGCGCGGCGCTGACCGGGGTGGAGGCCATCAGCAACGGCGTGCCGGCGTTCCGCAAGCCGAAGTCGCGCAACGCGGCCCGCACCCTCCTGCTGCTCGGCGGCATCGCGGTGAGCATGCTGATGGGACTGATCCTGCTGGCCCGGCTCACCGGCGTGGTGATCGCCGAGGACCCGGCGACCCAGCTGGTGGGCGCGCCGGCAGGTTATGAGCAGCAGACGATGGTCGCGCAGATCGCCCGGGCGGTGTTCGACACCTTCCCGGTCGGCTTCTACTTCGTCACGGCAGCCACGGCGCTGATCCTGGTGCTCGCCGCGAACACGGCGTTCAACGGCTTTCCGGTGCTGGGCTCGATTCTGGCGCAGGACCGATACCTGCCCCGCCAGCTGCACACCCGCGGCGATCGGCTGGCCTTCTCCAACGGCATCGTATTCCTCGCCGGTGGCGCGATCCTGTTCGTGGTGACCTTCCAGGCCGAGGTCACCCAGCTGATCCAGCTCTACGTGGTCGGGGTCTTCATCTCGTTCACCCTGAGCCAGGCCGGGATGGTCCGGCACTGGAACCGGCTGCTCGGCACCGAGGGCGACCCCGGTGCGCGCAACCGGATGCGGCGCTCCCGAGCGATCAACGCCTTCGGCCTGCTCATGACGGCGTTGGTGCTCGTCGTGGTGCTGGTCACCAAGTTCCTGCTGGGGGCATGGATCGCACTAGTCGCGATTAGCGCGATCTTCCTGGTGATGCTGGCGATCCGGCGGCACTACGACCGGATCGCTGCCGAGATGGTGCCGCGGCCATCGGACACCGTGCTGCCGTCACGCAACCACGCGATCGTGCTGGTCTCCACGCTGCACCTGCCGACCCTGCGCGCGCTGGCCTACGCCCGCGCCACCCGGCCGGACGTCCTGGAGGCAGTCACCGTCAACGTCGACGACGCCGCCACCCGGCGGCTGGTGGGCGAGTGGGAGCGGATGGAACTGCCGGTGTCGCTGAAGGTCGTCGAGTCGCCCTACCGGGACATCACCAAGCCGGTGCTGGACTACGTCAAGCGGGTGCGCTCGGACAACCCGCGCAACGTGGTCACGGTGTTCATCCCGGAGTACGTGGTGGGGCACTGGTGGGAGCAGGTGCTGCACAACCAGAGTGCGCTGCGACTCAAGACCCGGCTGTTGTTCGAGCCCGGCGTGATGGTGACCAGCGTGCCGTGGCAGCTGCGCTCGGCGGCCCGGGCCGCCGAGCGCGAGGAGTCGGCCCCCGCCCCGGGTGCGGTGCGTCGCGGCCTCGACGGCGAGGCTGGCCAGGCTGGCGACGCTTCGGGCTCGCGCTGAGCCCGACCAGCAGGCCCGATCCGTTCTGCGGCGGCGGGTGACGGGACGCTCCGTAGACTGGCTCACGGTCGTCGTCACGACGGCCCGGTGCCCATCGCCGTGCCACGTCGCGGGTGCTGGTCACGTGCCGAGGGGACGAGCGAGGAGACACGGTGACGCTGTTGCAGAGCCTGCGCACTCCGGAGGACGTCAAGCGGCTCGACCAGGACGAGCTGATTCAGCTGTGTGGGGAGATCCGCAGGTTCCTGGTCGCGAAGGTGTCGCGCACCGGCGGGCACCTGGGGCCGAACCTGGGTGCGGTGGAGCTCACCCTCGCCGTGCACCGGGTGTTCGACTCCCCGCACGACCCCGTGGTCTTCGACACCGGTCACCAGGCGTACGTGCACAAGATCGTGACCGGGCGGGCAGAGGGCTTCGACCGGCTGCGGCAGCGCCACGGGCTCTCCGGTTACCCCAGCCGGTCGGAGAGCGAGCACGACTGGGTGGAATCCAGCCACGCCTCCGCGGCGCTGTCCTACGCGGACGGGCTGGCCAAGGCGTTCGCGCTGGACGGCGCACGTCGCCACGTGGTGGCGGTGGTCGGTGACGGTGCGCTCACCGGCGGCATGTGCTGGGAGGCGCTGAACAACATCGCTGCCGGGCCGAACCGCTCGGTGGTGATCGTGGTCAACGACAACGGCCGGTCCTACTCACCGACGATCGGCGGACTCGCCGAGCACCTGGCCGCGTTGCGGCTGCAGCCGGGCTACGAGCGGGTGCTGGACCGCGGCCGGCAGGCGCTGACGCGGACCCCGGTCGTCGGTCGCGCGATCTACGCCGGGCTGCACGCCGCCAAGCGGGGCCTGAAGGACGCGCTGAACCCGCAGATCCTGTTCGAGGACCTCGGCCTGAAGTACTTCGGACCGGTGGACGGGCACGACCTGCCCACGATGGAGGCCGCGCTGCGCCGGGCCAAGGCGTTCGGCGGCCCGGTCATCGTGCACGCGGTCACCCGCAAGGGCCACGGCTACGGCCCGGCCGAGAACGACGAGGTGGAGCAGATGCACAGCCCGCCGGCATTCGATCCGGACACCGGCCTGCCCACCGCGCCGAAGCAGGCCGGCTGGACGAGCGTGTTCGCCGAGGAACTGCTCCGTCTCGGCGGGGAGCGCGACGACATCGCGGTGATCACCGCCGCCATGCTGGCGCCCACCGGGCTCACCGCCTTCGCGCAGCGCTACCCCGACCGCTGCTACGACGTCGGGATCGCCGAGCAGCACGCCGTGACGTCGGCGGCCGGGTTGGCGATGGGGGGCAAGCACCCCGTGGTGGCCATCTACTCGACCTTCCTGAACCGGGCGATCGACCAGGTCCTGATGGACGTGGCGCTGCACCGCGCCCCGGTGACCCTGGCGCTGGACCGGGCCGGCATCACCGGACCGGACGGCGCCAGCCACAACGGAATGTGGGATCTCTCCCTGCTGGGTATCGTGCCCGGCATGCGGGTGGCCGCACCGCGGGACGCCGGCACGCTGCGCGAGGAGCTGCGGGAGGCCGTCGCGGTGCAGGACGGGCCCACCGCGGTGCGTTTCCCCCGGGGTGCGGTGATCGAGTCGGTGCCTGCGTCCGAGCGGGTGGATGGTGTCGACGTGCTGCGGCGCCCCGGGTCTGCCGAGGGTGACGACGTGCTGCTGATCGGGGTGGGTGCCTTCGCCGCGCTCGCGGTGGACGCGGCCGAGCGCCTCGCTGACCAGGGCATCGGGGTCACCGTCGTCGATCCGCGCTGGGTCGTGCCGGTGCCCGAGGTGCTGACCCGGATGGCGGCCGCGCACCGGCTGGTGGTCACCGTCGAGGACAGCGGGCGCCACGGCGGCTTCGGTTGGTCGCTCGCCGCTGCACTGCGCGACGCCGAGGTCGATGTCCCTCTGCGTGACCTGGGCATCCCGCGGCGCTACCTCGACCACGGCTCCCGGGCCGAGATGCTCGGCGAGCTCGGCCTCACCGCGCAGGACGTCGCCCGCCGGGTCACCGGGTGGGCCGCGGCCCTTATCGGGGCACCGGATCCGATCGGACCGGATCGGATCGGCGCAGAGCAGCAGGACGGGCCAGGGTGCGCATCCTGATCGCCGAGGACGAGCAGCCGCTGGCCGATGCCCTTGCCCGGGGGCTGCGTCGCGAGGGCATGGCGGTGGACGTGGCCTACGACGGCGACACCGCCCATGAGAAGGCGTCGGTGACGCGCTATGACGTCGTGGTGCTGGACCGGGACCTGCCCGGAATGCCGGGTGACGAGCTGTGCCAGGAGATCACGGGTTCGGGATCGGTGACGCGAGTGCTGATGCTCACCGCGAGCGGTACGGTCTCCGACCGGGTCTCCGGCCTGTCACTCGGCGCGGACGACTACCTCACCAAACCCTTCGCGTTCCCCGAGCTGGTGGCCCGGCTGCGGGCGCTCGGCCGGCGGGCGACGCCAGCGGCGCCCCCGGTGCTCACCGCGCAGGACGTGGTCCTGGACCCCGCGCGCCGGACGCTGACCCGGGCCGGAGCCGAGGTGGACCTCACCCGCAAGGAGTTCGGCGTGCTCGAGGTGCTGCTCGCCGCGGGCGGAGCCGTGGTCAGCAGTGAGGAGCTGCTGGAGCGGGTGTGGGACGAGAACGCGGACCCGTTCACGACGACGGTGCGGGTCACGATGATGACGCTGCGCAAGAAGCTCGGTGAGCCCGGCCTCATCGAGACGGTGGTGGGCTCGGGCTATCGGGTACCCAGCGCGGACCCAGAGCCCGGTTCAGAAGTCGGCTGAGTGCCCAGGTGGATCGGCGCGGGCCCGGGCTGCGCACCCGGCTGACCCTGCTGGCCACTGGCCTGTCGGCGGTGGTGAGCGGGCTGCTGCTGTGGTTGGGCTGGCTGCTGGTCGGTGCGGTGGTGAGTGCGGTGCCACAGCTCCCACCAGGCACCGTCGTCGATGTGGACGGCGTGTCGGTGATGGCCCGTGACCTGGCCCCGGCACTGCGCGACGCGGCACGCGACGAGGTGCTCGTGGCCGGATCGGTGGCCTTCCTGCTCGTCGTGGTCGTGACCGCGCTGCTGTCCTGGATCACCACCGGTCAGGTGCTGCGGCCGCTGCACGAGGTCACCGCCACCGCCCGGCGGCTCTCCGCCGAGTCGCTGGGTCAGCGGCTGCAGCTGCCCGGGCCCCGCGACGAGGTCGCCGAACTCGCCGACACCTTCGACGCGATGCTCGACCGGCTGCAGGCCGCGTTCGACTCCCAGCAGCGGTTCGTGGCCAACGCCAGCCACGAGCTGCGCACCCCGCTTACCGTGGTGCGAACCGAGGTGGAGGTGACACTCGCCGATCCGGATGCGGATGCGACAGAGCTGCGCCGGATGGCGAGCGTGGTTCGCGACGCCACGCTGCGCGCCCAGCAGCTCGTCGACGGCCTGTTGCTGCTGGCACGGACCGAGGGGACCGGCTTGCGGACCAGGGATGCCGTCGACCTCGCGCCGCTGGCCCAGGCCGCGGTGCATGGGGCGGCTCCCGAGCTGCAGGCCCGGGGTCTGCGGATCGACCTGCGGGCCAGGCCGGCGCTCGCGGTGGGTGACCCGGCGCTGCTCGAGCGCGTGGTGGGCAATCTGGTGGAGAACGCCGTGCGGCACAACGTCGACGGCGGGTGGATCGAAGTGTGCACCGAAGCCGCTGCTGACGGTGGCATGCTGCGGGTGGCATCCTCCGGCGCGGTGGTGGCTCCGGACGCGGTGGCCGAGCTGTTCGAGCCGTTCCGGCGGGCGGGAGTGGCGCGCACTGCCCGGGACGGTGCTGGCCTCGGCCTGTCCATCGTGCGTGCCGTGGTCAGGGCGCACGGTGGCACGGTGCACGCGGACGCGGTCCCCGGCGGTGGCCTCGGCGTGACGGTGCAGCTCCCAGTCCAGTGAGTTCCCGTCCTGGGAGAACGCGTTCACCCACGACCGACCTGCAGCGCCGCGAGCAGCGGGGCAGCGGTGAGCTCGTGCTGCCACCAGCGGGCGCCACCGGCCCGCAGCGCTTCGTGCACGGCGTGCAGGTCACCAGCCGATGTCCCGTCCCCAGGTGGGGGCGCCCAGCACAGCCGGCGCACCAGATCGGGCTGCAGCAGGTTCTGCACCGGCACCTGGTGGGCCTCGGCCAGCGCGGTGAGAGCGGCGCGGGCCGCAACCAGCCGCGCGGCTGCGGCGGGGTCGCGCTCCTCCCACCGGCTCACCGAAGGTGGCCCGTCGACCGGCGGCCGGGCGGTGGGCAGCTCGGCGGACGGCAGCTCCCGGGCGCGGCGAAGCGCTGCGTCCCAGGTCCGCGCCTGCCGACGTTGCGCCCGCCCGCCGAAGACGGGCAGTGCAACCAGCGCCGCCTTGTCCGGTGGATCGGTCAGCGCGGCCGCCACGACTGCGGAGTCCGGCAGCACCCGGCCGGGCGCGATGTCGCGACGGCGGGCGAGCTCCTCGCGGACGGCCCACAGCTCCCGGACGGCGGCGAGCTGCCGCGGCTTGCGCACCCGATGGATACCGGAGGTGCGCCGCCAGGGGTCGGTGCGCGGCGCCGGGGGAGCGGCCGTGCGGACCGCCTCGAACTCCTCGTCCGCCCACCCCCGCTTGCCCTGGGTGTCGAGCTCGGCCGCCATGGCCTCGGCGAGCGGCAGGAGCAGCTCCACGTCCAGTGCGGCGTAGGTCAGCCAGTCCGCCGGTAGCGGGCGGCGGGACCAGTCCGCCGCGCCGTGACCCTTCTCCAGCCGGAAACCGAGCAGCTGCTCCACCAGCGGCCCGAGGCCGACCCGCTCGTATCCCGCCAGCCGGCCGGCCAGCTCGGTGTCGAACAGCACCGCCGGGCGCAGGTCCAGTTCGGCGAGGCAGGGCAGGTCCTGGGATGCGGCGTGCAGTACCCACTCCACCGGGTTGAGCACCTCGGCGAGTGGACTGAGGTCGTCAACCGCGATCGGGTCGAGCAGCACCGTGCCGGCACCAGCACGGCGCAGCTGTACCAGATAGGCACGCTGCGAGTAGCGGTAGCCGGAGGCGCGCTCGGTGTCGACGGCGATCGGCCCGGAACCGCCGGCCAATGCCGCCACCGCCTCCCCGAGGCGCGCGGGCGAGTCCACGATCGGTGGGACCCCGCCGGACGGCGTCAGCAGCGGGACGTAGCTGCGCTCCTCGCTCAGTGGATGACTCCGGCCCGCATCGCCAGCGCCACCATCTGCGCCCGGTCGCCAGTTGTGACCTTGCGGCCGATGCGCGACAGGTGGCTCTTCACGGTGAGCGCGGAGAGCCTCAGCGCCTCACCGATCTCCTTGTTCGACTGGCCGTCCGCGACGAGCTGAAGGACCTCGATCTCGCGGGCCGACAGCTCGCTGAGGTTGTTGTCGGTCCCCGCGACCCGGGCACCCGCGGCGAGCACCGGCGCCACGCTGGGATCGGCACCCGCTCCGGTGCCTGGCACTCGCCGGACGCCGTCGACGACGACGTCCGCGGACGCCGACCTGAGCAGGCATGCCTGCGCCCCGGACTGGAAGGCGGAACGCACCGCGTGCGGGTTGTCCGACGATGCGAGCACGACGATGCGCGTCCAGCCCTGACTGTGCAGTTCGCCCACCAGCTCCAGCCCGCTGCCGTCGGACAGTCCGAGATCGAGTATCGCGAGGTCACACGGCCCCGAGGCAGCGGCGTGCGCCCTCGCCTCGGCCACCGAGGAGGCCTCGTGCACGGTGCCGGCGCCCATCGACGTCAGCCGCCCGGCGATCGCCTTCCGCAACAGCGGATGACCGTCGACCACCAGCACCGAGAACAGCTCTGCCCGCGGGTGCGGGACCAAGGACGCCCGCACGGCGCCGGACTCTGTGGGTCTCACCGTCGATCTGTGTCCGACAGCAGCCACGTCGCTACCTCCTGGAGTCGGTCGTGCCCCCGACCGCACCGGGACTCCGCCCGAATGGCCGCGCCGCCACTCGACCGGAGGTGGTGTCGTATTCGGGGAGAGTAGCCGCACAGCAACGGCAACGGGGCCCTCGAGCGCAGCTTCTTCGGTCTCCCGAAGCATGTACGCGGTTGGCGGTCGCACCTTGGGGTGGATTGTCGCGGAACCCGTAACACTCCCGCGTGTCGGGACGACTCTCCCTCATTCGCCGTCGTGAGCGACAGCCCGGGGCCCCTGTCCGCGCCTACCCCGTCGGCGGTCAGTCGAAACGGGCCAGGCACTCGTCGTCGCCGACGAAGACCACCTGCAGCGCGTGGCGGCGCCCGTCGGACAGTTCGGTGAGTACCGCGGGGGCGTCCCGCAACGGAACGAGATCGCTGACGAGGTGCCGGACGATGTCCTGGCCGCGGTCCTGCAGCAGCGTGATGGTCTCGGCGGAGAGCCTTTCGCGGTCCCACAGGTGGGTCAGACCACGGGGCACCCGGCCGATCTGCGCGCAGCGGACGGTCAGCCCGTTGTGGTGGAACTCCTCCCCGAGGCGGACGTCGTCGGTGCCGCCGGGGTAGAAGGCGAGGTCGATGACGGTGCCCTGGGGGCGCAGCACCCGCAGTGCCAGCGCGAGGGAACCTGGCCGTCCCCGGCATTGGAACACCACGTCGGCGCCCCGGTCTGCGACTCCGTGGCGCCACCGCATCTTCAGGGTCATCGCGGCGTCCTGCGCGTCCGGGTCGAGCGTGTCGAGACCGAGCCGCTGCGCGGTGTGTCGGCGGGTGGCGGTGGGGTCGACCAGCACCACCGACGCCGCGCCGTGCTCGCGCGCGAACAGTGCCGTGAGCAGCCCGACGACTCCGGCGCCCGTGACGACGACGCGCCGCCCGCGCACTCCGTCGGCCAGTGACCGGATGTCACCGCCGTGCAGTTCGGCGGCGGCGTGCAGCAGCCCGTTGGCGCAGATGGGTCCCATGTGTGCGGCGTAGATCCCCAGCAGCGGGTCGAGGCCCCCGGGGAGGACGACCGCGCGGTCGGTCAGCGCGTCGGCGCGGTAGCCGCTGCGGTGGCCGTAGGTCATGGCGACGGTGTCACCGGCCCGGACCGCCGGTGTCGCGCTTGCCACCACCTGGCCGACCTGCATGTAGCCGAAGCGCTCGATCGGGTAGCCGGAGCCCGCGCCACCGGGGTGGAACAGCCCCAGCTCGCCGTCCCAGTGGTTGTGCAGGGCGGGATTGGTGCCCTTGACCCAGCTCAGGTCGGTGCCCGCGGACAGGCCACTGAACCGGGTCTGCACGTCGAAGCTGCCCTCGGGCAGCGGGCCTCGGGACGGCTCGGTGCGCAGCGAGACCACCCCGGGCCGTTCCACCACGAGTACCTGCTCGCTGGTGGGTTCGATGGTTCGCTCGCTGCGCTCGCTCATCCGAGCATCACCGGCACCGACCCGACCGCCGAGGCAGTCACGGCACACGCGAGCCGGTGGGTGCGCAACGCCTCGGGATAGTCCACGAGCACGCCGTCGTCCCGGCCGAGCACCGCATCGACGAAGACGCGGTCGGCCATCAGCTTTGCCGCATCGGGATCGACCCGGCGCTCGCTGGAGCCGTGCTCGTCACGGACCTGGAAACCGTCCTCGCCGAGCAGCAGTGCGAGCCCGTCGGCGTAGATCTCGAGGCAGGCGCGGTGCTTCCAGCCGAGACTGCAGGTGGCCGCCACCGTGCCGACGGCCCCGGAGGTGAAGCGCAGTGCGGCAGCGGTGGCACCGTCGATGTCGGCTCCAGCCTCCTCGGGCGGTGCGGGATTTCCGAACGCGCACACCTCGTGAACCTCTCCGACCAGCAGGCGGGCGAGGTCGAGGATGTGCACCGCCTGCTCGACGACCTGACCACCGGAGCCCGCCAGGCGGCTCCACCACGGCACCGGCGGCACCCGGTCCAGCCAGGTCCCGACGGCCAGGCGCACCGGACGGCCGTCGAGCAGCTGCCGTGCCCGAGGCACCGCGGTGGAGTACCGCCAGTGATGGCCAACCGCGGTCAGCACACCGGCGGCCTGCACCGCGGCGGCGACCCGCTCGGCCACGGCGGTGTTCAGGCCCAGCGGCTTCTCCACGAACATCGCCGCCCCGGCCGCGACGACCGCTTCCTCCACGGGGCCGTGGGCGAATGGTGGAACGCACACGTAGACCGCGTCCGGCGTGGTGTCGAGCAGGGCCGCGAGGTCGGGGACCGGCCGGGCACCGGTCTCCGCGGCGAACCGGTCGCGGCGGTCGGCGTCCAGGTCGGTGACGGCCACCAGCTCGGCGTCGGGCAGTTGCGCGAGGGTTCGGGCATGCCGGGCGGCCACTCCGCCCGCTCCCACCATCCCGATCCGGCACCGGACCACGTGCGCCTCCTGTCGTCCCAGGAGGACATACCTGGTTCAAAGGGCGCTGAAACGGGCAGTTGTGGTCCGGTCACAGACATGGCTCTCGAGAAGGAGCAGGCATGCGATCATCCGCGGCCCAGGGACGAGATGGCGGGGCCTCGTTGCCCAGCCCGGTGCAGCGCTGGCTCGTGGACCGCAGCACCCGTGCCGCTTCCTGGCCGGTCGAGCGGCTGCTGAGAGCGAAGGGGGCGACGCGGGTCAGCGTGCTGATCCCGGCCCGCGACGAGGAGGCCACGGTGGGCGCCATCGTCGACGAGATCCGGCGGGAGTTGGTCGAGGCCGTCCCACTGGTCGACGAGCTGATCGTGATCGACTCACGGTCCCGCGACGCCACCGCCGCGGTGGCCGCGGCCGCCGGGGCGGTCGTGATCGATCAGGACGCCGTGCTGCCGCACCTGCCGACCCTGGACGGCAAGGGCGACGCGCTGTGGAAGGGCCTCGTCGCGAGCACCGGCGATCTCGTCGTCTTCGTCGACGCGGATGTGCACGACTTCACCGCCGCGTTCGTCACCGGCCTGCTCGGCCCGCTGTTGGGCGACCCGGGCACTGCTTTCGTCAAGGGCTTCTACCACCGGCCGCTGGTCGCACCGGGAAGCGTCGTGCCCGACGGCGGCGGGCGAGTCAGCGAGCTCGTGGCCCGGCCCCTGATCGCCCTGCACTGGCCGGAGCTCGCCGGGTTCGTCCAGCCGCTGGCCGGGGAGTACGCCGGGCGCCGCTCGGCCCTGGAGCGCATTCCCTTCGTCACCGGCTACGGCGTCGAGTTGGGGATGATGGTCGATCTGCTCGAACTGGTGGGCCTCGACGCGATGTGCCAGGTGGACCTCGGCTCCCGCACGCACCGCCACCACGACATCGAGACACTGGGCCGGATGGCCGGTCAGATCATGCTCACCGCGACCAGCCGGCTGGAGCGGCACGGCCGGGTGGTCGCCACCGGCCCGCCGAACACAGTGCTGGCCCAGTTCCGGCGGGCCGGCCACTTCCCGGGCACCGGGGTGGACCGCGAGGTCGTCATCACCGATCTCGCGGTGGGGGAGCGGCCACCGCTCGTCGACCTCCTCGCCGCGGAACCGGCCGTTGAGCTGCCGGCGGTGCTGGGCCAGCCGTGATCCGCACGGTGCTGGTCAACGCCGGGCCGTGGCTCCCGGTGCCACCGCTGGGGTACGGCGGAATCGAGAACGTCGTCGCCGCCCTGATCTCGGAGCTCCGCAGCCGAGGGGTGCGGGTCGTGCTGGCCACGGTGGGCACCAGCACCATCCCCGTGGACGAACAGATCAGCGTGTTCCCCGAGCCACAATTCGCCCGCCTGGGCGAGCCCTACAACGGGGTGATGGGTGTCGCGGCGGCGCACCTGCAGCGCGTGGTGGACGAGCTTCGGCACCGCACCGATGTGGACCTCGTTCACGACCACCTCGAAGCCCTCGGCCCGACCGTGCTCGCGGCCGCTTCCCCCGCTGTTCCTCCGGTCCTGCACACGCTGCACTGGGACCTGCACAAGCACCCCGAGCTCTATGGCGCGTTCGACGGCGCCGGCCGGGTCTTCGTCAACGGCGTCTCGGCGTCCCAGCTCGCCCGAGCCCCGGCGGCGCTGCGGGCGCACAGCGTCGGACACGTGCACCTGGCGACACCGCTCGCGCAAGGCGCCGCCCACCGGCCGCAGCCCGCCAAGGGTGACCACGCAGTCGTGCTGGCCCGCATCACCCCGGGCAAGGGACAGCACATCGCGGCCCGGCTCGCGCACACGCTGGGCGTCCGGCTGGTGCTGGCCGGCCCCGTCGGCCCGTACGCCGGCCCGGCGGACCTGGCCCGCGCGTTGGCCACGGACCCGGGGGCGCCCCAGCACCCCGATGTCCGCTACTGGTGCGACCAGGTCGTCCCCCTGGTGGACGGACACCAGGTGCGCTGGATCGGCACCGTGCACGGGACCGTTCGGGACGAGCTGGTGGCCACCGCGCGAGCGATGCTGTGCCCCGTGCTGTGGGCGGAGCCGGGAGGGACCGGCATCATCGAAGCGCTGTCCCTCGGCACACCGGTGGTCGGGTTCCGGCGCGGCTGCCTGCCCGAGCTCGTCGAAGACGGCACCGGGCTGCTCACCGACCCGGACGACGAGGATGCGCTGGCCGGGAACCTGCAGCGGGTGGGAACGCTCGACCCGGCCGCGTGCCGGCGGGTGGCGCAGCGGCGCTTCACGCCCGCGGTGATGGCCGAGGCGTACCTGCGACTCTACGACGACGTGCTCACCGCCGCCGGGGCCTCCGCACTGTTCGCGCCACTGGCCTGATCGCGGCTTGTTCGGCTACCCGGTCTAGGTCTTGACAGTTGCTCCAATAGCGGTGTGAGCCGCCCCTGCTCGCCTCGTACCGCTCATCAGGAGCTGCTCGCGGCACAGGGCTGTTATGTCAACCTGCGGGAGGACTGTGGCTATCGCGTCTGCTGGGAGTGGGGTTGATCGTGAACCGCTCTGAGCACGGTCCGCAGGTCGTCGCGGGCGCGGGCGAGGCGGGAGCGGATGGTGCCGACGGGGCAGTCGCAGATGCCGGCCGCTTCGGCGTAGGACAAGCCGATCACCTGCGTGAGCACGAACGCCTCCCGCCGGTCGGGCGCCAGGTCCGCAAGGGCTTGACGCAGCGCGAGGTTCTCTTCGGCGCCGGGCTGTGGCGGCTGTGCTCGCTCGGCGGCGCGTTGCCAGTTGTCGTCGCAGAGCGCGAGTCGCGGGCGGCTGCGTTGGGAGCGCAGGTGGTCCGCAGCGACCCGGCGGGCGATGGCCAGCAGCCAGGTCCGCGCGGATGCCTCGGCCCGGTAGCGGGGCAGCGCCGCAAACGCCCGCAGGTAGGTCTCCTGGGCGAGGTCCTCGGCAACGGTGCGGTCGGACAGGTGCACCAGAAACCGCCAGACCTGGTGTTGGGTGGCTCGGACGAGCATCCGTGCGGCGGCTGCGTCTCCATCGGCGGCGCGCAGCGCGAAGTGGGTGAGCGCCGCGTCGTCGTCCACCCGCATCTCCTCCGTCGCCGTCCGGTTCCGTCGCTGTCCGGTGCGGGGCACACCGTAACCGAGCCGTACCCGACCCACGCGCCCGATAGAGCTCAGGCGGCGGGCATGCGGGCTGCCGGGGGTTGGCGGTCGCGGTCGGATGCCGGATCCGCGACGGGATGCCATCCGGTGGTGGCGTGGTCGTCCACGGTGGCGTCACGGGCACGGGTGAGGCCGGGAAGGGGGTCGGGTGGTGCGGACTGCAGTCGGCTGAGCGCTCCGGCCAGCAGCACCCCGGCCAGCACGGGCAGGTGGGAGGCGAGGCGGTCCCACCCTACTTCTCTGGTCAGGACGTCCAGCGCCGAGAGCCCGACGAGGATGACGACAAAGGCGGCGAGCAGTGGCAGCGGGCCCCGCGCGGTGCGGGGGCGCGCGACGATCCACAGCAGCGCGGCGCCGATGGCGAGGTTGAATGCCGCCGCCTCGTGCCCGAGGTGACCGTCGACGCCGGGCAGTGCGCCGTGGCTGCGGTCTCCACCACCAGGTGGGGCTGTCGCGGGCAGCAGGCCGAGAAGCCCGATCCCGAGCTGGGCCAGCGCCACGAGAAGCAGTCCTGCGCGGATCAGTTGCCGCCCCCGGGCGCGGGTCGGGACGCGGTATCCGGCCATGACCGCGTCGAGGAGACCGGGTGGCGCCGAGTCGGCGTCCCCGGCCGGCCCGAGGGTGGCCCTGCGGTTGATCCGCGCCACGTCGTCGTGCCAGCGTCGGCAGCCGGGGCACGAGCCGAGGTGGCGATCGATCACATCGGGAGCGAGGGTGGATGGCTCGCCGTCGAGCATCGCGGACAGCGACTCCCGGACGTGGTCACACTGCACTGGGTGCTCCTTTCCGGCCGCGGACGAACCGGACGGCCTGCTCCAGTATGAGCAGCAGCACGAACGCCACCCCGAGCGTGGGTAGGAGAACCAGCAGCAGCCCGAACCCGATCAGCACGGTGATCGGCGCGCGGCGCAGCAGCGGACCCACCGGGGACGGGGTGCCGAGCCCACCGGCGGGCCGGCGCAGCCACCACATGCGATACCCGGCCAGCACGAGCACGATCAGCCCGGCAGCCAGTGCGGTCAGCCCGATCTGGTTGGCGAGCCCGAACAGTTCCCCCTCGTGGAACGCGATGCCCAGAGTGGTGGCCTTCGCGAGCAGCGGGTAGTCCTCCCAGGTGACCAGGTCGACGACGGTGCCGGTGGCCGGATCGACGGCCGCCGTGGTGGGCTCCACCGGCCAGCGGCTGTCCTGGCGGGCCACGGTCCACGCTTCCCCGTCCCTCGCGGCCGGCGTGATCTCGACGGGTCTGCCCAGCCCGGTTCGGGAAGCCGCGGCGGCGACCTGGTCGATGCCCATGGCGGCGACCGCCGAGCCGTCGGCGCCGTCGTGCCCGGCGTGGTGCTCATGGGTCAAGGCGCCATCGGAGCGCTCCAGGCTGGTGGAGACGGCGGGCGTGGCCGAGTCGAGCTGCGTTCGAGCGACGTCGATCCACGCGCCCGCATAGGTGGTCCAGCTCAGTCCCGACCCGATCAGCACCAGCAACGGGACGAGCAGCACCATCCCGATGCTGGAGTGCACCCAGCGCCAACGGCGTCTCCCTTGGCGGTGCAGGCGTGGCCGCAAGGCCTGTTGCAGGCCGCGGCGGGTGCGGGGCCACCACAGGTAGACCCCGGTCAGCAGCGAGACGAGCACCCAGCTCGCTGCGAGCTCGGTGACCGGTTCGGCGGCCGGGCCAAGGCGCCAGCTGGAGTGCAGCGACCGGAGCCACTCACCCGGTCGCTTCGCCTCCTCGATCTGCCCGGTCACCCGGGTGGACGCGGGGTCGACGTAGACGGTGACCGCGCCCGGCGCGGGACCGAACTCCGCGCCGGGCGCACCCGGCGGGTTCAAGGTGACCCCGGTGGTCTGCTCGCCACCCTCGGCGGCGGGCACGACGGTGGTGACGGCCCACCCGGGATGGGTTCCGCGTGCTGCGGTGACCTGCGCGGTGAGCGTGTGGTCGGGACCCGGCGCCGTCGCGGTGAGCGTGTCGCGGTGCAGCACAGTCTCGATCTGCGGGTTCCAGGCGAACAGGATCCCGGTGAGCGCCAGGGACAGCACAACCGGGGCGGCGAGGAACCCGCCGAGAAAGTGCAGCCGCCACAGCAACGGCCGAAGCCCGCCGCGGTCTCCGGCAGGCGCGGCTGCCTGAAGCTTGGCGGTTCGGTCGTCCGCAACCTGAAGATTCATGCTGTGCTAGTCGGACGCGGAACCCGGCTGGTTCCCGATCGGTCATACCCGAGGAGGTGAGGGCTCCCCCCTATGATGAGCAACGACCTGGATGTCAGCGGTGCCCACATCTACGCGATTCCGCTGACGACGCGGTTCCGGGGCATCACCCTTCGGGAAGGGATGCTCATCGAAGGACCGGCCGGGTGGGGTGAGTTCTGCCCCTTCCCGGAGTACGACGACCGGGAGGCTGCGCCGTGGCTGGGCACCGCGGTCGAGGCGGCCACGGGAGGCTGGCCGGAGCCGGTCCGGGACCGGATCCCGATCAACTGCACCGTCTCGGCGGTGGGACCGCAGCGCGCGCACGAGATCACCACACAATCGGGTTGCCGGACCGCCAAGGTCAAGGTCGCCGATCACCCTGGATCGCTGTCGGAGGACCTCGCCCGGGTCGAGGCGGTTCGGGATGCGCTCGGGGCGGGTGGGGCGATCCGGGTGGACGCCAACGGAGCCTGGGACGTCGACACCGCGGTGCTGACCATCAACCGCCTGGACAAGGCGGCGGGTGGACTGGAGTATGTCGAGCAACCCTGCCGCAGCATCGAGGACCTCGCCGCGGTCCGCCGCCGCGTCGACGTCCGGGTCGCTGCGGACGAGTCGATCCGCCGCGCCGAGGATCCACTGCAGGTCGCGGTCGCGGGTGCGGCCGACGTCGTAGTGCTCAAGTGCGCGCCCCTGGGTGGTGTGCGGCGCTCGTTGCAGGTTGCCGAGGCCACGGGACTGCCCGGTGTGGTCTCCTCCGCGCTGGAGACCAGCGTTGGCCTCGCCGCTCAGCTCGCCCTTGCCGGGGCACTGCCGGAGCTGGACTTCGCCTGTGGCCTGGGCACCCTGTCGCTGCTGCGCGGCGATGTGGTGGCCGACGCCGACTCGCTGCGGCCCGTGCAGGGCTACCTGCCGGTTCCGCGCATCCCGGCCGTGCCCGATCCGGCGCTCGTGCAGACACACCACCTGGCGGACCCGCAGCGGGCGGCCTGGTGGCGGGAGCGGCTCGGGCGGGTGCTGCATGCCGACCCGTAGCTGGCGTGGGACGCTCAGTCGAAGAAGCGGGCCAGCTGCGCGGGGTCGGGTGCTGTGACTACCGGGGTGAGGTCGGCGAACACGGTGGCGCCGTCACAGCCGGCGTGCAGTGGATGCCAGTACCGGTTGCTGCCGGCCCGCGCGCAGATGCCCTTGATCGTCTGCACGTCCAGGAACCGCACGTGGGTCGGGTCGGCGACCGCGTTGACGTGCCGCCACCAAGGGGAGAGCACGTGCAGCACCCCACCGGGGCGCAACACCCGGTGGCACTCGTCGACCAGCGGCAGGAAGTCGATGAGGTGCTCGAGCACGTGGACGGCGAACACCGCGTCGACGCTGCCCGGGCCGAAGGGCAGTGGCCGCGACACGTCGGCGAGCAGTGCGGTGGCCGCGGTGGTACGCAGGTCGACCCCGATGTTGTCGTCGTACTGCTTGGTGTCCCCGCAGCCGAGGTCCAGCACGACCGGACGGCGCCCGGCCACCTGTACCCGGTCCCACACCGCGAGCACCCCGTCGAGGCGCCCGAGCAGGCTGCGCAGCTCATCGAGCTGTCCCGGGGAGTCCGCCGATCCCGTCACGTGCGCGACACCGCCGTCGAAGCGCACCGCGACGTCCAGGCCGCGGACGCGCTCGTCATGCTTGACGAGCTCCGCCGCCCATCGCTCGAACATCTCGTCACGGTGGGCGGTGCGCCCGGGTCCGGGTGGCTGCGGCAACCAGGTCATCTCGTGCCACCTCCGCTCTCAGCTCCCAGATGGAGCCACGTTGCCTTTTCATGCAGCGGCCCTGGAACTGCAATACGCCTGGTTCCGGAGGCCACCACGCGGACGTTTGGCTGCTCGTCCGTTCGGTGAACCCCCTCACCGTGCAGGCTCCACCGAAGCTCCGCATCCTGCACTGGCACGTGCACGGCTCGTGGACCACCGCGTTCGTGCAGGGCGGCCACACCTACCTGCTGCCCGTCAGCACCGACTCCAACGGGCACCGTCACGGCGGCCGGCCCGCGGCATGGCACTGGCCGGACTCAGCGGTCGAGGTGCCGATCGAGGAGCTGCACGACGCTGCCCCGGACGTCGTCGTGCTGCAGCGGCCCGAGGAGCTCGACCTCGTGCAGCGCCACCTGGGCCGGCGCCCGGGGGTCGACCTCCCCGCCGTCTACGTCGAGCACAACACCCCCCGCGGCGACGTGCCGCTCACCCGGCACCCACTCGCTGAGCGGAACGACGTGCTGGTGGTGCACGTCTCGGACTTCAACGACCTGATGTGGGATTCCGGGCGTGCGCCCACCGCCGTGGTACCGCACGGCGTGCTCGACCCCGGGTACCGCTACACCGGCGAGCTCGACCGGGCCGCCGTCGTCATCAACGAGCCGCTGCGCCGCGGTCGCATCACCGGCACCGACCTGCTGCCCCGGCTGGCGCGGGGCGCGGGGCTGGACGTCTTCGGGATGGGGATCGACGGCCTCGCGGCAGGTCTGGGACTCGGATCGGCTGGCCTCGTACCCGACGGGCTGCGCGAGATCGGCGACCTGCCGCAGGGGCGGTTGCACGGGGAGATGGCCCGGCGCCGCGTCTACCTGCACACCGCCCGCTGGACCTCGCTCGGCCTGTCCCTGATCGAGGCGATGGCGCTGGGCATGCCCGTGGTGACACTGGCCACCACGGAGGCGGTGGTGGCGGTGCCGACCGGCGCGGGTGTCCTGGCCACGCGGGTGGACGACCTGGTCACCGCGCTGGCCGGGCTCGTGGCGGAGCCCGAACGGGCCACCGCGATGGGCAGCTGCGCCCGGGCCACGGCACTCGCCGAGTTCGGGCTCGACGCGTTCCTGGTCCGGTGGGACCGGCTGCTGGCAGAGGTGACCCGGTAGAGGTTTGACTCCTCCCCCTGCTGGGCAGCCCGAGGAACGACGGCGGGCCGGAGGTGGCGGGATGCGAGTGCAGCACCGGACGCCACCACGCACCCATCCAGCGGCCGATCTCGCCGCGCCACCGGACTGGACCGTCATGGAGCGGATCCTGCTGGTGCGCCCGGACAACCTGGGTGACGTCGTCATGCTCACTCCGGCGCTACGGGCGCTGCGGGCCGCCGCCCCGCCGGCGCGCCTCGACATGCTCGTCTCGCCCGCCGGTGCCGCCCTGCGCCCGCTGCTCGTGGACCTCGACGGGCTGCTCACCGTCTCGCCGAGCTGGCAGCAGGTCGCTCCGGACGCCCCCCCAGGGCGGCTCGCGGTCGCCGAGTTCGCCCTGGTCGACCTGCTCGCCGGCCGGGGCTACGACGCGGTGGTGGTGTTCACCTCGCCCACCCAGTCGCCGTGGCCGGCAGTGCACGCTGCGCTGCTCGCCGGCGTCCCGGTGCGGGTGGCGCAGTCCGCCGAGTTCGCCGGCGCGGTCCCCAGCCACTGGGTGACGCCGCCACCCGAGGGCACCCACCAGGTGGACCGCTGCCTGCACCTGATCGAGGCGGTCGGCGTCGCGCCGGTGAGTCGCCGGCCCGCGCTGCACGTCCCGGAGTCAGGACGGGGACTCGCCGACGACGCCCTGCGCGGCGCCGGGCTCAGTGCCGGAGACGCCTTCGCCGTCCTCGCCCCCGGCGCCTCCTGCTCGTCGCGCCGCTACCCGGCCGCCGGGTTCGCCCGGGTGGCCCGGCAACTCGCCGCGGCCGGATTGCCGGTGCTCGTCACCGGGACCGCGGAGGAAGCCGACCTGGTCGCCGCGGTGGTCGACGGGGCGGGTCACCGCAGCGTGCGCACCCTGCCGGTGCTGCCGGTGGAGGGCCTCGCCGGGGTGATCGAGCAGGCCGCGGTGGCCGTGACCAACAACTCCGGTGGCATGCACCTCGCGGACGCCCTCGGCACGCCCGTCGTGGTCGCCTGGGCCGGCACCGAGCGGGTGGGCGACATGGGTCCGCGAGCGGTGCCCTCCGTGCTGCTCGGATGGGCGGTGCCGTGCTCGCCGTGCCGGCAGTTCCGCTGCCCCTACGGGCGTGAATGCCTGGACTTCGATCCCGTGCTGCTCGCCACCGCGGCGCTCGACCTGGCGGCCCTCGACCCGGCGGGCAGCAGCCACGACCCCAGCAGGGACGACCGGAACACGGAGGAGTCGACGTGCCGCACCCCACGGCTGACCGAGCCGGTACCAGCGCGCTGACGGCTGAGCTGCCGCACCGTATCGCCGCGGCGGCTCCGTCGGTGATCGTGCTCGGCGACGCCGTGCTCGACGTGTGGTGGGCCGGCGAGTCCCGCCGGCTGTGCCGGGAGGCGCCGGTGCCGGTGGTCGACGTGACCAGCCGCAGCCGTGCCCCCGGCGGTGCCGCGAACACCGCGGTCAACCTGGCCGCGCTGGGTGCCGACGTCACGCTCGTCTCGGTGGTCGGCGACGACGCCGACGGCGAGGCGCTGCGGCGGTTGCTCGCCGACGCCGGGGTGCGTACCGAGGCAGTGGTGGTCGACCCGGGGCGCCGGACCACCACCAAGCAGCGGGTGGTGGCCACCGACCAGCTCCTGGTGCGCTACGACACCGGCCCGACCGGGGCGCCGTCGGACGGCGCGCAGCGGGCCTGCGTGGCGGCGCTGGACACCGCGCTGCTCGCCCATCCGGGTGCCGCGGTGGTCATCGCGGACTACGGCCGGGGTACGCCCGGTCCGTCGCTCTTCGGTCCGGCACTGCGGGCCGAGCTGGGGCGGCGGCGCGGCGACCTCGGGCTGCTCGTCGTCGACGCGCACGACCTGGCGGCGTGGGCGGTGCTGCGGCCGGACCTGGTGACGCCGAACGTGGCTGAGGCCGCCGCCCTGCTCGGCGAGCCTGCACCGGTGGCCGACCGGATCGGTGCGCTCTCAGCGCGGCGCAACGAGCTGCTCGCCGCCTCCGGTGCCGCCGCAGTGGTGCTCACCGCCGACCGCGACGGCGCGGTGCTGCTGGGGACCGAGGCACCGCGGGTGCACCGCACCTGGGCTGACCCGGCACCCGAGCGCCGGGCGTCGGGGGCCGGGGACTCCTTCGTCGCCGGGTTGACGCTGGCCGCCGCTGTGGGTCTCGAGCCGGCGTCGGCCATCGAGCTGGCGCAGGCCGCCGCCGACGTCGCCGTCGCGAACCCGGGCACCGCGGTGTGTTCCACCGGGCAGCTCGCGGCCCGGCTGCTGCGGCACCGGGACGCCACCCTGGAGCACTCCGAGCTGGCCCGGGTGGTCGCGGAGCACCGCGCCGCGGGGCGGCGGATCGTGTTCACCAACGGCTGCTTCGACGTGCTGCACCGCGGTCACGTCGCCTACCTCGCGCAGGCCAAGCAGCTCGGGGACGTGCTGGTGGTGGCGCTCAACAGCGACGAGAGCGTCGCGCGGCTCAAGGGTCCGGACCGGCCGGTGAACCCCGCGCCCGACCGCGCCGCGGTGCTGGCGGCACTGTCCTGTGTGGACCATGTGACGGTGTTCACCGAGGACACTCCGGCCGCGGTGCTGGAGCTGCTGCGCCCGGACACCTACGCCAAGGGTGGCGACTACACTCCGGAGATGCTGCCCGAGACCCCGCTGGTGCGCCGGCTGGGCGGCGAGGTGTGCATCCTGGGCTACCTGCCGGAGCGCTCCACCACCCTGATCGTCGACCGGATCCGGGCCGGAGCGCCTTCGTGACCCCACAGGTCGACGTGCTGGTGCCCACCCGGGACCGCCCGGTCGAGCTGGCGACCACCCTGGCCGGGCTGGCGGCCCAGCAGGGGGTGGACTTCCGGGTCTGGGTCAGCGACCAGTCGGACCAGCGGCCCTCGCACGCCACCGCGGCGGCCGAGACGATGGCGCGGGTGCTGCGGCGGCTGGGTCGCGAGGTGACCCTGCTGCGGCACCTGCCGCGGCGCGGGCTCGCGGAGCAGCGGGCGTTCCTGCTGTCCCTGGCCACGGCACCCGGCGTGCTGTTCCTCGACGACGACGTGTGGCTCGAGCCCGGCGCGCTGGCCCGGCTGCATGCCGCGCTCGGCGAGCTGGGATGCGGCTTCGTCGGCGCTGCCGTGCAGGGACTGTCTTACCTGGACGACCACCGGCCGGCCGAGCTGGCTCCCTACGAGGAGTGGACCGGGCGACCCGAGCCCGAGGACGTCATGCCGGACTCGCCGGCCTGGCAGCGGTGGACGCTGCACAACGCGGCGAACCCGACGCACCTCGGTGAGCGGCTCGCACCGGGGGAGTGGCGCGCGTACAAGGTCGCCTGGGTGGGTGGGTGCGTGCTCTACGACCGCGCGAAGCTGCACGCCTGCGGCGGGTTCGGCTTCTGGGCCGAGCTGCCCCCCGACCACTGCGGGGAGGACGTGCTGGCCCAGCAGCGGGTGATGGCCCGCTACGGCGGCGCGGGCGTGCTGCCCAGCGGCGCCTATCACCTGGAGGCGTCCACCACGGTTCCCGACCGGCGGGTGGACGCGGTGCGCCACCTCGCTCCCGGTAACGTCCCCGCGTGAGCGAGCGCAGCGAGCGAACCATTGAACGCAGCAGCCAGCGCAGCGAGCGAACCATCGAACGCAGCAGCTCCCGGCTCGACGGCGTGCGCACCATCGCGGTGCTGCGCGCCAATGCGGTCGGCGACTACGTCATGTCGCTGCCCGCCCTGCAGGCGCTGCGCGCGGCCTATCCGGGTGCGCACATCGTGCTCGTCGGCGCGCCGTGGCACGCCGCGTTCCTGTCGGGGCGGCCGGGACCGGTGGACGAGGTGGTGGTGCTCCCCGCGGTGCCGGGGATGGGTGGGATGCAACCCGACGCGCCTTGCGGCGGGTTGGGCGAGGTGCTCGCGGACCTGCGGGCCCGGGAACTGGACCTGGCCGTGCAGCTGCACGGCGGGGGAGCACAGTCCAACCCGCTGGTACGGGAGTTCGGTGCGCGCCATGCCATCGGTCTGCGCGCTCCCGGCGCGCCGGAACTCGACCGGTGGGTGCCCTACCGCTACTACCAGTCCGAGGTGGCGCGGTACCTGGAGGTCGTCGCGCTGGTGGGAGCATCGCCGGTCGGGGAGGCGGAGCTGGCGGTGACCGACGCCGACCGCGACGAAGCGCAGCGTGTGCTGCGCGAGTCCACTGGGTTCGAGTGCACTGGGCCGCTGGTCGCGGTACACCCCGGCGCGGCCGACGAGCGCCGTCGCTGGCCGGTCGAGCGCTTCGCCGCGCTGGCCGATGCCCTCGTGGTCGACGGCACCCGGGTGGTGGTGACCGGCTCTGCCGGAGAAGCCGGCCAGGTGGACCGGCTCGTCTCCCTCGCCGCCGGCCCGGTCACCGGGCTGGCCGGCGCGCTCGGGCTCGGCGGGCTGGCCGGGCTGTACTCGCGGTGCGCGCTGGTGGTCAGCAACGACACCGGCCCGCGGCACCTGGCGCAGGCCGTCGGAGCGCGGACCCTCGGGCTCTTCTGGTGCGGCAACGCGATCAACGCCGCACCGGCGACCCGGCAACGGCACCGTGCCCTGCTCAGCTGGACGCTGCGCTGCCCCGAGTGCGGTGCGGACTGCACACGGGACCTGTACCCCCACCGGACGGGGGACGGCTGTGCGCACCGCCCGTCCTTCCTCGCGGACATCCCGCTGGAGGAAGCCGTCGAGGAATCCCGTGACCTGCTCGGCAGCTGACGCATGCTCGGTGCCGCAGACCACCGCACCCACTTCCCCGGGGTCCGTCGAATCAGTGCTGGTCGCCGGGCTTGCCGCCGAGGTGGTCCTTGAGCTGCGCCATCACGGCGTTCGGCCCGTTGACCTCACCGACGTTGCGGCACCTGGATCAGATCCTCACCGGCACTATTGTGCTTCGCCAGCTCGGCGAGCTGATCCCCGGACATCGGGTAGTCGGCGCCCTTGAGGTACTTCTGCACCTCGTTCACCTGAAATGCCATATCCGCGGTCTACCGTCTCGTCCCCGGGTAAGCAGTCGGGAACGTCTCGATGGAGGTGGAGCATGGCCGATCAGTGGCGACCGTGGCCGGCAGAGCTTCCGGTACTCGACCTGGCTCCGTGCCGCGCCGCGCTGGTGGTGGCCCCGCATCCCGACGACGAGGTGCTCGGCGCGGGCGGCCTGATGCGGACGCTGCGCCGAGCGGGAGTCGCCGTGGACGTGGTCGCTGTGACCGACGGCGAGGCCTCGCACCGGGGCTCTCCCACCGTCGGGCCCGCTCAGGTGATCCGGCTCCGCGTCGGAGAGACGGTGCACGCCTACCGGGAGCTGGGGCTGGACCCGCGCCGCCGGCGGCGCCTCGGCCTGCCCGACTCCCACGTCGCCGACTGTGCGGGCGAGCTGGAGGACCACCTGCGGGCACTGCTCACGGGACGCCCCGGACTCTGGTGTATCGCGCCGTGGTGGCACGACGGGCATCCCGATCACAACGCCACCGGGCGCGCTGCCCTGGCGGCGAGCAGTGCCTGCGGCATCCTCCTGCTCGGGTACCTCGTCTCCAGCTATCACCACGGCGAGCCCCCCGACATCCCCTCCGACGGGGCTGTTCGACTGCCCCTGGACGCCGACTTGCAGCACCGGAAGCGAGCCGCGCTCGCCCGGTACGTCAGCCAGCTGCAGCCGCTGTCCCGGCATCCGGCGGACACCCCGGTGCTCTCAGCCGCCGCGATCGCCGCCTCGACCGGGCCGGAGGAGGTCTTCATCACCGCCCCCGGACTCGGGGCTGGTGGGGAGACGGGTGATCACTTTGAAGCTGCACGGCGCGATTGACTACGGCTCCTCGGGGTGATGCTCACTGTCCCGAGCCTGCTGGGGCTCGACCGCTGGGGCGCTGTTGGCAAGTTTCGGTGCTGCCCAGGGTTCACTCAACGCGCGCACCGACCAACCGTTCTCGGTGCGGCGGCTCGTGCCGTTCCTGGTGATGGGCGCTGTGCTCCTCACCAACTTCAACCTGACCGACTGGGACTATCCGAACACCGACGAGTGAGGGCGGCGAGTTCTGGTGGTGCGGGAAACGCCGCGCTACTGGTCGAGCGGCTGGTCGAGGGCGACCTCGACAGTGGGGCAGCGGGTGAAGAACTCGATCAGGCCGACCGCGGTGAGCGGGCGCAGCACGGCCCGGCACTCGCAGACGAGGCGCAGCGCGATGCCTCGCAGGTCCGTGGTCCGGTGCAGGTCGACCAGCGTGCTGAGCCCGGCGGAGGAGAAGAAGTCGACTGCACTGAAATCCAGCACGATCAGGCGTGGTTGACCGGTGAGCACGGAGTCGACCGCGCGGCGCAGGATCCCGCCGGTGTGCAGGTCGACCTCCCCAGACACGGTGATCACCACCCCGCGTTCGTCCCCGTCGGCGATCGTGACACCCAGCAGCTCCTCGGGAGCCAGCGCGACCGGCAGGGCTTCGGAAACCTGGTGGGCCGGGGCCTCGGAGTGCGGGTCGGGTGGCGGCACCGTATCGCGTCCTCTCAGCGGAATCTCGGGCGACAGGGTCTCCGAGGGCGCGTACCGCTACGGGTGGCCTGCCACTGGCGGAGCGTGGGCTGTCTGCTCAACCTTGTCTGCCACCCTACCCGCGGTGCGGATCAGTGCAAGGACGGGTGCGGTGGGCCGGAGCGCGGCCGGCGGGGTGGATGAGCGGCGGCAGCCGGGGTGCCGGAGGCACCGGCCGGGTCACGGGCTCACCGGAGGTCACCCGGATCGGCTCGCCGTGGTGTGCCAGGTCCACCGGGTCGCCGGAGAGCAACCGGTAGCTCGCGTGGCCTGGGAGCACCTCGACGCCGAGGCGGCTGCCCCGGAAGCACATCCGGAACGCGACGCGAGGCAGTGCGGCGGGTAGCCGGGGCGCGAAGGTGAGCCGGCCGTCGTGGTCGCGCATCCCGCCCAGGCCCGCGACCACCGCGATCCAGGCCCCGGCCAGGGACGCGATGTGCAATCCGTTGGAGACGTTGTGGTGCAGGTCGTGCAGGTCGGTCAGGGCGCACTCGGCCAGGTAGTCGTAGGCCAGGTCCAGGTGGCCGACCTCCGCGGCGAGCACGGCCTGCGAGCACGCCGAGAGCGAGGAGTCCCGCACCGTGCGGGCCTCGTAGTAGGCGACGTTGCGGGCCTTCTCCGCAGCCGTGAACGCATCCCCGCGCAGGTGCATGGCGAGCACCAGGTCCGCCTGCTTGATGACCTGCTTGCGGTACAGGTCGTAGTACGGGTAGTGCAGCAGCAGCGGGTACTGCTCGAGCGGGGTGGACGCGAAGTCCCACTCCGCGAAGTGGGTGAAGCCGGAGCACTGCGGGTGCACGCCGAGGTCGTCGTCGTAGGGCACCAGCATCGCTTCCGCGGCGCGCCGCCATCCGGAGATCTCCGCAGCGTCGACGCCGAGTGCGGCGGCGACGTCGGGCTCCCGGTCACACGCGGCAGCGGCCTCGCGCAGGTTCCGCTGCGCCATCAGGTTGGTGTAGACGTTGTTGTCGACCACCGCGGTGTACTCGTCGGGCCCGGTCACCCCGTCGATGCGGAAGCCGCCACCGCGGTTGTGGTGGCCGAGCGACTGCCACAGCCGCGCGGTCTCCACCAGCAGCTCGACCCCGCAGTGCCGTTCGAAGTCGGTGTCCCCGGTGGCGGCGAGGTAGCGGGCGACGGCGTCGGCGATGTCCGCTCCGATGTGGAATCCTGCGGTTCCGGCCGGCCAGTACGCCGAGCACTCCGCCCCGTTGATCGAGCGCCACGGGAACGCGGCACCGCGCTGGCCGAGCACCCCGGCTCTCGCCCTGGCCTTGTCCAGTGTGGAGTGTCGCCAGCGCAGCGCGTCTCGCGCGGAGTCGGGCAGGGTGTAGGTGAGCACCGGCAGCACGAAGGTCTCGGTGTCCCAGAACGCGTGACCGTCGTACCCGGGTCCGGTGAGGCCCTTCGCGGGGATGGCCCGGCTCTCGCCGCGGGCGCCGGCCTGCAGCACGTGGAACAGCGCGAAGCGCACCGCCTGCTGCAGCTCGGGGTCCCCGTCGAGCTCGATGTCGGCGGCGTCCCAGAACTCGTCCAGGTAGCACCGCTGCTCGGCGAGCAGCCCGTCCCACCCGGTCTGCCGGGCACCGGCCAGCGCAGCGTCGACCTGCGCCCGCAGGGCGGGGACCGACCGCCGGCTGGACCAGGCGTAGCCGAGGAACTTGGTCATCCGCAGCCGGGCGCCGGCGGGCACGTCGACCGCCGCGGTGAGCCGCGCCAGGTCGTCCTCGGTGGAGATGCTGGTCCACAGCCCGTCAGGCACGTCGAGCAGGTGGTCCATCGCCGCCGCCACGGTCAGCCCGGATCGCCTTGTGGTGTGCACGAGCACCGCGTGATGGTCGGCGCAGGCGGCGAACTGCGCCTGCAGCGGAGCGTCCAGGGCCGCCGCGACCCGGGGGTCGGCGGTGCGCTGCTCGATCGGCTCGTTGGCCAGCAGGTCGGACTGCACCACCAGCTGCAGCCCGCCGTCCAGGGGCTGCACCTCGTAGTGGATCGCGGCGACCGCGCGCTGGGTGAAGGACACCAGCCGCTCGGTCATGATGCGCACCCGCCGCCCGGTCGGGGAGGTCCACTCGGTGCGCCGTCGCAGCGTGCCGGCCCGGAAGTCGAGCACCCGCTCGTGGTCGGTCGTGGTGCCGTAGCGCACGTCGAGCGGCTCGTCACCGACCAGCAGCCGCACGATCTTGCCGTCGGTGACGTTGACCACGGTCTGCCCGGACTCGGGGTAGCCGTAGCCGGCCTCCGCATACGGCAGCGCCCGCTCCTCGTAGAAGCCGTTGAGGTAGGTGCCGGGCAGCCCGCGCGGCTCACCCTCCTCGAAGGTGCCCCGCAGCCCGATGTGCCCGTTGGACAGCGCGAAGGTGGACTCGGTGCGGCGCAGCGCGTCGAGGTCCAGCCCGCTCCAGCGCAGTTCCCAGGGCGACACCGCGTACCCGCCGGTCATGAGAGCAGCTCCGCCAGGTCCGCCACCACCACGTCCGCGCCGTGCGCGCGCAG
>DASQWR010000241.1:0-15121 GCA_035640155.1 Pseudonocardiaceae bacterium
CTGGCCACCGCGCCGTGCCGCCGCCGCCCGGCGGGACGGCACCGGCACCAGCCACCAGCAGCCGTCGCGGTCGGTGATCGGACCGAGCTGACCCGGCAGGGTGAGCAGCGCCAGGGCCAGCCGCTCGCCCAACGGCTCCGCGAGCGAGCGCCGGCCCCGCTCCTTGTAAGCCAGCAGCGCCGCGCGCACCGGCCCGGCGTAACGGGACAGCGCGAACGCCGGGGCAGCACTGGTCAGCTCCGGGGGGTACACCCGCATCACGGCACCGAACCGCATCGCGCATTGCGGGCACCATCCCGATCCGGGCTGGCCCGATCCAGGCTGGCCCGATCCAGGCTGGCCCCATCCAGACTGACCACAGCCCGACTGGCCACAGCCCGCGCACGGCGTGGGCAGCAGCAGGTCCAGCAACGCACGCATCCCGTCCACACCCGGATGATCCCGTGGCGCCGCCGTGGCCTGGCGATCTGTGCACACCGGCCGCGGCGTCCACACCGGTGGACGGCCGACGGTTGTGCCCAGCCGCTCAGCCCGGGTAGAGGGGCACTGCGCCGGGGCCGATCCCACCGAGCAGCGGCTCCCAGACCTCCTGGCTGGGGGAGTAGGTCCACAACCCGTTCGCATCGGAGACGATGGTCTCCCGGCCGGGGGCGGCGACCACTCCGGCGAGCGGAGCGGTGAGGTTGGTGCTGGACATCGGCTGGTAGACCAGGCCGTCCACGGACATCTCCGACACCTGCGGGGCCGGCTCGGAGGAGGCCACCACGAGCCGGTCCGAGCGGGCCCAGTCCACGCTCACCGTGGCCGGGATGCTTCCCGTGCGCAGCACTCGGGGCTGCCGGATGCTCACCTCGCCGGGCCTGCTCACCACGGTGGCCACCACCAGCTGCCCGCCCACGACGGCGGCGACACGCACCCCGTCCCGGGACAGCCGCAGCTCGGTGATGGGGCCGAACTCGGCCAGCTCCGCAGCGTTCACCTGATATGTCGCCGCGGGGGCTGAACCGGACAGCGCCACTCCCGCGACCGTGGTGCCGTTGATGACCGTCCAGACTTCGTCCCCGGAGGGACGCCAGGTGGGCCGGGTCATCGAGACCGCGTCGAGTGCCACCGCGGTGAGGCCCTCGCCGGTCATCCCGACCAGGAGCTGCAGCGTGCGGTCCGGCCGGGCAGTCACCGCAGCGAGCCGTTCGCCCTCCGGGCTGGAGCGGGCCGCGGTGAGCACCGTCAGCTGCCCCGATCCGGCGGGGCCGGGCAGCGGTGCCCCGTCCAGCCCGCGGAGCCGCCCGTCGTGGACGACCAGGCCGGGCACGTCCGGCCGGGGGCCGCTGGTCGCGGTGTAGGAGGTGATGTCAGCGGCCCGCCAGTCCGGCTTGCCCGCGACGAGCGGTTCGCCGTCGGCCAGCAGCTGGAACGGGGGGCGGCGGACGAGCCCGTCGAGGGTGCTCACGATCTGGGCGGCAGCCAGCCGGCGCTCCTGTCCTCCGACCTCCCCCATCCCCGCCAGGTCGATCACGGCCCGACCGTCCGGTCCGACCAGCATGTTGGACCGGGGGCGGGCGTCGGGCGGGAACGCGGACACCACCGCGTCGGCGAGCGCCTCGGACGGGCCGGCCAGCAGGACGTCGAGTGCCCGACCGGCGAGGGCGTCGTCCGGCTGGGCCGGGACCCACCGCATGTCGGGCACCAGGGTGCCGCTGGTGGGTTCGGCGAACCACGCGCTCACCGTCACGTAGTTCTGCTGGAAGGCGGTGCTCTCCACGAGTACCCCGGGTGGCGGGTTGCTGATCCGCCACTCGCCGTCCTCCCGGACCAGGTCCAGCACCACCGAGGACAGCCCCGCGTCGGAGGTGAAGCTCCCGTCGGCGGCGAGGGTGCCGATCCGGGCCGCCCGTACCACCACGCTGCTGCGGTCGTCACCGCGCACCGGGCCCGACTCCGGGGTGTCCGGGGAGTCCTCGATGACGGTGAGGCTGGCGTCGTCATCCCAGGACGCGGCGGCCGGCCGGGTGAGGAACGCGCGCGCCGCGGCATGCCCGTTGGCGGGCGAGCCGGTGGCCTCGATGAAGTCGCGCACGAGCCGGAACGGGCTCGCCCCTGGCGTCGGGCCCGCCGGTGGCGCCACCTGCGGGCCCGACGGCACCGACCGCAGCACCTGCACGTCCGAGCTGTCCGGCACGGTCGCGCATCCCGGGACCAGAACGGCGAGCAGCGCGACCACTGCCGGCAGCACACGTTGCGTCCTCACCGGCTGCCCTCCCCGAAAGGCAGTGGGCTGGCCTCGAGCTCGACGTCGCGGCTACGCGGTATCGTCAACCGGAACGACGCACCACCCCCGGGTTCCCCCGCGGCCTGCAGCCAGCCCCCGTGCAGCCGGGCGTCCTCGAGGCTGATGGAGAGCCCGAGCCCGGTGCCCCCGGTGCGCCTGTTGCGGGAGGGGTCCGCGCGCCAGAAGCGGGTGAAGACCAGCTCGGTCTCTCCCGGGCGCAGCCCGACGCCGTGGTCCCGCACCAGCACCGCCACGGCGCGGGAGTCGGCGGCGAGGCTCACCCGGACCGGTGCGCCCTCGCCGTGGTCCAGCGCGTTGGCCATCAGGTTGCGCACGATCCGCTCGATCCGCCGCGGATCGATCTCGGCGAGGACCTCGGTCGGGGGTAGATCCAGCTCGACGGGACTGCCCACGCCCTCGGCCACCGCGCGCACCGATTCCACGGCCCGCTGCACCGTCGTCCGCACGTCAACGGTCTCGCCCTGCAGCTCGGCCACCCCGGCATCCAGGCGGGAGATCTCCAACAGGTCGACCAGCAGCGCCTCGAACCGGTCGAGCTCGTGCACCAGCAGCTCCGCCGACCGGCCCAGCGCGACGCTCATCTCCGCGCGCGACTCGTGGAGCATGTCGGCGGCCATCCGCACCGTGGTGAGCGGAGTGCGCAGCTCGTGTGAGACGTCGGAGGTGAACCTGCGCTGCAGCGCTCCGAACTCCTCGAGCTGCCGGATCTGCTGCTGGATGCTGGCCGCCATCTCGTTGAACGAGGTGCCCAACCGGGCCATGTCGTCCTCGCCGGCCACCGGGATGCGCTCCTCCAGGTGCCCGTCGGCGAACCGTTCCGCCACCTCGGCCGCCTGCCGCACCGGCGCGACGACCTGACGGGTCACCAGGCTGGCGATGCCGGCGATGAGCACCAGCAGCACGAGTCCTCCCACCAGGAGGGTGGACTGCACCAGGCTGAGGGTGCGCTGCTCGGCGGTGAGCGGGAACAGCAGGTAGAGCTGCAGGCTGCGCCCGGCGCTGCTGACCGGGATCCCCACCGCGAGCATGGTCACCGCAGCAGAGTCCCGCTGCACGGTGGTGATCTCGAGGGCGAGCCCGCCCTGCTCGACCGCGGATCGCAGGGAGGCGGGCACGTCGTCCAGCGGGCCGACGCCCTGACCGGTGCCGGTCGCGCCGACGGAGCTGCCGCCGTCCACCAGGACGGGCTCGAACGCCCCCGCCGACGCGCTGGTGGCGTCCTCCTCGCCGGTGCTGGTCAAGCGGTCGATCGCGTTGGTGAGGCGGCTGGACAGCGACGCCCCGGAGGGGTCCACCGAGCTGAGCTCGTACTCCACCACGGTCTGGCTGTTCTCCACCTGCGACACCGCGGCGTCCATCTTCGACTCCATCAGCCGACCGGCGATCTGGGTCTGCAGCACGACACCGAGGACCAGCACCACGGTGGACGACAGCACCACCGTGCTGGTCACCACCCGCAGCTGCAGCGATCGGCGCCAAGCGGTCCCACCCCGCGCCGCCAGCTCGCGGGCCCACTCGACGGTCCGGGCGACGAGGCGTCCCCACGCGGTGCCGGGAAGCCGGGCGATGGCCCTGCCGGTCCTGCCAGCGGGTCGGGCGGTGGTCCTGCCGGTGATCAAGGAGGCCCGGCCTTGTACCCCACGCCGCGGACGGTGAGCACCACCTCGGGGTGCTCCGGGTCGCGCTCCACCTTCGAGCGCAGCCGCTGCACGTGCACGTTCACCAGGCGGGTGTCCGCAGCGTGCCGGTAGCCCCAGACCTGCTCGAGCAGCACCTCCCGGGTGAACACCTGCCGGGGCCTGCGAGCCAGTGCCACCAGGAGGTCGAACTCCAGCGGGGTGAGCGAGATCGGCTGTCCCTCGCGGGTCACCCGGTGGCCGGGCACGTCGATCGTGACGTTGTCGATGGCGAGCCGCTCGGCGGGCTCGGGCTCGGTGCGACGCAGCCGGGCCCGCACCCGCGCGACGAGCTCCTTGGGCTTGAACGGCTTGACCACGTAGTCGTCCGCACCGGACTCGAGCCCGAGCACCACGTCGATGGTGTCGCTCTTCGCGGTCAGCATCACGATCGGCAGTCCCGACTCGGCGCGGATCGCCTTGCAGACGTCGATGCCGTTCATCCCGGGCAGCATCAGATCCAGCAGTACCAGGTCCGGCCGCAGCTCACGCACCACCGGCAGCGCCCGGGTGCCGTCGCCGACGACCGCGGTGTCGAAACCCTCGCCGCGGAGCACGATCGTGAGCATCTCGGCAAGCGCCGGATCGTCGTCGACCACCAGAACACGAGGCTTCATGGGCACCATCGTGACACCTCATGTGCCCGGCCCCCCGAGCCCGGCTGTGGCTGGCGCCGGTGTCTCACTGCAGCAGCGCGGCGAGGGCGGCGGCTTCCGCTCCGACGCCACTCGCCCGGGCGCCGTCGAGGACGTGCCACGGGGCGAGCCATCCGGCTGCGGCGAGCTCCCGGTAGACCACGGCGCACCGGGCCTGCAGGCCGGCGTCGGACTCGAAGGTGTCCTTGGCCCGGTCCGCGGCGGTGGCCGCCCGCCCGTCGGCGCGGGCGGCGGCGACGTCGGCCGGCACCTGCAGCAGCAGCTGCACGTCGGGCACCGGTACCCCGAACCGCTCGATCTCCAGGGCGCGCACCCAGGTGACGAACTCCCCGTCGGCGTCCTGGTGCAACCTGGCCGCGCCGTAGGCGGCGTTGGAGGCGACGTAGCGGTCGCACAGCACCACGTCGTGCCGCCCGGTGATCGCCCGCAGGTCGTCGGCGGCGGCGCGGCGGTCCAGCGCGAAGAGCGCCGCCATCCCGTACACCGAGGCCGCGAGGTCCCCCATCCGCCCGTACAGGGCGTCGCGGGTGAGCTCGGCGTGCACGTCGGAGTCGTAGCGGGGGAAGGCCAGCCTCGCGACACTCGCCCCGCGACTCCGCAGCTCCGCGGCCAACCCCTCGGCCAGCGTCTGCTTGCCCGCGCCGTCGAGCCCCTCGATCACCACCAGCCGTCCCACGGCGCGAGACCCGCGTTCAGCGTCCCCCGCTCAGTACCGGTAGTGCGGTGGCTTGAACGGCCCCTCGACGTCGACGCCGATGTACTCGGCCTGGTCCTTGGTGAGCTTGGTGAGCTTGCCGCCCAGCGCTTCGACGTGGATCCGCGCGACCTTCTCGTCGAGCACCTTGGGTAGCGTGTACACCTCGTTGTCGTACTCGTCGTGCTTGGTGTAGAGCTCGATCTGCGCGATCACCTGGTTGGAGAACGAGTTCGACATCACGAAGCTGGGGTGCCCGGTGGCGTTGCCCAGGTTCAGCAGCCGGCCCTCGGACAGCACGATGATCGAGTGTCCGTCCGGGAACGTCCACTCGTCGACCTGCGGCTTGATCTCGATGTGCCGCACGTCGGGCGCCCGCTCGAGCCCGGCCATGTCGATCTCGTTGTCGAAGTGCCCGATGTTGCCCAGGATCGCCTGGTGCTTCATCCGCTTCATGTGCTCGAGGGTGACGATGTCCTTGTTGCCGGTCGAGGTGATGACGATGTCGGCGCGGCCGATGATCTCGTCGAGGGTCTCGACGTGGTAGCCGTCCATCATGGCCTGCAGCGCGCAGATCGGGTCGGCCTCGGTGATCGTCACCCGGGCGCCCTGCCCGCGCAGCGACTCCGCGGCGCCCTTGCCCACGTCGCCGTAGCCGCAGATCACCGCGAGCTTGCCGCTGACCATCACGTCGGTGCCGCGGAAGATGCCGTCGATCAACGAGTGCCGGATGCCGTACTTGTTGTCGAACTTGGACTTGGTGACCGAGTCGTTGACGTTGATCGCGGGAAAGAGCAGCTCCCCGGCCGCAGCGAGCTGGTAGAGCCGGTGCACCCCGGTGGTGGTCTCCTCGGTGACACCGAGGATGCCCTTCGCGACCCGGCCCCACTGCGACGGGTCCGCGTTCATCGACTCCCGGATCAACGCCAGGAACACCTTCCACTCCGCCGGGTCGTCGTCCTCGGCAGGGGGCACCACGCCGGCCTTCTCGTAGGACACCCCCTTGTGCACGAGCAACGTGGCGTCGCCGCCGTCGTCGAGGATCATGTTGGGGCCGGTGACGCCGTCGCCACGATCAGGCCAGGTGAGCATCCGCTCGGTGCACCACCAGTACTCCTCGAGCGACTCGCCCTTCCAGGCGAAGCACGGGACGCCCCCCGGCTCCTCCGGCGTGCCGTGCGGTCCCACCACCACCGCGGCGGCGGCGTGGTCCTGGGTGGAGAAGATGTTGCAGGACGCCCAGCGGACCTCCGCGCCCAGCGACAGCAGCGTCTCGATGAGCACCGCGGTCTGGACCGTCATGTGCAGGGATCCCGAGATCCGCGCTCCCGCGAGCGGGCGCACCTCGGAGTACTCGTGGCGCAGCGCCATCAGACCCGGCATCTCGTGCTGCGCCAGGCGGATCTCCTTGCGGCCGAACTCGGCCAGTTCGAGGTCGGCGACGGCGAAGTCGATGCCGGTGCGCGTCTGCAGCTTGTCGGTGCCGGGCGCGGCCAGGGTCATGGGAGGGCGCTCCTCGATGACGGGTCGGGGTGGCTGCCACGTCGGGAGCCACGGTCACCGTACCCTGCTCTCCGCGGTCGACGGCTCCGTGACCCGCAACTGGGACTTCCGTAGCTGGGACTTCCGCGCGCCATAGGCGAAGTACACCACCAGGCCCAGAACCATCCACCCGAGGAACCGCAGCCAGGTGGCGGCCGTCAGGCTCAGCATCAACCACAGGCAGGCGAGCACCGCGGCGATCGGCAGCCACGGCACCAGCGGCACCCGGAACGCGCGGGGCAGGTCGGGGCGGGTCCGGCGCAGCACGATGATGCCCACGGACACCAGCACGAACGCGAACAGCGTCCCGACGTTGACCAGCTCGGCGAGCGTGCCGAACTCCACCGTCGCCGCGAGAACGGCCACCAGCACGCCGACCCCGACGGTGATCCGCACCGGGGTGCCTCGGCTCCCGGTTGCGGACAGCCCACGGGGGATCAACCCGTCCCGTGACATCGCGAGCAGCACCCGGGTCTGCCCGAGCAGCAGCACCATCACCACCGTCGTGAGACCCGCCAGGGCACCGATCGAGATCACTCCGGCCGCCCAGTCCACGCCCACCGCCGCGAACGCGGTTGCAAGCGTCGCCGAACCCTGATCGGTGGTGGCCAGCGCGGTGTACGGCTGCATTCCAGTCAGCACCAGCGCCACGCCCACGTAGAGCAGGGTGACGATCGCGAGGGCGCCGAGGATGCCGCGGGGCAGGTCGCGCTGCGGGTTGCGCGTCTCCTCTGCGGTGGTGGCGATGACGTCGAAACCGATGAACGCGAAGAACACGATGGAGGCACCGGCGAAGAGCCCGAAAATGCCGTAGGTGCTCGTCTCGCCCCCGAGCAGCAGCGACAGCAGCGACTGATCCAGGCCGCTCGCGGCTGCCAGCCCCTCGGCGGCCGGCGGGATGAACGGCGTGTAGTTCTCCGCGCTCACGTAGCCCAGCCCGACGACGATCACCAGCAGCACCACCGCCACCTTGACCGCGGTGATCACCTGGCTGACCCGCGACGACAGCTTGGTGCCCAGCACCAGCAGCGTCGTCAGGGCGGCGACCAGCGCTGCGGCGCCCCAGTCGAGCGTCAGCGAGCCGAGCGGGAACGTCGTCGAGATGCCGAGCCCGGTCAGGCCGATCACCTCGGCGAGGTACTGCGACCAGCCCTTGGCGACCACCGCGGCGGCGAGGGAGAACTCCAGCACCAGGTCCCACCCGATGATCCAGGCGATGAGCTCGCCGAACGTGGCGTAGGAGTAGGTGTACGCGCTGCCCGCGACCGGCACCGTCGAGGCGAACTCGACGTAGCACAACCCGGCCAGCGCGCAGGCGATCGCGGCGAGCACGAAGGACAGCGACACGGCCGGCCCGGAGACGTCACCGGCCGTGCTGGCGGCGAGGGTGAAGATGCCGGCGCCGACGCAGACCGCGACACCGAACACCGTGAGGTCCCACGCGCTCAGGTCCTTGCGGAGCCGGCTCCTGGGCGTGTCGGTGTCCGCGATGGACTGCTCGATCGACTTCGTCCGCCACAACCCGCTGCCCGCCACGGCCCCCACCTCCTCGCCGAGGTAGATCGTTCGTCAGATCATGTCGTTCGGTCAGGTCACGTCGACCGCGGAGCGGTCCAGGTCGGGCTCCAGGTAGATCATCCGGACGGCCGGGACCGCGGCCCGCACGCGTGCCTCGGCCTCGTCGATCGCGCCGGCGACCTCGGCGGTGGACCGCGATCCGCGGACCGCGATCTTCGCGGCCACCAGCAGCTCGTCCGGTCCGACGTACTGTGTCTTGACGTGGATGACGCGCTCGACCGCGCCGCCGCTCAGGGCCTCCCTGATCGCCCGCAGCTCGGCCGGCCCGGAGCCCTCGCCGATCAGCAGGCTCTTCATCTCCACGATCAGGATGATGGCGATGACGCCGAGCAGGATGCCGATGCAGATCGTGCCGATCCCGTCCCAGACCGCGTCGCCGGTGAGCACCGACAGGCCGACGCCGCCGAGCGCCAGGATGAGCCCGAACAGCGCGCCGGCGTCTTCCAGCAACACCACCGGCAGCTCCGGGGTCTTGGCCTGCCGGATGAACTGCACCCAGGTGGCGTCTCCCTTCGCCTTGAGGGATTCCACGACCGCGGTGCGGAAGCTGTAGGTCTCCAGTGCGATGGCGACCAGCAGAATGATCACTGCTATGTAGGCGGTGGTCAGCGGCTCCGGCTCCTGGATCTTGTGGATGCCCTCGTAGATCGCGAACATCGAGCCGAGGGTGAACAGCACGAGCGCGACGATGAACGAGTAGAAGTAGCGGTCGCGCCCGTAGCCGAACGGGTGCTCGTCGGTGGCGTCGCGCTTCGACGTCTTCATACCCAGCAGCAACAGCCCCTGGTTCGACGTGTCCGCCACCGAGTGCACCGACTCGGCGATCATCGACGAGGAGCCGGTGATCAGGAATCCGATGAACTTGGCGATGGCGATCCCGGCGTTGGCGAACAACGCGGCGAGGATCGCCTTCCTGCCGCCTCCTGCTGCCACCGTGGCCCTCCTTGAACGTCGGTCCCTGAACAGTTGGTCACCGAACAGTCACCGAACAGTCGGTCCCCGAACAGCGGTCACTGAAGCTGGTCGTCGTGGCCGCAGGGAGCCTACGGGCTGATCACCGCGCGGTCCCAGGCTCGCCCGGAACAGCTGCACCGGACCCGCCCGCGGGCCCACGGCGACGTCCCGGTCCGCGGCGGCGAGCCACACCGACGTCCCGCGGGCCAGCGGCAGGACCCCACCGTCGTCGGTGCGGACGTCCGCGGTGCCCGCGGTGCACAGCAGGATCTGCGGCCCGCATCCGGCGAGACGGACCGACGCCAGGTCGCCGGCAGGCCAGTCCAGCCGGGACAACGCGAACTCCGGGGCGGGCGCGTCGTAGGCCGTTTCCCGCGGCCAACCCTGCCTCCCCCGCTGCACCGGCAGGTCGCCGTGGGCGAAGTCGAGCACCCGCAGCAGCTCGGGCACGTCGACGTGCTTGGGGGTCAGGCCCCCGCGCAGCACGTTGTCCGAGTTGGCCATGATCTCCACCGCAGTGCCTCGCAGGTAGGCGTGCAGCTTTCCGGCCGGCAGGTACAGCGCCTCGCCCGGAGCCAGCACGATGTGGTTGAGCAGCGCGGAGGCGAGCACCCCGGCATCGCGCGGGTGCACCTCGGCCAGCTGCAGGACGGTGCGGCACTCGGGAGCGAACGGGCCGGGTGCCTGCAGCAGGCCGATGCAGCCGTCGAGCAGCGGGGGCAGCAGCGCGTCGATCGCGGGCTGCGGCAGCGTGATCCAGGTGGTGAACAACGCGCGCAGCCCGTCGGCGTCCGGCTGGCCGGCGAGCAGCTCCCGGTAGGGCGCCAGCTGGGGCACGTTCAGCGCGGTGAGCAGCTCCACGGTGCGCCCCACCTCCCGGAAGCCGGCCAGCGCGTGGAACTCGGTGAGCGCGCACACGAGCTCGGGCTTGTGGTGCGGGTCGGGATAGTTGCGCTCGGGTGCCCCGCGCGCGATGCCCAGCGCCTCCTCGCGGGCGAACCCCTCGGCGGCCTGCTGCGCCGACGGATGTGCCTGCAAGCTCAGCGACTCGTCCGCGGCGAGCACTTTGAGCAGGAACGGCAACCGGTGGCCCCAGCGTCGGAGGCAGCCGGCCCCGAGCTCACGCTCCGGGTCCTGCTGGAGGGCCGCGAGCAGCGAGGTCCGGGCGCCGTCGCGCCCGAGGAGCATCGACGGATCGGCCGGGTGCGCACCCAGCCACAGCTCGGCCTGCGGGTGCGGCGCCGGTACCGGCGCGCCGAGCAGCTCCGCGATCGCCGTGCGAGATCCCCACACGTAGTGCCGGACGGCGCCCTGCAACAGTTCCATTGCCGTTCTCCTACCGAAACAGACCCACGCCGCCGAAAGCGCTCCCACCGAGGACACCGGAGCCGAGCCCGAGGTAGAGCGCCGCCAGGTCGAAGCGCAGCGCGAGCACCGCCACCGCGGAGGCGGCGGCCGCCGGGTCCGTCGCCGCCACCATCAGCTCCTCGTCGGCGGTCACCGGATCGGCACCGGGCAGCGCGTCCACCGCAGCTCGCCGGGCCGCCCCGGACCTGGGATCGGTTTCGACGCTCAGCAGCATCGGCCGCACCGCCGGAAGCCCGCCGGACGGTTCCTCCTCGAGGTAGGGATCGTGGAACACGTCTGGTTCGGCGGATCCCCGGGCAGCCACCACCCGCAGCGCCGGCAGCGCCGCCGCCTCGTGCCACCCCGCGGCGTGGGCGACCACTCCCGCGTGCGCGGCCAGCGCCGTCGCCGCGTGGGCGGCCACCGCGGTGGCCACCGTATCGGTGCCCCACAGCAGCGGCGTCCGGCCGACCATCCGCAGGGTCAGCGACTTCGCCGGGTTGACGAACGACTCGTGACCGGGGTGGCAGCGCTCGGCCTCGCTGTCGAGCTCCCCAGCCAACGCGTCGAGGTCGACGCGAAGCAGACCCAGCGCGTCGAGCAGCAGCAGACCCGCGGCCAGCGCCCGAGGCAGCACCAGCCCGGGCGGGACGTCGATGCGCGGCGCGAGCAGCACCGACCGCCCCGCGGCGGCAGCGGCCACCGGACCGTCGGGGGGAGCGGTGAGCACCACCTGCGCGCCCCGCCGGAGCGCCCGGTCCACCCCGACGGCCAGCTCCTGGTCTCCCGGGTCGGCGGTGTGCGCGAGCACCACGTCCAGCGCCCCAGTCCAGGACGGCACCGCTTCGCACCTCACCACCGGTACCGGGCAAGAGGGTCCGAGCAGCGCGACGAGCAGCGGCGCGGCCGCGGCGGTAGCGCCGGGCCGGGTGACCAGGACCAGTGCCCGGGGTCGCTCGCCGGTGAGCCGATCCAGGCCGGCGTCGGTCGCGGCTCCGGCGGTGGAGCGCACCTGGGCACCTGCCGAGGCTGCGGCCCGGAGCAGGCCCGAGACGTCTACCGCGGCGAGCCCGTCGGGATCGTCGAGCAACCCGTAGTCGAACACCCGGTCCTCGGTCACGAGGTCACCGCTTCCCGCTGAGCCCGCTGCCGCCGTCTGCGGTGTCGGTGTCGCCGTCTGCGGTGTCGGTGTCGGCAGCCTCGCCGGCCGGCCCGGTGCCCGGCAACACCTCGTCGAGCAGCAGCACGGGGATGCCGTCGGTCACCGGAAAACTCCGCCCGCACCCGGTGCAGGTGAGCGCCTCCGCGTCCGGGTCCGACGCGGTGCCCGCCCGCAGCTCGGCGTGCTGCGGGCAGGGGCAGGCCAGGATCTCCATCAGCTGAGGGTCCAGGTGCACGGCCATCCTCGCCATCCTCCTCGGATCGGGTGGGTTCGACAGCTATCCGGAGGTGCGGATCAGGGCGAGCACTTCGTCCCGCAGCGCTGCGACCTCGGAGTCGCTGCGCGCCTCCACGTTGAGCCGCAGCAGGGGCTCGGTGTTCGACGGCCGCAGGTTGAACCACGAGCTGCCGTCGAGCTGAACGGTGAGCCCGTCCACCTCGTCGGTCCGGACGCCGTCCCGGTCGGCGAAGTGCTTGCGCACCGCGTCCATCCTGCCCTGCTGGTCGTCGACCGTGGAGTTGATCTCTCCGGATGCGGAGTACCTGCTGAACTCGGCCATCAGCTCGGACAGCGCGGCGTCCTGCGAGCCGAGCGCGGCCAGCACGTGCAGCGCCGCGAGCATCCCGGAGTCCGCCCGCCAGAAGTCGCGGAAGTAGTAGTGCGCGGAATGCTCCCCGCCGAAGATCGCGCCGGTCTCGGCCATCGTCTGCTTGATGAAGGAGTGCCCGACGCGAGTGCGAATCGGCTTGCCCCCGTGCTCGCTGACGATCTCGGGTACGGCCTGTGACGTGATCAGGTTGTGGATCACCGCAGCTTCCCCCTCTCCGTTGGCCCGGGCCTTGGCGAGCTCCCGGGTGGCGACCAGCGCGGTGATCGCACTCGGGCTCACCGGTTTCCCCCGCTCGTCCACCACGAAACAGCGGTCGGCGTCGCCGTCGAACGCCAGGCCGAGATCCGCGCCGTGCTCACCGACAGCGGCTTGCAGGTCGACCAGGTTCGCCGGGTCGAGCGGGTTGGCCTCGTGGTTGGGAAAGGTGCCGTCGAGCTCGAAGTACAGCGGCGTGAGGACCAGCGGCAGCCCGTCGAACACCGCGGGGACGGTGTGCCCGGCCATCCCGTTGCCGGCGTCGACGACCACCCGCAGCTCCCGGCTACCGGAGATGTCCACCAGGTTGCGCAGGTACTCGGCGTACCTGGCCAGCATGTCCTGCTCGGTGACGGTGCCGCCGCCGGGACCCGCGCCCACCCCGCGCTCCACGGCGGCGCGGATCTCGTCCAGGCCGCTCTCCTGTCCCACCGGCGTCGCACCGGCCCGGCACAGCTTGATCCCGTTGTAGCGCGCCGGGTTGTGGCTGGCGGTGAACATCGCCCCGGGCTGGTCGAGGTGGCCGGAGGCGAAGTAGAGCATGTCGGTGCTGGCCAGCCCGATCGAGACGACGTCGACACCGCGACCGGTGACGCCGTCGGTGAACGCGGCCGCAAGGCCGGGTGACGAGCTGCGCATGTCGTGGCCCACCACGACCGAACCCGCCCCGTCGGACCCGTCCCCGACGAGATCGGCGAACGCCGCTCCGATGTCCCGCACGACTGCCTCGTCGAGCTGCTCACCGACCACACCGCGGATGTCGTAAGCCTTGACGATGGCGGACAGATCCCGCATCCCTACCCCTGTTCGGCGTCGGCGGCACTCCTGGTCGCGAGGGTATCGGTTCCGGAGCCGCACCGGCGTCGTGCGCGCGTCACCGCTCGTCGGGGTCGGGCAGCACCCGCAGGTGGCCCCGGCCGCCGGACCCGGAACCGGCTCCCGCCGGGACGGGATCCACCGGGCGCTCGGCCCGGCCCGCCTCGCGCACGGCCTCAGCCAACGCGGTGAGATCGTCCACGGACGGTTCCGGTTCGGCGAACTCACCCTCGTGGCGCACCACGTCCCAACCGCGCGGCGCGGTCAGCCGCAGCGCGTGCCGCTCGCACAGGTCGTAGGAGTGCGGCTCGGCGCAGGTGGCCAGCGGACCCACCACGGCGGTGGAGTCTGCGTAGACATAGGTGAGCGTGGCCACGGCCGGGTTGATGCACCCGGTCCTCGAGCACCGTCTCACCTTTCGCACGACGTGGACCATAGCGCGCCCCACCGGCTGCGGCGGGGAAGGCACGCGGGAAGTTCGGTGCGCGCCGCGGGTACCCTTGCTGGCGATGACCACCGACGCGCTGCAGTGCGCGGAGGCGGCCTGATGGTCGCCGGCCGGGGCACCCGTACGCGCCTGCGCAGGCACCGGGACCGGCGCGGCCGGGGGATCCGCGGCGTGCTGTACCCCACCGCCCTGCCCGCAGCGCGCAGCCGATCGGAACGGTTCGACGCGACCGTGCTGGACGCCCTGGAACCGATCGACGAGCGCTGGCACTCCGAGCTGCAACGGCTCGACGTCGCAGTCGACGACGTACCCGAGGTGACCGACTCCGATCCGGCCACCGTGGAGTGGGGCAGCGACGTCGTCGAGGACGGCAAGGTGCCGCTGGCCCGGCTGGTCCCGGCCGGCGTCGACCGGCGGGGCTTGCCCACCCGGGCCCGCATCGTCCTCTACCGGCGACCTCTGGAGTCACGCGCGCACGGGGGGGCTGACCTTGCGGACCTCGTGCACGAGGTGCTGGTGGAGCAGGTGGCCGCGTTCCTCGGCGTCGACCCGGACACCGTGGACGGCCCCACCGCCGACGGGTGAGCGCGAGGGTTACTCCTGGGGGTCCGTAGGGCGGCGTGACGGCACGGCAGCGCTCACGGCGAGCAGCGCGACCGCCGCCTGGCCGAGAAGCAGGGCGATGCGGCCGGCGTCCGAACGGTCCACCCGCACCTCGGCCCCCTCCCCGGGAACCTCCACCGCGGCCTGGTGGCCCCACGCACGCACCACCGGCACCGGCGTGCCGTCCACGCTGGCGCGCCACCCCGGCTCGTCGTTGGCGGCGAGCACCAGCAGCCGCTGCGCTGCACCGGGCGCTACCCGCACCGCCACGCTCGGCGGTACTGCCGGCACCCCCACCCGAGTCGTCGCGGCGGCCACCGGAGGCGAGGAGCCGGATCGGGCCTGCTCGGCGAGCTGCGGGCCCAGCAGCTCGGCTCCGGGGCTGGGCCGTACCACCCGCAGCACCGGCCGGCCGTCGCCGGTGGGTGGCGCCGGGTGAAGGAGTCCCCGGGACGCGGCAAGTACCTCCTGCCCTTGGGTGTCCTGGGGC
>DASQWR010000242.1:0-8217 GCA_035640155.1 Pseudonocardiaceae bacterium
GGCGAGCTGTCGCGTCTCGACCGCGATCCTGCGAACGAACCGCCGGTCGCGATCTGTGACGGCGACAAGGGCACGGGCGACGTGATCGCGGAAGTCGGCGTCGTCGAGCATATTCAGCGTGCCGCTGACCGCCACCGCCAGGGCGAGCGAGAGGATCGAGCCGAACACCTCGGCGAGCCGCTCGTTCCCCTGCTCATGAGCCCTGTCGCGCTGGCCACGCATCGCGTGGGTGATGGCGAGGAGATGCTCCTCGGTGAGGTCCGAGAGGGCGAGGGCGAGCTTCCTGTCGTCGGTCATGGCGTCCTCCCGGGGCGCCTGGCAGAACCATCAGTGGCTGGTGTCACGACGGTGCCTCACGGCAGCCTCGGCAAAGACGCGGGAGACGTCTGCTGTTCGGACAGCATCACGAGAGCGGTCGACACCGCCGGCCTCGGGCTCACCGACCTCGGCCAGTACCCGGTGAACTCGGTCCGCTTGGTTCGCGAAGTCCTTCAGATGGCCCTGCAGCCTCAGCCGATCGGCTGCGTCATCGGCAGAATCGGCGACAGTTGATCCTGCCAGACTCCGAAGAGGAACATCACGGGTGTACTTCGACAGGTTCGGCATCTGCTCAGCCGGCCGGGGCGTGTCGAGAGTCAGCAGCGTATGAAACGGCGTTGCCCACCTGTCCCGTGCGGTCAGCGGGGGTGCTTGAGGAACGAAGAGCTCACGAACCGTGGCAGGAATGCTTGCGTGGTCGTGCAGCCGAGGCTCTATCGTCCGGGCCGGGACATGGGGTGAGACGATGATGGCGGGCACCCGCGGACCCAACGTGGTGAAGTCGAAGCGAGGCTTGCCCCGGCGGCGGAAGAAATCGACGACGCGCGTGATGAAGCCGCGTGGATCCTTCGGGGCGGGCACACCGGTCGGAGGAGGCACATGGTCATAGAAGCCCCCGTGCTCGTCGTAGGTGATGAGCAGCAGAGTCCGCTCGAACACTGCGGGGTTGGCGCGCAGTGCCTCGTAGACATGAGCAACCAGCGTCTCTGCTCGTCGGAAGTCCGTGTTGCCGCCCACCGGGACTGACCGGTCGTCCGGGGCTGACCGGTCGTCCGGAGCTGACCGGTCGTAGTGTGCCCATTCGACGGTGTTGTTGTCCGGGTGCTGGCTGTTGCTGGCTTCTTCGTCGCCGAGCAGCGGCACGATGCCGTGGTTGGGTTCCAGGAAGGAGTAGTGCGGCAGGCGGTCCTGCGCGACGTGCTCGGCGAAGGCGGCCAACGGGTACCAGCTGGCGTGCCGGGCCTCGAGGTCCCACAGCGCCGGAAAGGCCCACGTCTGCGGGGTGTCCCCGTGGTAGATGTGCCATGTCTTGCCATGATCCGAGAGAACCTCGAAGATCGTGTGATCGAAGAAGAAGCGGTGTGAGATGTCGGTCTCGCCATCGGAGGTGGCGGCGTGCATGTAGTTGCGGTTTGGCCAGGTCTCGCCGGGCACTGAGCAGAACCAGCGGGTGCAGACCGCGAACTCGAGCGCGAGCGTGCTCAGCACGGGAACACTGCTGGGCGGCTGACAGCGCATGATGAGGGCGCCGGGATTGTCGATCGTCTCGGTCGCGCCGGCCTTGCGGCAGGTTCGGTCATAACTGTGCACGAAGCCCTGGTTCGTCGGCTGCAGCTTTCGCCCGCGTCGGCGCGGAGCGAGCTGCGTCATGACCTCGTCGTGGGAGTGCGCGGGACCGACAGGCAGGACCGGAAACGCGTCATCGCTGACTGTGACGGCTTCCGGTGTCGCACCCGGGACGTTGGGGTTGCTGAAGGCGCTGGTGACCGTGACCCCGTCGAACCCCGGATCGGGATGGCGCAGAAACCCCAGCATGTGGTCGAAGGAGCGGTTCTCCAGCGCGAGGACAACCAGGTGGTCGATGGCGGGCATGTCCAGTCTTTCCTAACCTCGATCTTGCGGCGGACGATGAGATTTCTGCTGGCGGATCGAAGTCACCCCGGCCACTGGGCCGCGACGTCACACCAGGTCTTGTCGAGCCTCTGGCTGATCACGAACCGCGAAGCTCAGCCGGTCGTCGACGACGCTCACGGTGACCAGCCGGCCGCTGGAGAGGTCCCCGGCGAGCAGCATCCTGGAGAGCTGCTTGTCGAGCTCTCGACCGATGGTGCGTCGCAGCGGTCGGGCGCCGGACTCCGGTCGGTGCCCGCGGGTGGCGAGCCAGTCGATGGCCTGCTCGTCGACCAGCAGGGTGACGCCCATGCCGCGCAGCCGTTGGTGGGTCTGCCCAAGCATCAGCTCGGTGATCCGTCGCAGCTGGGCCCGGTCGAGGCCGTGGAAGAGGATGATCTCGTCGATGCGGTTGGCGAACTCCGGGCGGAAGTGCCTCCTCACAGCTGCCATGAGCGGTTCCCGCAGCTCCTCGACGGGGTGCCCGGATGCGGTGGCGGTGAGGATCTGGTCCGCGCCGACGTTGCTGGTCATGATGACCACGGTGTTGGAGAAGTCGGCGGTGCGGCCCCTGGCGTCGGTGAGCCGACCGGCGTCGAGCAGCTGCAGCAGCGTGTTGAAGACGTCGGAGTGCGCCTTCTCGATCTCGTCGAGCAGCAGCACCGTGTACGGGGTGCGGCGGACGGCGTCGGTGAGCTGGCCGGCGTCCTGGTAGCCGAGATAGCCGGGCGGGGCGCCGGTCAGCCGGGAGACCGTGTGCTTGTCCTGGAACTCGCTCATGTCGAACCGGACGAGCCGGTTCTCGTCGCCGAACAGCGTCTCGGCCAGCGCCCGGGCCAGTTCGGTCTTCCCGACCCCGGTGGGGCCCAGGAACAGGAACGAGCCGACCGGCCGGTCTGGATGGCCGAGCCCGGCACGGCCCTGCCGCACCGCGTCGGCAACGGCCTCGACCGCCTCGTCCTGCCCGACGACCCGTCGGTGCAGATGCTCCTCAAGGTGCAGCAGCCGATCACGTTCGGTCTCGGTGAGCGCCGCGACCGGGATGCTGGTGTTGCGGGAGACGACCTCGGCGACGTCGTCCGCGTCGATCTGTGGTGCCGGGGCCTGCCCGGCGCGGGCTGTGTCCAGCTCGACGATGGCCCGGTCGAGCTCCGGTGCGAGGACGTCGGCGCGCTCGTAGTCCTCGGCGGTCACGGCGCTGTCCTTGGCCCGGGTGAGCTGCTCCACGCGCCGTTCAAGCTCGCGGATGTCGGCCGTCGGGACCGCGACCCGGAGCCGGACCCGAGCGCTGGCCTGGTCGATGAGGTCGATCGCCTTGTCCGGCAGGAACCGGTCGGTGAGGTAGCGGTCGGACAGTGCGACAGCCGCGACGATCGCCTCGTCGGTGATGCGCACCCGGTGATGTTCCTCGTAGCGGTTCCGCAGACCATGCAGGATCGCGACGGTGTCCACCACCGAAGGGGCGGCGACCAGGATGGGCTGGAACCGTCGTTCCAGCGCCGGGTCCTGCTCGATGTGCCGCCGGTACTCCTCGACGGTGGTCGCCCCGATGAGCTGGAACTCCCCGCGGGCCAACGCCGGCTTGAGCATGCTGCTGGCGTCCATCGCCCCCTCGGCAGCGCCGGCACCCACCACGGTGTGCAGCTCGTCGAGAAACAGCACCACGTCCCGGCCGGCCGCGGCGACCTCGTCGATCACTGCCTTCAGCCGTTCCTCGAACTCGCCGCGGTACTTGCTGCCGGCCACCATGCCGGCCAGGTCCAGGGCGATCACCCGTCGGTCCACGAGCGGGTACGGGACCTCACCGGCCGCCATCCGCTGCGCGATGCCTTCGACGATCGCCGTCTTGCCGACCCCGGGATCGCCGATCAGGACCGGGTTGTTCTTGGTCCGTCGCGACAGCACCTCCAGGACCTGTTCGACCTCGTCCTCCCGTCCGACCAGAGGGTCGAGACGCCCCTGCCGGGCGGCGGCGGTCAGGTCACGTCCGTAGCGGTCCACCCGCTGCGTCGACGGCCCCTGGGTCGACGGCCCCGGCCTGCCCAGCCCGCCGAACGACTCCAGACCTCCCGCCAGCCGGTCGAGCAGGTCGTCGAGCGGCTCGAACCCGAACCGGAACGAATCATCTGGCATGCCTGGGCTCCTCGTCCGCCGACGGGTCAGCCCGTCGGTGCCGTCACCGGTCACCCCCGATACTGTCCTAGCCGAGCCCCGGTTGTCGCCAGCGCTGCCGAAGAGCCACGGCGGTCGCCAGGGTGGCAAGCAGCCCGCCGGCACCCGCGGCGAGGAGGGTGACCCGCGGCGAGGTGAGGTCGAGCAGGAGCCCGCCGAGCAGGTAGGACAGCGCAGCGGCGACGCCAATCGCGCCGTAGAGGTTCCCGAACACCCGGCCCAGCATCGCGGGCGGCACCAGCCGCTGCAGCAGCGTGCTGGCTCCGACATCCATCGCCGCGATTCCGACGCCGCGAATGGTCTGCAGGACGAACGCGACGCTCACCGCCCACGCCAGCCCGCTGAGCAGGTTGCCGGCGCTGCTGACGCCGAGACCGACCAGGAACGCCGCGACCATCGTGAGGCGCCCCGCGCAGCGGGCGAGCAACAGGTACCCGACCAGCAGGCCGATGCCGACGGCGGCCAGCAGCAGGGCGACGGCAGACTGGCCGCCGCCGAGCGAGTCGGTGGCCAGGAACACCAGGGCCACGTCGTCGACCCCGTTGAACGCCACCACGGCGCAGAATCCCAGCGCGATCACCCGGACCGCGGGAACCGACCCGAGGTAGCCGAGACCGGCGTGCACGTCGGCGAGGAAGGACGCGCGGCCCTCGGGCCCGGCGGAGGCCGGAGGCAGCCGCGGCAGCCGGGCGAGCACCACCGCGGACACCAGGAACGTGGCGGCATCGACGAGCAGCACCCCACGGACGTCCAGCAACGGGAACAGCGCCGCGGCCAGCAACGGACCCAGGGCCTCGGATCCGTTCGTCCCGAACCCCAGCGCCGAGTTCGCGCTCTCCAGGTCACGGTCGTCCACCAGCGCGGGGACCGCCGCCCGCGACGCCGGCTGGAAGATCTGCCCGGCGACGGCCCGCAGCGCGACCAACGTCAGCAACAGCGGCAGCGAGGGCAACGTGAGGGCGATGACCGCGACGAGGGTGCCCTGCGCCAGCTCACACGCCACCATCACCCGCTTGAGGTCCCACCGGTCGCTGACGGTGCCGGTGAACGGGCTCAGCAGCGACGGCGCGAAGTCACCGACCAGCAACAGCAGTGCCACGGCCAGCGCCTCCCCGGTCGTGTCCGCGACGTAGAGCATCAGCGCGACCAGGCTGAGCGAGTCACCGAGAAAGGAGACGGTTCGGGCGACCCACAGGGTGCGGAACGACCGGTTGCCCCGCAGCAGCCGCCACACAGCCTGTTTCAGCCCAGCGCCCGCAACCGGGGCAGGACGTGCTCGGCGAACTGCGAGAGGAACCTGTCCTGGTCGTGGCCGGGGCCGTGGAAGACGAGGTGGGTGAACCCGGCGTCGACGTAGGGCCTGACCTGCTGCACCACCTCGTCCGGGTCCGCGGACACGATCCACCGGCCGGCCACCTGCTCGATCGGCAGCTCATCGCCGGCCCGCTCGATCTCGGTCGGATCGTCCAGGCCCGCCTTCTGCCCGGACGTCAGTGCCAGCGGCGCCCAGAACCGGGTGTTCTCCAGGGCTTGGGCCGGGTCCAGGTCGAAGGACAGCTTGATCTCGATCATCCGGTCGATCGACGCCCCCTTCCGGCCGGCGGCCGCCAACCCGTCGGCCACGGCCGGCAGCAGCTTCTGCTCGTAGAGCTCCATGCCCTTGCCGCTGGTGCAGATGAAGCCGTCGCCCACCCGGCCCGCGTACTTCGCGACCAGCGGGCCGCCCGCGGCGACGTAGATCGGGACCGGGGTGGAAGGGCGGTCGTAGACGGTGGCGCCGACGGTCCGGTAGTGAGTCCCCTCGAACGTCACCCGCTCCTCGTGCCACAGGCTCCGGATCAGGTCGACGGCCTCGCGCAGCCGGGCGAACCGCTCCCTGAAGTCCGGCCACTCGATGCCGGTGACCGCGACCTCGTTCATCGCCTCGCCGGTGCCCACACCGAGCATCACCCGCCCTGGATACAGGCAGCCCATGGTCGCGAACGCCTGGGCGATGACCGCCGGGTGATACCGGAACGTCGCCGTCAGCACGCTGGTGCCGAGCAGCACCCGGGAGGTCCGCTCGCCGACCGCGCTCATCCACGCGATCGAGAAGGGGGCGTGCCCGCCACGGTGCCGCCACGGCTGGAAGTGGTCGCTGACCACGACGCTGTCCAGACCGTGCTCCTCCGCCCGGACCGCGAACTCCACCAGGTCCCGCGGACCGAACTGCTCCGCCGAGGCCTTGTACCCTATCCTGATGCTCATGATCGAACCGCGAGCCCGACCTTCTGGAACTCCTCCAGCCTAACCGCGTTCACTGAGTCCACCCGTTCCGTTTCATACTGGTCAGCGCCTCGCCGGCTGTCCAATCGGGCCACCGCGTCCGACCATGATCGCGCAGTCTGCGACCACCGTGCGACCACTCCCCCGATGGATCACTCCGTGCCGTCACCGGCCCGTGGTCCTCCCTCTCCTGGTGATCAGCCGCCGCTAAAGCAAGGCGGCCCCGCACCGACGCCTCAACGCCGGCCGGGGCCTTGATCCCCCACCTGACTGAACCAGGAGAGAACCCGTGTCTGATCAGATCACAACCACCCCTGCGCCCGCTGCCGCCACCCCGCCGCACCCGTCGTGGTGTGACCCGGACCAGTGCAGGACCTCTGAGTCCGACGTCCACCACTCCTCCGAGTGGGGGGAGCTCGAAACCGTCGATGGGCGCTTCACCTTCGCCCTGCTCCGTACTGACGAACTCGCCCACCCAGCCGAGTGGGGGCGCCCGCCGGAGCTGGCCCTGGGCATGCAGACGTCGGACTCCCCGATCACCGAGGCCACGCAGGTCTACCTCCCCGTGAAGGAGATTCCCCGCCTGGTCGCGGCGCTGGCGGGCGAGTACTACCGGGCCACACAGGCCGCTGAGACCGGGCGGTCGGGGCGGTGCGAGCGATGAGCGCCGCACCGGAGCCGCTGGCCCTACAGGTGGTGCTGACCTGCTGCACCTGCGACACGACCTACGAACCGAGCGCTGAGGACCCGCGGCCGGCTCGGCTGCCCGGACCCGGACTGCCAGGGCTGGACCTTCTCGTCCGCGCTGACCGTGCCGGGCAGCGGGGGTGCCCGATGAACGGCCCGGAGAAGCTGCCCCAGTGGCAGGCCGACCGCCTGGTGGTCCTCGTCGACGCGCTGGGCGACCCGCCGATGTCCTACGCGGAGCGGGCCACTGGGACTAGAGTCATCGGGGGTGCTAACCCTCGCCGTAATAGGACCGAAGCGCTTCCAGATTCTCGGCTTCCTCGGCGACAGGGCCCTCGTCAGCCGAGTCCACCACCGGCACCTCGTCGGCGGACAGAACCACCGGCACCTCGGCTGCCGACGGCACCACTGGCACCTCGTCGGCGGAGGGGACAGCAGGGTTGGTCTCGGAGATCGCTTCCCGGTAGTCGCGGTCTGGATTACTCACAACTTGGCTCCAGCTTCTCAGGTGACTTCGCGGATGTTCACCGCAGCCTCCACAGTCGCCGCAGTCGTGCGTGACAGCAAGTTCGAGGTGCAGCGCACGTGTCCAGCCGCGGTGACACCCAGGTCATCGCCCAGCGGGTCAGGGGACGGGGCAGCAGCTGGGCGCCATCCCCAGGGATCGGCACAGGACCGCTGAGGGCGCCCTGTGTGGCCCGTAGAGGCGATGAAACGGCCCGGTCCTGGTTAGGGAACCGGGTCGTTCAACGGACTGCGGGCGCTACTCCTTGGTCATGGTCACGACGACCAGGGAGTCGGAGCTGACGACGGTGCCCGGCTGGGCTCGATGCTCACAGCGGTCCAGTTAGCCGGGTTCAGGACGACCTTGTCCTCAGTGTCCTGCGACGCGAGCTGGACGTTGGTGAGACCGAGCTCGGTGAGCTGTTCGGAGACGATCGCCCCGTTCTGGCCGGCCACATCCGGGAGGGTCACATCTACCACCGGTGCAATGGTCGTGGACGTCGGGCTGAGTGCCGGTGCAGTGACCGTGACGGTTTGCGGGGTCTCGGTACCACCGCCGCAGCCGGCCACGAGCAGAGCGGCGAGCAGGGGGAGGGCGACCGTGCGCATGGTGGGTCCTCTCGGGTCGGGGGTGGCACAGTAGCGGTGCCGCAGAGCGAC
>DASQWR010000243.1:0-10855 GCA_035640155.1 Pseudonocardiaceae bacterium
CTCGACGCCGTCCGGCAGGAGGTCGCGCCACACTGGCCGGGCGTCGTGCCGCACCTCTCACTGCTCGCCGCCGACCTCGCGGCCCGCGGAGGCGACCCGCGCGCGCCGACGCGTTACTCACCGACGCCTGGGAGGGCTTCCAGGGCGGGCCGACGCGTTAGAGTACTCGTTCACGTTGTCGCTCTAGTTGTCGAATCGGTAGGCTTGAGAGCGATGGAGTCGCGCGAGATCTACCCGAACCCCCCGCTGGTGCTCGTTGCCTTCGAGATCCGGCATCCGGCCGCAGGGGTGATGCCAGCGAACGCCCTCGCAGAGGTGAAGCGGAGGCTGGCTGGCGAGGTTCCGCTGCGGCGCGACGCTACCTTGGTCAACCTGCAGGTTCAGCCGGGGCCGGCCGGGCAGCCTCACGTGGACACCGAGATCGCCCCGAAGTTCTTCAGCCGCGACAGCACCACGGCTGTTACCTATCGGCAGGCCGCGATTACCGTCGAGACCACAAAATACCAGCGTTACGAGCGCGTGCGGGAACTCGTGGACCTCGTCGTGAAGGTACGACAGACGGTGAGTCCCATCGACGGCGTGGACCGCATCGGGCTGCGCTACATCAATGAGGTTCGGGCTCCCGGTGTGGACGCGGACGGCTCGTTTATGACATGGGCGGCGTGGCTTGATCCATCGTTGCTCGGGCCGCTGCCGGTCGCCGATGACCTGAAGCTGAACCCGCAGCAGCTGCAGGGCCTCGCGCAGTTCGAGGTCGCGCAGGACCAGACGTTGGCACTTCGCTTCGGTCCTCTAGACGGTTATGCCGTGAATCCCGATGGTGACCTCAAGCGCACGACGACCACCCCCGGGCCGTTTTTCCTCATTGACATCGACAGCTTCTGGACGTCCTCTGACGAGACGCCACAGCCGGATCCCGCACACATCCTACAGTCCTGCGACGCACTGCACGCGCCCGTCGGAGCGCTGTTCGAGCGGCTCATCACTGAGCGGCTACGGAAGGAGGTCTTCCGTTATGGCACATAAGCCGGGAACCTCCTCACGGCAGCATGACGAGCATGTGGCCGATCCCGGGACAGGGGGATCACTGGTGCCGTTCGACGAGCCGAGCATCACTCGGACGTCCGCGGCGAAGCTGACCGAACACATCGGCTTCGGACGGAGCGAGGTCCAATACCTTTCGGAGCGGTACCAGGACCTGCACAAGCGGTCCCACTTCGTGGAGTGGGACCGCCAGACCCTCGTGCGGGGCAGGATGGCGCCGACAGACATGCTCGCCGCGCTGGGTGAACTCGGCTTTGCCTGGCGCGACGTGGCGCGTCTGGTTGGCGTCAGTGTCGCAGCCATCCAGAAGTGGCGACAGGGCGCGGGCGTCTCCGGTGCGAGCCGCAGGCGGCTTGCGAGCCTGCTCGCCGCGTGCGACTTGATCATTGAGCACTACGCGGTGAACGAGATCGCGTCGTGGTTCGAAATGCCGTTGCTCCGTGACGTACCGGTCACCCCGCTCGACCTGTACGCGAGCGGACAGCACAGACTCGTCTTCGAGTACAGCAGCGGGCACCTCGACCCGGAGCAGGTGCTCACCCAGTTTGACCCCGACTGGAGGGAGCGCTACCGGTCCGACTTCGAGGTATACCGGGCTGGTGACGGCGAGCTCTCGATCCGACCGAAGGACCGATAGGCGTGGCGTTCGATCTCGAGGCTCCAGCAACAGAGGCAGACCTCTACCACGCCAGGGGCGACGAAGTTACCCACGGCCGCCCCTACTTCACCGGCGACGTCTTCGAGGACAGCGAGGTCAAAGACCTCGACGGCGAGCCGCTGTTGATGACCGTGATGATCGTGCAGCATCCCTGCGCGATGCGCGTCAACGGTTCCGACCTGGTACCCGGTCTGCTCGTGGCCGAGGTTGCCGAACATCAGTACCTCAAGGCTGCTCGCTGGACGGGATACACCCGGGTCATGCCGTTGCCCGATCTGTGGGTTGACTCTGACGACCCGACGTCGCAACACCACGCTGCGTACTTCAATCGAGCACACATTGTGCGGCCCGCCAAGCTCGGGACGCGCATCGCTTCACTATCGATCCGGGGCGTGAACCTGCTGTTGCAGCGCTGGTCCACCACAACAGCCGAGTCGTAGTGCCAACAGGTGAATTCCTGCGGGTCATCGGCGGCGTGTTTGAGGAAGCCGACCTCATCGAGGAATGGTGCGACACCCGAATCGGCGTCGACATCGCGGCTGCGACAGCCGAATGCGTGAACTGGCTTCGTGAGGAGCCCGCAGACGGGACAGCCACGCGGCAAAAGCTGCTGGAGGACGAGCAGTGCCGCGGTCCGGTGCGGAGGCAGATGCGGCAGCGTCTGCAGCGCCTGCATCTCGGGGGTCACAACTGATGCGCTGACCGAGCTGGGAGCGTCGGTGCATCTGGCGCACCCGTTGGGAGTCAAGGGGTTCGCCTACCGGCGGGTGAAGAACGACGAGCGTGACGCGGCGGATCTGGCGGATCTGCTGCGGATGGGCCGGCTGCCGCAGGCCTGGATCGCTCCGCCGGGGAGTCGGGAGCTACGGGAGCTGGTCCGCCACCGGGCCAAGATGGCCGGGCTGCGGTCGAACCTGAAGTCCCAGGTGCACGCGGTGCTCGCCGGTGCCGGGGTGGCCTAAAGGCAGTCCCGCGGGCACGAACTTGTCACGGCGCTGCCGGGGTCAGCCTGTCTGCGATACTCACCGGGTGATCAGCTGCACGGGGCGAGGACCTGCGAGGGACGTCATGTGGACCAGGCTGACCGCACCCGCCCGTGCCAGCCGAGCCGTGCCCACCGTCCTCACAGTGGCCGCGTTGCTCGCCGGCTGCGACGCAGGCGAGGTGCCGTCACCGCAGCCCGCCGCGACGCCCAGCAGTTCGGCATCGGCAACGACAACCTCACCGGCCCCGACCTCCCCGGCACTGCCGAATGCGACTGACGGAACGAACCTCGCTGCGTGCCAGGACGCCGACTGCGAAGTCGAGGTCCGAGTGGGCGACCGTCTGGAGGTTGACGCCGCCTTCGGAGTGGATGCGATCACCGTCACGTCCGTCGAGCAGGACGAGATCACGGTAGCTCTCCAGGGCTCCTCCGGCGGGTTCGACGTCGAGGGAGAAGAAATCAGTATCAGCAGCAACTGCAGCAACGGGCGCTGCCGCGACGAGGGAGAACTGTCGCTGACCACCAGCAGGCCCGGCCGCATCAACGAGGTCCAGATCAGCCTGACCGGGACGGACTCCGACCGGGCCGTCCTGGTGCTCCTGCCGAGATAGCGACTCCGGCATTCTGCCGATCAGCTCATCGGAGACTGCGGACGAACTCCTTCGCGAGGTCGGCGGGCACGGCGCGCTCCTCGATGACTCGGCGGTACAGCTCGGTGAGCCGCTCCGTGGTCAGCGCGGCGGACACCTCGTTCAGCGCGTCCACTCCGGCCTGGTCGAGCGCTCCGGAACGCACCAGCGGCACGATGTTCTGCGCCGGGTACATCTGCTCCGGGTCCGCCAGCTCCACCCAGCCGTTCGCCTCGATGTCCGGCGACGTGGTGAAGAGGTTCACCACCTGCGCATCCCCGCTGCGCAATGCCTGGAAGGTCACTGGGCCGGCGGCGTCGGTCGAGATGATCCGCTGGAACGTGCAGCCGTAGACGTCCGCGATCGGCTGCGCCCAGCGCTGCGGCCACTCCGGCGCCGCGCCGAGCACGAACTGCCCGCACAGCGGGCCGAGCTGGGCCATGCTGGTGAGCCCGAACCGGTCGGACGTCTCCTGCGTGATGACGAGGACGTCGGAGTCCTGCGCCTGCGAGTACTCCAGCACCTCGAGGCCCTCCGGCAGCTCCTGCTGCAGCGCCTGGTAGACGTCCTCCGGAGCGGTCGCCGTGAAGTCGCGGTCGACGGACTGCAGCAGGTTGCCGGAGTACTCCGGCATCACGGAGATCGACCCGTCCTGCAGCGCCCGGTTGGTGACCTCCCGGGTGCCCAGCCGCGGGCTGGTCTGCACCTCCGCCCCGGCCTGGCGCAGCGCCTCGGCGTAGATCTCCATCAGCAGCACGTTCTCGGAGAAGTTCGCCGACCCCACCACGACGGTGCCACCACCCTCCCCGTTCCCGCCGCCCCCGTAGAGGGGGTCGCTGGACGCTCCGCAGGCCGCCAGTGACATCACCGCCAGCACCGCGATCCCCGCGTTGACGCCTGCCAGAATGCGCTTCATCCGTCCTCCCGATGTCGTCACGTCGCCCAGGCCGGCGCCCGGGCCAGCCGCAGCCCCCTCGGCACCACCATCCGTTGCACCGCCGCGAGCAGCAGGTCCAGCATCACCGCGAGTGCCGCGGTGAGGATCGCGACGGCCACCACCTGGGTGTAGTCGCGGATCGCGAGCCCCACCAGCAGCGGATCGCCGAGCCCGCCCACGCCCACATAGGCGGCGACCACGGTGGTGGCGACCACCTGCAACACCGCGCTGCGCACACCTCCGACCAGCAGCGGCAGGGAGCCGGGCAGCTCGGCCTGCACCAGCCGCTGCAGCCCGGTCATGCCCATGCCCCGCGCGGCGTCGAGCACCTGCGGCTCGATGCTCTGCACACCCGCGTAGGTCCCGGCCAGCACCGGTGGCACCGCGAGGACCACGAGCGCGATGAGGGTGGACAGCTCGCCGGAGGGATAGAGCAGGAACAGGAAGGTCACCAGCCCCAGCGTCGGGAGCGCCCGCATCGCGTTCGCGAGGCCCACCAGCCCGACCCCGCCGCAGCCGGTGTGCCCGACGGCGAGCCCCAGCGGCACCGCGACGAGGCAGGCCACCAGCACCACCCGCAAGGTGATCCACAGGTGCTCACCCAGCCGCAGCAGCATCCCGTCCGAGCCGGCCCAGTTCCCGGCGTCGGCGAACCAGCCGACGACGTCGAGGAGGATCACGACGCTGCCCCCGTGCGCACCCAGGGGGTGAGCACCCGGCGCAGCCCGACGAGCACCAGGTCCAGGAGCAGCGCCAGCGCCAGGGTGAGCACGATGCCGATGGCGATGGGCGCCGGATACTGCAGCTGGAAGCCCTCGGTGAACAGCTCCCCCAGCCCGCCGATGCCGATCAGCGCGCCGACGCTGACCAGGCTGATGTTGCTCACCGACGCCACCCGCACGCCCGCCGCGAGCACCGGCACCGCCAGCGGCAGCTCCACGGACCGGAAGCGGCGCGCCGGTGGGTACCCCATCGCGGTGGCCGCCGCGACGATGTGGCCGGGTACCGCGTCCAGCGCGTCCACGACGGGTCGCAGCAGCAGCGCCGTCGTGTAGACGGCCAGCGCGACCACCACGTTGAGCGGATCGGCGATGAGGGTGCCCAGGATGCTCGGCATGATGACGAACAACGCCAGCGACGGCAGGGTGTAGAGCACGTTCGCGGTGCTGAGCACGGCCCCGCGCAGCCACCTGGTGCGCTGTACGAACCATCCCACGGGCACGGCCAGGAGCAGCCCGATCAACAGCGGCAGGATCGCGAGGTAGACGTGCTCGCCGAGCAGCCCGAGCACCTTCTCCCGGTTGCTCGGGCTGCTGAGGTAGAACCCGATCTCGCCGAACATTCAGGGGCGTCCCGGCGCCGTGGTCTCGTGCGCCTCTGCGTCTCGCGCTTCGCGTTGGCGGCGGAGCACCTCGAGCACCTCCTCGGCCAGCACGGCCCCCACGGCCGCGCCGTCGTCGTCGACGACGACGCCAAGCCCCGAGGGTGAGGACAGTGCCGCGTCCAGCGCGCCGCGGATCGGGGCGCCTCGCCGGTACAGCGAGCCACCCGGGTTCAGTTGCTCCTCGGTGACCGGGCGGGCGACCGCGCCCGGGGCCAACCATCCGCGCGGTTGACGGTCGGCAGTCACCACCAGCAGCCAGCCGCGCCCGGTGGGCTCTTCCCCGATCCGGATGGTCGGGAGCTCATGCACCGGCAGCCCGTCGGAGTCCACGAAGGACAGCCCGCGGTAGCCGCGATCCTTGCCGACGAAGCCGGCCACGAAGTCGTCAGCGGGTTCGGCCAGCAGCCGCTGCGGAGCGTCGTACTGCGCGAGCCGGCCGCCCTCGCGCAGCACCGCGACCGCGTCCCCGAGCTTGACGGCCTCGTCGATGTCGTGGGTGACGAACAGGATCGTCTTGCCGAGCTCACCCTGCAGCCGCAGCAGCTCCTCCTGCAGGCCATCGCGGACCACCGGGTCCACGGCACTGAACGGCTCGTCCATCAGCAGCACCGGCGGGTCGGCAGCCAGTGCACGGGCCACGCCGACCCGCTGCTGCTGCCCACCGGAGAGCTGCGCGGGGTAGCGCTGCGCGACCTCGGTGGGCAGCCCGACGAGCTCGAGCAGCTCCACGGCGCGCACACGGGCCGCCCCGCGCGTCGACCCGGTCAGCCGCGGCACGGTCGCCACGTTGTCCAGGACGGTGCGGTGCGGGAACAGCCCGGCCTGCTGGATGACGTAGCCGATGCCGCGACGTAGCTCGGCGGGCGGGCACGAGGCGACGTCCTGCCCGTCGATATGGACCGTTCCGCTGGTGGGGTCGATCATGCGGTTGACCATCCGCAGCGAGGTCGTCTTCCCGCAGCCGGACGGGCCCACGAAGACCGTGATCTGACCGTCCTGCGCGACGAGGTCGAGATCGTCGACGGCGACCGTGCCGTCGTCGAAACGCTTGGTCACGGCCCGGAACTCGATCATGCGCGACCTTCCGGTCACCGACAGCCACTCACCGGCCGCCCCACGGTCAGCCGACGGTAACCCGCCGTCCCTGCCGGCGCAGTCGATACGTGATCAGACCGTCATTGAGCACCGGCAGGGTGGCGACCGCGGCGCCCGCCGCGTCCGTCCTCATCGCTACGCTGTCCCGCGTGTCGCTCTACGCCGCCTATGGGTCCAACATGGACCCCGCCCAGATGATGGAGCGCGCGCCGCACTCGCCGATGGCGGGCACGGGATGGCTCATCGGTTGGCGACTGACCTTCGGTGGTGAGGACCTCGGTTGGGAGGGAGCGCTGGCCACCGTCGTCGAGGACCCCGGCTCGGAGGTCTTCGTGGTGCTCTACGACGTCTCTCCCGAGGACGAGAAGCTCCTCGACCGCTGGGAGGGCGGCGAGCTGGGCCTGCACAAGAAGCTCAAGCTGCGCGTGGACACCCTCGAGGGGCCGACGCTGGCCTGGCTGTACGTGCTCGATGCCTATGAGGGCGGCCTGCCCTCAGCACGCTACCTCGGCGTGATGGCGGACGCCGCAGAGGCTGCCGGCGCCCCCGAGGACTACGTGGCGAACCTGCGCACCCGCCCCTGCACCGGCATCGGCCCCGTCTGACTTGTCGCCGGGACCCCTCCTCTGGAGATGGACGGGTCAGGCCAGGGCGGCCAGGGCACTGTGCACCATCACCCGCACCCCAGCCGGAATCGCCCGCTCGTCGAGGTCGAAGGTCGGCTGGTGCAGGTCGCGCTGGGCGCCGTGGCCGGACCACACCCCGAGCCGCCCGAGCGCACCGGGTACGTGCTCGAGGTACCAGGCGAAGTCCTCGGCGCCGGAGGACTGTGCGGTGCCGACCAGCGCATCGCCGCCCAGCGCCGCGGTGCCGGCAGCACGCAGCAGCTCGGTGCTACCGGCCTCGTTGACCACCGGGGGAACGCCCCTGGTGTAGGTGAGGTCGTAGCCGACGCCGGTCGGTGCGAGCAGCGGATCGACCAGCTCACGGACCAGCGCCTGGAGCTCGGCCCAGGTCTCCCGGTCGCCGGTGCGCAGCGTGCCGCGCAGCACGCCGGCACGGGGCACTGCGTTGTGTGCCTGGCCGGCTTGCACCGCGCCCCACACCAGCACGGTGCCCGACCGGGGGTCGACGCGGCGCGACAGCAGCGAGGGCAGCCCGGTGATGACCGCGCCCAGGGCATGCACGAGATCGGCGGTGAGGTGCGGTCGGGAGGTGTGCCCACCCGGCGACGACAGGCGCAGCTCCAGCATGTCGACCGCCGAGGTGATCGGCCCCGTCCGGGTGCCGAGCCTCCCGACTTCGAGACGCGGGTCGCAGTGCAACGCGAAGATCCGGTCCACCCCGGACAACCCGTCGACGCCGATCACCTCGAGAGCACCACCGGGGAGCACCTCCTCGGCCGGCTGGAAGATCAGCCGCACCCGTCCCGGGAGCGCGGGCGCCGAGACGAGCGCCAGCGCCGTGCCGAGGAGGATCGCAGCGTGCGCGTCGTGCCCGCAGGCGTGTGACACCCCGTCCGTGGTGGACGAGAACGGCAAGCCCGTAGCCTCGGGCAGCGGAAGCGCGTCGAGGTCGGCGCGCAGCGCCACGCACCGCTCACCCGACCCGATGTCGCACAGCAGTCCGGTGCCGGGCAACAACCGTGGCCGCAGCCCGGCGCGAGTCAACTCCTCGGCGACCAGCGCGGTGGTGCGATGTTCGGCGCGGGCCAGCTCGGGGTGGGTGTGGATCGACCTCCGCCATCCCACCATGCGGGCGGTGTTCCGGGAGAGCCAACCGTCCAACCAGGACGGTCCCCGGCCGGCGGCCGGATCGTCCACCCAGGACGGTTCGAGGCACGCAGCCCCCTCAGGGCCGGGCAGGGGATCGGGACGGGACTGCAGCACAGTCACGCTGCACCTCCGGCAGCGGTGGCCGGCGCCTCGCGACGCCGGGACACCCCGCCGATCAGTCGATCGCGCTGCTCGTCGTCGGCGGCGGCCGCCAGCGCGGTCCTGGCCAGGGCGAGCGCCCCGTCGCGGACCGCGCGGTCCGCCGATGGGGACGCACACGCCGCGGTGAACTCGGGCTGATGGTTCACCGCGTCGCCACAGTCGATCGCGATGGTCGGATGGATCGCCGGCAGCGCCCGGGTCACGTTGCCCATGTCGGTGCTGCCGGACCGCCGGTCGCGCTCCTGTTCGGGAGGCAACGGCGAGCGGCCGAGCTCGGTGACCGCCGCGCGGTAGGCCGCGGCAAGCCACTCGTCGGGGGCGAGCTCAGTGTAGACGGGAGACCCGTGCCTGACCTCAACCGAGCACCCGGTCGCGACCGCGCCCGCCTCGAAGCAGGCCCGCACCCTGGTCTCCAGCCGCTGCAGGGACTCCACGTCGCGCGCCCGCACGTAGTACCGCGCACACGTCGCGGCCGGCACGATGTTGGGCGCGGCACCACCGTGGGTGACGATCCCGTGCAGCATCTGCCGCTCCTCCAGGTGCTGACGGAGGAGGCCCACGGCAACCTGGGCGACGGTCAGCGCGTCGGCCGCATTGCGGCCCCGGTGCGGTGCGGTCGCGGCGTGCGACTCCTTGCCGGTGTAGCGCAGCTCCAGGTCGGTGATGGCGAGCGAGGGCGCAGCACAGGTCTCCTCCGGTGCGGGATGCACCATCATCGCCATCGCCACGTCGTCGAACACCCCTCGCTCGAGCAGGAGCACCTTGCCCCCACCCGACTCTTCGGCAGGGGTACCGACCAACTTGACCGTGATCGCCAACCGGTCCGCGATGTCACGCAACGCGAGCGCGGCACCGGTGGACGCCGCTGCGATGATGTTGTGCCCGCACGCGTGGCCGACCTCGGGCAGCGCGTCGTACTCGGCGCACAGTCCCACCACCAGGTTGCCCGAGCCGTAGGTCCCAGTGAAGGCGGTGTCCAGCCCCGCCACCCCCCGCTCGACCTCGAAACCCTCGGACTCGACCAGGTCAGCGACCCGGGCGGCGCTGCGGTGCTCGGCGAAGGCGAGCTCCGGCTCGGCATGGATGCGGCGGGACAGCTCGCACAGCGGCTGGGCGTGCCGCTCGACGGCGGCGGCGAGGGTTGCAGCCGCGGTGCTCACCCCGTGATTCTGCCTGACCGGCGGAACCCCAGGCACAGTGGGTGAGCGGTACAGGTCAGCACTCACGAGTCAGAAGGTGTCCGAGGGGACGTGCACGCCCCAGACGTCGCGTAGTGCGTGACAGACCTCGCCGAGGGTGGCCGACGCGGCCAGCGCCTTCTTCATCGGGTACAGCACGTTGTCGGTGCCCTGAGCCGCGCGGCGCATCTCGTCGAGCGCGGCCGTGACGTCGACCGACGAGCGCGACGAGCGCAGCGCGGCGAGGCGCTCTCGCGCGCTGTCCTCGATCGCCGGGTCCGTCCGCAGCGGCTCGTACGGCTCCTCGGACTCGGCACGGAAACGGTTGAGCCCCACCACGACGCGCTCCCCGGAGTCGATCTCCCGGGCGGTGCGGTACGCCGTCTTCTCGATCTCCGACTTCTGGAAGCCCTGCTCGATCGCATGCACCGCACCACCCATCTCGTCGACCTTCTCGATCAACGCGAGGGATGCGGCCTCAACCTCGTCGGTCATCGCCTCCACCGCATAGGAGCCGGCGAACGGGTCGACGGTGGCGGTGAGGTCGGTCTCGTACGCCAGCACCTGCTGGGTGCGCAGGGCGAGCCGGGCCGCCTTCTCCGACGGTAGCGCGAGCGCCTCGTCGAACGAGTTGGTGTGCAGCGACTGGGTGCCCCCGAAGATCGCCGCGATGGCCTGCGCGGTGACCCGGATCAGGTTCACCTCGGGCTGCTGTGCCGTGAGCTGCACCCCTGCGGTCTGGGTGTGGAAGCGCAGCATCAGCGACCTGGGGTCCCGCGCCCCGAAGCGCTGCTGCATCATCCGCGCCCAGATCCGTCGGCCGGCGCGGAACTTCGCCACCTCCTCCAGCAGCGTGGTCCGCGAGACGAAGAAGAACGACAGCCGCGGGGCGAAGTCGTCCACCGCCATGCCGGCGTCGAGCGCCGCCTGCACGTATTGCACCCCGTTGGCCAGCGTGAACGCGATCTCCTGCGCGGGGTTCGCCCCGGCCTCGGCCATGTGGTAGCC
>DASQWR010000244.1:0-16741 GCA_035640155.1 Pseudonocardiaceae bacterium
GTGTTCCTCGACCGGTGGAAGAACCGCCTGGCGGTCGAGACCGGCATCATCGAAGGGTTGTACTCACTCTCGAGGGGCATCACCGAGACCCTCATCGAGCGGGGTTTCGACGCCACCCTGCTGCCGAGTTCCGAGACCGACTGCGGACACCGCGATGTGGTACCGCGGCCAACGGATTGATCTCGCTCGCCAGTTCGGCTACTTCGCCGACTTCGGACGGTACAACCACTGGGGACGGTTGAAGGTCGAGCTGGACTCGCGCTTCGACGTGCTGGTCAGCTTCACCGCGGTGGGCAGTGCACGCGGCACGCTTGCCGCGGTGGTGGGCGCCCTGGAGAGCAGCACGGGCGGTGACGCTGGCCAGCTGACCCGTCGGGTGCACGTCGTGAGCCAGGAACCCTTCACCGCGACCAGTCGCGAACAGGCTTCCGAAGTCCGCGAACGTTTCCGGGATTGGCTTCGCACCGATGTCGCACGGGCCCTCGCACGGTGGCAACGAGGGTTGTGACGCGGGCTCCATCCCGCTGCGTTCAACGGGTGTTGCGCTCGAACACCAGACGCAGTCCGTCGAGGGTGAGATCCGGGGCGTGGTGCTGGATGGTCCGAGACTCCGCGAGCACCAGCGGTGCGAGCCCGCCGGTGGCGATCACCGTCACGTCCTGCACGCCGTCGTCGCGCAGCTCGGCGACGATCCGCGTCACCAGCCCGTCCACCTGACCGGCGAAGCCGTAGAGGATCCCCGACTGCAGGCACTCGACGGTGTTCTTGCCGATCACCGAGCGCGGCCGGATCAGCTCCACCTTCACCAGCTGCGCGGCGCGGGCGGCCAGCGCGTCCACCGAGATGCCGATGCCGGGCGCGAACGCGCCGCCGAGGAACTCCCCGCGGGGGGACACCACGTCGATGTTGGTCGAGGTGCCGAAGTCGACGATCACGCAGGCGGTGCCATAGAGGTGGTGCGCGGCCAGGGTGTTGACCACCCGGTCGGCTCCGACCTCCTTGGGGTTGTCCACCAGCAGCGCCACCCCGGTGCGCACCCCCGGCTCCACGATCACGCTGGGCAGGTCGCTCCAGTAGTGGGCGAGCATGGTCCGCATCGAGCGCAGCACCGCGGGCACCGTGGACAGGGCCGCGACGCCCGTGACGCCCTCGGCCAGCGGACCTAGCATCCCGCGTAGGGCGAGTGCGAGCTCGTCGGCGGTCATCAGGGCGTCGCTGCGCATCCGCCAGTCCCGCACCAGCCGGGCTTGACCGTCCCGGTCCTCGAACAGCCCCAGCACGATGTTGGTGTTGCCGACGTCGACGGCGAGGAGCATGTGCCTTCCCTCAGTCCGCGCCGCTGATCAGGGCAACCAGACCACCGCCGGCGGAGCGGGCAATCAGACCACCGCCAGCGGGGGCGTGCGCGGGGTCGGTGCCCTGCTCGACGATGTGGTTGTCGGCATCGACGAACACCACCTTCGGTCGGTGCCGCCGCGCCTGCGCGTCGTCCATCACCGCGTACGAGATCAGGATCACCAAGTCGGCCGGCTGCACCAGGTGGGCGGCCGCCCCGTTGATGCCGATCACGCCGCTGCCGCGCTCGCCCGGGATCACATAGGTCTCGAGCCGAGCGCCGTTGGTGATGTCGACGACCGCGACCTGCTCACCGGGCAGCAGGTCGGCGGCGTCCATCAGGTCCTCGTCGACGGTTACCGAACCGACATAGTGAAGGTCAGCCTGGGTCACCGTGGCGCGGTGGATCTTGGACTTCAGCATGGTGCGCAACATCGCGGCCCTCCCTACTCCTCGATGGCTCGAACGCCGGGCAGTGCCGTGGACGATCCGGCTTCCGGCGTGATCTGGGTCTCCCCGGGTCGCGGGACAGCGAGCACCACCCCGACGTTGTCGATCAGCCGGGTGGTTCCGACGGTGGCGGCGACGAGCAGCCGGGCCTCCCCCTGGTCCGGGGCCGGACCGAGTCGACGGTCGCGCAGTACGAGGTAGTCCACGGCCACCGTCGGCTCGGCGTCCAGCACGCGCCGCGCCGCAAGCACCACGTCCGCACCGCGAGCACCGGCGTGCACCCCGGCGGCGAGCGCCGCGGACAGCGCGGCTGCGACCCGACGCTGCTGCGGGGTGAGGTAGACGTTGCGGGAGGACACCGCGAGCCCGTCGCTCTCCCGCACCGTCGGCACTCCGACGACCTCGACACCCAGCTGCAGGTCACGCACCATCCGGTGGATCAGCACGAGCTGCTGGTAGTCCTTCTCGCCGAACAGCGCCCGGTCGGGCCGCACGATCCCGAAGAGCTTTGCCACCACGGTGAGTACACCGGTGAAATGTCCGGGGCGGCTCACCCCTTCCAGCTCGGAGCCGAGTGGCCCGGGGTGGACGGTGGTGGAGGCACCGGGGGGGTACAGGGCTGCGGTGTCGGGGGCGAACACCAGCTCGACCCCCTCGGACCGGCACAACTCGAGGTCGGACTCCAGAGACCGGGGATAACGGTCGAGATCCTCCCCGGCGCCGAACTGCAGCGGGTTGACGAAGATCGAGACGACGGTGACGGCACCGGGCACCAGCCGGGCGGCGCGGATCAGCTCCCGGTGCCCGGCGTGCAGCGCACCCATGGTGGGCACCAGCACCACCCGGCGGCCGGTGCCGCGCAGCGCGCGGGTCACCCGGGCTAGCCCGGCGGGGTCGGCGTGCAGGGTGAGGTGTCCGGCGGTGAAGGTGCTCACCGGTCGCGCTCCAGCACGGCGCGTACCTCGGCGGCGGGCTCGGGCCCGAGCAGCCCGGCGCGCTCGGCCCGGCGTGCGGTGCGCACGGCCTGTACCCGGTAGGACTCGGCCAGCTCGGGCGCTGACGTGGCGAGCACCCGCAGGTGGGCCCGGACCGTGTCGACGTCGCCGCGCGTGACCGGGCCGGTGAGCGCCCGGTCGCCGTGCCGAAGCGAGTTGTCCAGCGCCGCCTCGAGCAACGGGCCCAGCACCCGCTCGGCCGGGGTCACCCCGGCCCGCTCGAGCGCGTCGACGGCATCACGGACCAGGGTGGCCAGGTGGTTCGCTCCGTGGGCCAGGGCGGCGTGGTAAAGCGGGCGCGACTGCGGCGGGACCCGCACCGGCTCGGCGCCCATCTCCAGCACCAACGCCTCGCCGACGCTCCAAGCGGGCTCGTCGGCCACGGTGACGCCCACGCACGCCGCCGCCATCCGCGCGACGTCCTCGGAGCGGCCGGTGAAGGTCATCACCGGATGCAGCGCGAGCGGCAGCACGCCCAGCTCGGCGGCGGGCCCGAGCACCTCGACACCCTGCGCGCCACAGGTGTGTACCACGATCTGGCCGGCGCGGAAGGCTCCGGTGGCGGCCAGCCCGCGGACCAGGCCGGGCAGCACGTCGTCGGGCACCGCCAGCAGCACCAGGTCGGAGCGGCGGACCACCTCGTCGGGCGGCAGCACGGGGACCTCGGGCAGCAGGTCGGCCGCGCGTCGCAGGGACTCGCGGGAGACGGCGCTGACCCCCACCACGATGTGCCCGGCTCCCGCGAGGGCGGAGCCGAGCACGGACCCCACGCGGCCGGCGGAGACCACGCCCACGGCGAGACGGGCCGGGCGCTGCGCCGCGTCGGACACGTCCCGAGACGCGGATCGCCCCGGGCGTGGCGTCGGCGCCATGTCGTCCTCCAGCCGTTCCAGTCCCAACGCGCGGCGGGTACCGGACTACCGTGTTCAGAAGGGTAATCCGGGCGGAGCCGGGATGGACGACTAGCCACCGGGCTGCTGCGGGAATGTCAGGTAGCGCCCCGGTTGCCCCGGGGGATGGGGCAGCACGAACTCCCCGGCCGCGGTCGGCGGCAGGACGCTCGGCGGCGCGGACCACCCGGGTGGTGGTGGCAGCCGCCAGGCCGAGCCCAGCGCGTTCGGCGCGTTGACCGCGCGGGCCCGGGCGGCCATCAGTGCCCCCAGCACCTGGTGGTGCCAGCGGCCCGCCTCGGAGCCCACCGTCCCGCGCTCCATGCGGTGCCGCAGAAAGGCGAGCTCGGTGACCGCGGTCTGGTAGTCGCGCACCGCGGCGGCGGCCTCGTCACCGGCCCGGCGGCGCACCGCCGCGCGCCAGTCCCGGCGTCCGGCCATGCTGGCGAGCAGCCCCACCTCGCTCGGCGCGATCCAACCGGCCGCGGCGAATCCGGGCAGCTGGGCGGCCACCACGCGCTGCTCACGGTGGCGTTGCCAGACCACCAGGGCGACCAGGCAGCCGAACAGCGGCACCATGATCAGCGGATAGACGACCAGCAGCAGGCCGTAGCCGGCCGAGGCGTTCCACAGCGCGTGCAGCACGACCGCCCCGAGGTACCCGACGCCCAGCACCATGGCCTTCGTCCCGGTGCTGCGGCTGCTGCCCGCCGCGATACCCACCGCGAGCCCGATCAGCGACGTGAACAGCGGGTGCGCGAACGGGGAGAGCAGCCCGCGGATGAGGAACACCGCCAGCACCCCGCCGCCCTCGCCGGCGAGGCCGTCGGAGGCGAAGGCCCGTCCGAAGTACAGGATGTTCTCGGTGAAGGCGAATCCGGCGGCGACCAGGCCGGCGTAGACGATCCCGTCGACCAGGCCGTCGAACTCCCGGCGGCGGAACCACAGCAGCCCGAGCAGGAACAGGCCCTTAAACGCCTCCTCGGCGATCGGCGCGGAGATCACCGGGCCGACGAGAAGGCCGCCACCGGCGCCGAGGACGAGCTCGCCGAGGACGTAGGCGCTGTCGTTGACGAAGCTCGCGGCGAACACCGCGACGCTGGCCCCCCACACAAAGGCGGTGAGGAGCATCGGGGAGGGCTCTGGCTCCCACCGGTCCACCCACAGGATCGCCGCGACGACCACGACGACGGGGACCACCGCGGCGAACGCCCCCACGATCACCGCGCTCGCCCCGATGTCGGTGGACACGATGCCCAGCACCAACAGGCCGGGGACGGCCATCGCCACCAGACCGAGCACCGGGAGCAGCACGCTCTTGTTGTGCTGGGTGGACCACGGCTGGTGCGATCCCCAGGAAGGCGGCAGCGCCGCGTGCGCGGCCGGCCCGGCGGCACTCATCGGGCCAGTCTCAGTCGTCCTCCCGTCGGCGTCGGCGCCGGGTGCCGGCGTCTCCGCCGTAGGCGGCCAGCAGGTCGTCGACGGAGCGGCCGCCGCTGTGCGCGCCCGTCGGCTCGTCGGCGAGCCCCCTGTCAGGTTGGCTGTCGGGTCGGCTGTCCGGTCGGCTGTCGTGCCGACGGCTGACGGGCATCGGCACCGTGGGGGGGTCTGCCTCAGACCGGGCGCCGACGTTCTCCGCCGGCCTGGTGGCCGGCCTCCGGGGGCCGGGCGGTACCCAGTCGTTGCCGGCCGGTGCGGACCGTTGCGGTGGTGGTTGCGGGTCGGTCGAGGGCCGGGGGTCTTCGGACCTGGGCGCCGAGGGCAGGGACAGCGTCCACGACGCGTTGGAACGCTGTGCGGTTTCGGTGAAGAGTGGGCTCTCGGCAAACAGCGGGTTCTCCGCAAAGCTGGCGGAGTGCGGCGCGGACCGCGACGCCTCTTCCTCCGGGCGGGGCCGCCGGATGGGAGCGGCGCGCACCTCGGGATCGCGCCGCGGCAGCGGTGAGCTCTCCGGAAGCACCGGCCTGTCCGGAGACACCGGCCTGTCCGGAGGCGCGGGCCTATCCGGGCGCTGCTCCTGCGCCGGGGCGAAGGACCCGGCCGCCGACCGGTCCGGTGGCGGGACGCTGCGCTGGCCGTGCTCCGGCTCGTCCTTCCCGGCCTGCGGGACCATCAGGTCGGCGGCAGCCGAGTCCAGGGCAGGGAGCCGCGAGGGCGGCTCCTCCTCGGGCAGCGAGCGGACCCGGGTGGACTCGGCCCGGACCGCGACGCGTTCGACCAGCAGCTCTCCACTGAGCAGCTGCTGCAGGATCTCGCGCAGCGAGCGCAGCTCCGCACGCACCGCCTCGAGCTCGTCGCGGCTGTCCTTCGCCTCGCGACGCAGCTCGCGTTCCATGTCGAGCTCGTGCTCGCGACGCGCGGCGATGTCGCGCTCCAGCTCCAGCCGGTAGATGGTCCGCGGGTCTTCGGAGCGATCGGGGGCTGCGGGAGGCTGCCGCCGCATCTTCGCGACGGCGAATGCGCCGAGCAACACCGCCCCTAGCGCGGCCAGGCCGCCGCCCAACCCCAGCAGTCGTACGTCGTCGGCGCCGAGAGCAAGCGTCGCCGCTGCGGCGGCGACGAGGCCGAGAGAGGCGTAGAGCAGCAGCTGGCCCGTGCCGCGCGCGGCGGGCAACCGCGTCGGGGGCTCGTCAAGGCCGGTCATGGCGGCTACCGTACCTGCTGCGGATCCGCGCCCTGCCCGCACCGGTCTCGCTCCCGCTGTCACGGCCTGTCCCGGCAGGCTCACCGGGCCGTCGCAGTCATCGGCGCTCGGCGTCAGGCCTGACGGTCCGCTGGGTCCTGCCGCGGTGGGTCAGGGGTTCGGCAGCAGTACTCGAGCCACAATCCGGCTGCGACGAGTGCCGCTGCACAGACCGCTCCGATGGCCGCAGCCATGGTGTCGGCAGCGGCCGCAGTGAGGTCGGACCGCCGCGGCAGCACGTAGCCGAGCACACCGAGCCAGGCGCCGGTGACCAACGACCCGGCGAGCGAGGACGCCTTCGCCAGCACCACCGCCTTTGCCGCAGTGAGGGGCGGCATCGGCCGGGTTCCCGGCCGATGCCGGATTCTCGCCCGCACGGTGAACCCAAGCACCGTCTCCGCCGCGGCGAAGGCCAGCACGGTGGTGCCGCCCAGGACCGGCAGCGGCGGCAGCGAGCCATACCCCACCCGGAGGAGCAGGTGGAACAGCAGACCTGCAGCGCCGGCGGCGGCCAGGAGGTCGCGGGGTCGGGTGAAGGTCATCGGGACACCAGTACCAGCTCGTCGCGGCGGCGGACTCCGCAGCGCTGCGCGGCAGGCAGCCGGGCGACCAGTTGCTCCACCGGGCCGTGTCCCGGCAGCACCGCGGCCGGCGCCGCGGCGAGCCAGGGCACCAGCACGAACGCCCGCTCGTGGGCGTGCGGGTGTGGCAGCGTCAGGTCGGGATCCGCGCTGTGCACGTCATCCACCGAGATCACATCGACATCCAGCGTCCGGGGGCCCCAGTGGACCGCGCGGCTGCGTCGGGCCACGGCCTCCTGCTGCTGGCTCCGGCACAGCCATTCCGCGGCGTCGGCGGTCTCGTCGTCCACGAGCAGCACCGCGTTGAGGAACTCCCCCTGCTCGACGCCACCCCATGGCTGCGTGGCGTACACCGGTGAGACGGCCCGGACGGTCGCCGCGAAGCCTTGCACGCAGCGGCGCAGGTGTCCGAGCCGGTCGCCCACGTTCGACCCGAGGGACAGCACCGCCGTGCTCACCGCTGCGCCTCCACGTCCAGTGGCAGCAGTGTCCAAGTGGAGGTCACCGGCGGCTTCCCAGGCCGCGGCGGGAACGGCAGGCGGTCACCGCCACGTCGGCGAAGTCCAGTGGAATCGGTGCCGCCGGCTTGTGCACCGTGACCTCGGCGGCGTGCGCGCGGTCGTCGCGCATCACGTCGTCGGCGATCCGGGCCGCCAGCGTCTCGACGAGGTTGCACGGCTCGCCGCCGACCATCGCAGCCGCCCGGGACGCGAGCGCCCCGTAGTCCAGGGTGTCGGCGAGGTCGTCGGTGACGGCGGCGGGGCCGAGGTCCAACCACACCGTGACGTCGACGACGAACTCCTGGCCGTCTCGGCGCTCATGCGGTGCCACTCCGTGCCGGCCGAACACCCGCAGCCCGGTCAGGGTGATGCGCTCTCTCCGGGTCATCGAGACACCGCCGGTGCGGTGCCGAACTGCCAGGCGTTGGCCACCGCCACCGCGTCCAGGGACGCGCGGACGTCGTGCACGCGCACCCCCCAGACACCGGCGGCAGCGGCCAGCGCCGACACCGCCGCAGTGGCCGCCTCCCGCCCGTCGGGCCCCCGCGGGACGCCGTCGGCGTCGGCGAGCAGCGCCCCGAGGAAGCGCTTGCGGGAGGCACCCACCAGCAGCGGGAAACCCAACCCGGTCAGCACGTCAAGCTGGCGCAACAGCGCCCAGTTGTGCGCGGCCGTCTTCGCGAACCCCAGCCCGGGGTCCAGCACCAGCGCTGCCGGGTCGACACCGGCCAGCACGGCAGCGTCCACCCGGGTCACCAGCTCGGCTCGCACCTCCCCCACCACGTCCTGGTAGCCGGCCAGCTGGTCCATGGCTGCGCTGTGCCCGCGCCAGTGCATGAGCACCCAGGGCACTCCGGCGCCGGCCACCAGCCGGGCCATCGCCGGGTCCGCCTGACCGCCGGAGACGTCGTTGACGATTCGCGCTCCGGCTTCCAGCGCGGCCTCGGCGACCGCGGCGCGCGTGGTGTCGACGCTGCAGGGCACCCCCTGCGCGGTGAGCTCAGCCAGCACCGGGACGACCCGGGCGGTCTCGGTCCCGGCGTCGATCCGGCGCGCGCCCGGGCGGGTGGACTCACCACCGACGTCGACCAGGTCGGCGCCGTGGGCTCGCAGCCGCAGGCCGTGCTCGACGGCACGATCCCGTTCGAGGTAGCGGCCGCCGTCACTGAACGAGTCCGGGGTCACGTTGAGCACCCCCACGACCACGCAGCGGCCCGGATCGGGCAGCACGGGGTGCACGCTCACCTCCGCATGATCAGGTCGAGAGCCTCGGCGCGAGTGGGGACGGAGGTCTTGAAGATGCCACGCACCGCCGAGGTCGTGGTCATGGCGCCCGCCTTGCGAATCCCCCGCATCGCCATGCACAGGTGCTCGGCCTCGATCACCACGATGGCTCCACGGGGTTCGAGCTTGCGCATCAGCGCGTCCGCGACCTGCGACGTCAGCCGCTCCTGCACCTGCGGACGCTTCGCGTAGAGATCCATCACCCGGGCCAGTTTGGACAGCCCCGTCACCCGGCCCGCAGCGTTGGGGATGTACCCGACGTGTGCCACTCCGTGGAACGGCAGCAGATGGTGCTCGCAGCACGAGTACAGCGGGATGTCCCGGACCAGCACCAGCTCGTCGTGACCCTCGTCGAAGGTCTTCGACAGCACGGCTTCCGGGTCGGAGAACAGGCCGGAGAACATCTCCTGGTAGGCACGGGCCACCCGCACCGGGGTGTCGACCAGCCCGTCCCGCTCCGGGTCCTCGCCGCAGGCCAGCAGCAGCTCGCGGATCGCCGCCTCGGCCCGCGCCTGGTCGAACGCCGGCCGACCGTTCAGCTCGGCACCGGAAGGAGCAGCGCTGGTCATCACGGATCTCCGCCGGGGACGCCGAAGCGGGTCCGGACGCTCAGCGGTCGCCGTCCCGCTGCCGGGGCGTCTCGTCCGGGGGCGCTCCGTGCTGATGTGCGTTCCTCGGCACCTCGACCCAGCCCCCGGGAGGCGGCTCGCCGTTGCGGTCCTCCGCCTGCCGGGGCTCCTCGGGACGCCAGGTACCCGGCTGGACCGGCTGCTGGGACTGCCAGGACGGACCGGACGGGACCGTTGCGGGCCGCCACCCGGGGGGAGCGTCATAGCTCGGCGGGCCGTATCCGGAGCCGTGCCCGGGCGGCCCTTGCTGGGGCGGACGCTGCCCTGGCGGGGCGGACGCCCGGGAGGACGGATATCCGCCGCCCTGGTACGGCGGCTGGCCTTCGGGAACGGGGTACCCACGCGGATCCCCGTTGCCCGGAAGCGGCGCGTCCGGACCACCCTGGGACGGACCACCTCCCTGGCCGGGCCCGTAACCGTTGGGCGACGGGCCGCCCGGCCGGCCAGGCGCGCCGCGCGGCGGGCCGCCGGGCAGGTCTCCGGCTCCGGGCACGACGCCCACCGGCGTGGGCTCAGGCTGCGTCGCCCTGGGATGGGTCGGCTCGGGATGGGTCCACGGCTCGCGGCGCTCCTCGGCCAGCTCGCCAGGGGTCTTCACCGGCGGCTTGTCCGACGGCGTGCGCCCACCGAAGTCGTTGAACGCGGTGATTCGCGGCCGCTTCTCCACGGCAGCAAAGATCCGCTGCAGATCCTTGCGGTGCAGGGTCTCCACCTCGAGCAGCTCGGCAACCAGGTCGTCGAGCACGTCACGGTAGGTGTTGAGGATGTCCCACGCCTCGGTGTGCGCCGCCTCGATAAGCGAGCGCACCTCCTCGTCGATCTCGTGCGCGACCTCGAGGGAGTAGTCCGACTGCCGCCCAGCCGACCGACCGAGGAAGGGATCGCCCTGCTCCTGTCCGTACTTGACCGCACCGAGCCTGGCGCTCATGCCGTACTCGGTCACCATCGCGCGGGCGATCTTGGTCGCCTGTTCGATGTCGGAGGACGCCCCGGTGGTCGGCTCGTGGAACACCAGCTCCTCGGCCGAGCGCCCGCCCATGGCGAACACCAGCCGCGCGATCATCTCCGAGCGGGTCATCAGGCCCTTGTCGTCCTCCGGGACGGTGAGGGCGTGCCCCCCGGTCCGCCCGCGGGCGAGGATCGTGAGCTTGTAGACGGGGTCGATGTCCGGCATCGCCCACGCTGCGAGTGCGTGCCCGCCCTCGTGGTAAGCGGTGATCTTCTTCTCGTGCTCGGAGATGATCCGGCTCTTGCGCCGCGGACCGCCGATCACCCGGTCCACGGACTCCTCGAGCGCGGCCGCGGTGATCAGCTTGCCGTCTTCCCGAGCGGTCAGCAGCGCGGCCTCATTGATCACGTTCGCCAGGTCCGCGCCGGAGAACCCGACGGTACGCTTGGCCAACCCGTCGAGATCGGCGTCGGAAGCCATCGGCTTGCCCTTGGAGTGCACGGCGAGGATGGCCTTGCGCCCGGCGATGTCCGGAGCCGCGACGGGGATCTGCCGGTCGAACCGGCCGGGCCGCAGCAGCGCGGGGTCGAGGATGTCCGGACGGTTCGTCGCGGCGATGAGAATGATGCCGCCGCGGGCGTCGAAACCGTCCATCTCCACCAGCAGCTGGTTCAGCGTCTGCTCGCGCTCGTCGTGGCCGCCGCCGAGGCCCGCGCCGCGCTGGCGTCCCACGGCATCGATCTCGTCCACGAAGACGATGCACGGCGCGTTCTGCTTGGCCTGCTCGAAGAGATCTCTGACCCTGCTTGCCCCCACGCCGACGAACATCTCGACGAAGTCGGATCCAGAGATCGAGTAGAACGGCACCGCGGCCTCGCCGGCCACGGCCCGCGCCAGCAGCGTCTTGCCGGTCCCGGGCGGGCCGTAGAGCAGCACGCCCTTGGGAATCTTCGCGCCGAGCGCCTGGTAGCGGCCGGGGTTGGAGAGGAAGTCCTTGATCTCGTAGAGCTCCTCGACGGCTTCCTCGGCGCCGGCCACGTCATTGAAGGTGGTCTTGGGCATGTCCTTGGACAGCTGCTTGGCCTTGGACTTGCCGAAGTTCATCACCCGGTTGCCGCCGCCCTGGGCGTTGTTCATCATCCAGATCAGCAGCAGGAGCAGCAGGCCGAGCGGGATGATGTAGATCAGCATCTGGAACAGCAGGGACTGCTGGGTCACCTCGGTGTCCCAGCCTCCGCCGATCTGCGACTCCCGCAACGCCGCGGTGATCTCATCCGTTGCCTGCAGCGGGTACTGGGCGATGACCTGGGTGCCCTGGACGCCGTCGAGGGGCTGCTCGAGGGTGAGCCGGAGCCGCTGTTCCTTGTCCTCCAGGGTCGCCTCGGTGACGTTGTTGCCACTCAGCTGCTCCAGCGCCTGCGACGTGGTGATCTCGGAGTAGCCCCGGGTGTCGTCGAGCAGGGTGCTGAAGGCGAGGTAGAGCAGCAACGCCGCCACGATCCACAGCAGCGGGTTGCGGAGCAGTCGCTTGCGATCCATGGCCATGGGATACGGCCGTCGGCGGCCTCGACCCTCCTGAGCAGACGTCGGGCGGCGGTGATCACGGCCTGCGGCGGCAGCGGGACACCCCCGATCCACCTCAGCCTACCCGCGATCCAGCGCACCCGTCCTGGACGAACGATCAGCCGGGGGTCAGTTCGCGTAGACGTCCGGATCCAGGGTGCCGATGTAGGGCAGGTCCCGGTACCGTTCGGCGTAGTCGAGCCCGTACCCGACCACGAACTCGTTGGGGATGTCGAAGCCGACGTACTGCACCGGCACGTCCACCTTCCTCGCGCCCGGCTTTCGCAGCAGCGTGCACACCTCCAGCGAGGCCGGCCGGCGCGACGCGAGGTTGCGCAGCAGCCAGGACAACGTGAGCCCGGAGTCGAGGATGTCCTCGACGAGGAGCACGTCGCGCCCGGCGATGTCGCGGTCGAGGTCCTTGAGGATGCGGACCACCCCGGAGGAAGAGGCCGCCGACCCGTAGGAGGCCACGGCCATGAACTCCAGCTGCACCGGGACGGGCAGCGCCCGCGCGAAGTCCGACATGAACATCACCGCGCCCTTGAGCACGCCGACCAGCAGCAGCTCGCTGCGACCGGCTGCCCGGACAGCGGCTGCCACTTCCTCGGCGAGCTCGGCGTTGCGTCGGCGGATCTGATCCTCGCTGACGAGGACGGAGGCGATTTCGCCCTCGTACAAGGCCGGCTCCCTCTCGGGGGTCGATGACCTCGAGGAGATCTCAGGAGGTCGCGGGCGGGCGGTCGAGGTGCAGCCTGCCATGCGTGCGCGCGACCACGAAACCGCCCGGCAGCGCCACCTCGCCCTGGCCCCGCCAGCGGCCAACCAGGTCATCGGCCGCCCGCAGGTGCGCATCGGTGAGTTCGGCCACATCGCCCGTGAGCAGCCACTCGCGCAGTACCCGGCGGCGCACCGCAGCCGGGTGCCCGGCCAGCGTCGTGACGTCCAGCGCGCCGTCCTGATGCGCGGACGCCAGCAGAGCCGCGGCCAGCGTGTCCAGCACGTCGAGGTCCTCGCGCAGCTGTGCCGCGGTGCGGGCGAGGGCACCGGCCACCCCACCGGCGAGCACGTCCTCCAGCAGCGGCAGGACCTCGGTGCGCAGCCGGATCCGGCGGAACCGCGGGTCGGCGTTGTGCGGGTCGCACCAGGGACGTAGCCCCTGTGCCGCGCACGCCGCCACCGTCACCGACCGTGGTACGTCCAACAGCGGGCGGCCCCACGGCGGGTCGTGCTCCCGCATGCCGGCGATGGACCGCGGGCCGGAACCGCGGCCGAGCCCGAGCAGCACCGTCTCGGCCTGGTCGTCGCGGTTGTGCCCGAGCAGCACCAGGGCACCGGCGGGTGCGACCGAGCGCAGCGCCGCGTAGCGCGCCCGCCGAGCCGCCGCCTCCGGCCCACCCGGTCCGTCCACAGTGGCCGGCAACACCGTCACCGTGGTGCACCCGAGCGAGCGCAGCGCGGAGGCAGCCACTGCCGCGACCTGCGCGGAGCCAGGCTGGAGACCGTGGTCCACCACCAGGCCGTGCACTCCTTCCCCACCGTGCACTCCTTGGCAGCAGTGCACCGCCGCGGCGGCCAGCGCGAGCGAGTCGGCGCCGCCGGAGCAGGCGACGGCCACCTCGCTGCCACCGCAATGCGCGGCGAGGAACCGGTGCACCGCGCCGCGCACCTGGGCCACCGCTGGGTGCGGAGCGCTCACTGCACCCGGCGCAACCAGGCGGCCGGGTCGGTGATCTCCGCGCGGGTGGGCAACGTCTCCGGGGAGGTCCAGACGGTGTTGAAGCCCTCCATCCCGACGGCACCGACGACGTGCCGGGTGAACGCCGCGCCCTCGGCGTACTGGCGCAGCTTCGCGTCGATCCCGAGCAGCGCCCGCAGCATCCGGTCGGCCAGCCCACCCCCCTGCCGACGCGCGGTGAACCGGCGGCGGATCGTCGCCACGGACGGCACCACCGCCGGACCGACCGCGTCCATCACATGGTCGGCGTGGCCTTCCAGCAGGGTGGCCAGCGCGAGCAGCCGATCGAGGACCGCGCGCTGCTCTGGCGTCTGCAGCAGGCCGAGGAGGCCGATGGTGTCGCGCGCCCCGTCACGGTGCGCGGCGCGCAGCGCACCCGGTAGCCGACCGACCGCGCGGAGCAGTGCGTCGACGTCGGTCGGGGCAGTGGCGAGGAACTCGCGGACCTGCCCGGCGAAGTACTCCCGTAGCCACGGGACGGCGTTGAACTGCAGCCGGTGGGTGGCCTCGTGCAGGCAGACCCAGAGGCGGAACTCCTCGGCGGGCACGTCGAGGGCCTGCTGCACCGCCACCACGTTGGGCGCCACCAGCACCAGCCGCCCGGGTGCGTTGGCCGGGCCGGCGAAGGGGTCGTACTGGCCGAGCACCCGCGAGCCGAGGAACGCCAGCGCGACACCCACCTGCACGCCGGCGGTCCGCGCGGCGAACCGGCTGCCGGCGCCCGAGCCGAGCCGGCCGCCGAGGTCGTCGGGCACCAAGGCGCGCAGGCTCGCCACCGCGGAGCTGACCCAGCCGGGCCGGTCGACCACGTCCGCAGGCCGCGGCGCTCGCCCGTCGTCCAGCCCGGTCAGGTGCCGCACGTGCACCTCGGCGATGATCGCGAGCGCACGCAACCGATGGACGGTGGTCCCGGCCTCCGCACGCCCCACCGTGGGTCCCGGCCGCAGCAAGCGGTGACCAGTGGCGACCGCGACGTCCCAGTCGATCGGGGACTGTCGAGCCGGGGTGTCCTCCAACACGCGCGCAGGGTCTCCCATGGGTGTGACGGTACGCGGCGGTCAGCGGCAACCGCAGGAGCGTAGCGCCGCGGCCATCCCGTCCAGCCGCGGGCGGGCGACCGAGGGGTCGGGACCGTTGGACAGCAACGCGAAGACCAGCAACCGCCCGTCGACGTCGAGCACGGTGCCGGCCAGGCTGTTCACCGCGGTCAGGGTCCCGGTTTTGGCCCGCACCCAACCGCGTCCCGCAGCGGCGGCCGGCCCCTCGTAGCGGTCGGCGAGCGTGCCGGTGCCACCGGCCACCGGGAGCCCCACCAGCAGCGGGCGCAGCGCGACAGTCCGGGCCCGGCCTTCCGCCGGGCCCGCCGCCACACCGTCGCCCAGGCCGTCCTCCGGGCCGTCCTCAGGGCCAGCTGCGGCGGCAAGCAGGCCGGTGATCAGGGTTGCCGACACCCGGTCCGCGGTGGACAGGCCGCTGCCGTCGGCGAGGGTGGTCGAGGCGGTGCCGAACCCGTTGCGGGCGAGCACACCCAGCACCGCGTCCGCCGCGCCGGCGAAGGACGGCTCGGCACCGGTGGCCAGCGCAACCTCACGGGCCAGCGCCTCGGCGAGCACGTTGTCCGAGGTGGCGAGCACGGTGCTGACGAGGTCCTCCACCGGGGGCGAGTCGACCATGCCGAGCACCCGGGCGCCGGGCGCGGCGGTGCCGACCGCGCTGCCGGCCGGGTCCGCGCCGAGGCGGCGGGCCAGTTCCGCGGCCGCATCCAGCGCGGGAACCCCGGATCGTGGCGTCACGGGCTGCCTCGGGTCCGCCCGGGCCCCGTCGAGCATCACCGGCACGATCGGCGCGACGAACCCGCCGGGCACGTCCGCGGGAAGCCACCCGGTGGCCAGGACGTCACCTGAGTAGCGCCCGACGTCGACGAGGACGCGGTCCACCGGTCCGGTGGCGGCGGCCCGGACCTGCGCGGCGAGGTCGTCCAGCCGGGCGGCCCCGGGGTAGAGCGACTCCTCGCCGGATGGCAACACCGACAGCGTCGGATCACCACCCCCGACCAGCACCACCGTGCCCGGCTCCGCCCCGGCAACCACGCTGGTGGTGAAGGTCGTGTGGTGGCCGAGGGCCAGCAGCGCCGCAGCCGCGGTGAGCAGCTTGACGGTGGACCCCGGCGCCAGCGCGACCGTGGGGTCGCGTTCCCAGAGCACGGCGCCGCTGATCGGGTCCATCACCCGGCCGGACAGCACGCCGAGCCCCTCGACCCGGGGGTCGAGCAGTGCGCTCACCCCGGCGGGAGTCGGGGCCGGCGCCTGCGCTCCGACGGGTTGCAGCGTGGGCTCGAAGGCCACCGGCGCAGGAGGCGGCGAGGTCGCCACGGCGCCGGGACCGGCGAACCGCCCCACGAGGGCCGGGACTCCGAGAACGGTGCCCACCCCGGCGACAGCCGCCAGCACGAGCACCGCGAGGACCGCTGCGAGGCGGGCCCCGCGCCCGGCGGGGCGCGGGGCGTCCTCGCTCCGGCGGTGCGCTCCGGGCACTTGCTCGCGCTCCCCTCGACGGTGGCCGGTGTCGACATCTCCGGGCACGGACCCGCTATGCCGATCGCGCGCCGGCCCCGAGGAGTTGATCGCCGCAGCGCAGTCGTCGTGCTACAGCGCGCAGCTCTCGCACATGATCGGCGAGGCCGGCGGCACCCCGAACCAGATCGACACTACGGCAGTGGTCACCCTGATCGTCGGCGAGGGCATCACCAAGATCGGGTTGACCTGCCGGGCCTCGGTCGACGGAATGGACGAGGCAGCATTCCAGCAGACCGTGGCCAACGGGTGGAGCCACTCGCCCCTGGCGAACACGCCCCGTTCCCGGTCACTGGGACGAGTCGAAACAGGTGAGAGAACTCGTCTCATGGTGTCCGTGAGGGCCTCGGTCAGGTGCCGACGTAGGCCGCGAGGTGCTCGCCGGTGAGGGTGGAGCGGGTGGCGACGAGGTCGGCGGGTGTGCCCTCGTAGACGATCCGGCCGCCGTCGTGGCCGGCGCCGGGGCCGAGGTCGATGATCCAGTCGGCGTGCGCCATGACCGCCTGGTGGTGCTCGATGACGATGACCGACTTGCCGGAGTCGACGAGCCGGTCGAGCAGGCCGAGCAGCT
>DASQWR010000245.1:0-13538 GCA_035640155.1 Pseudonocardiaceae bacterium
TTGTCCACAGATGTGGGTAGCCGTCATCGGGCGGTCGCGCAGGGTGAGAGCGAAGCGCGCATCGGTGGATCGGGGAGCGTCGAGCGCAGGACGGGTGGCGCGCCGGTCAGGTCCGGGCGCGCTGCTTGATGCGGGAGGTGAGCTCCTGCACCTGGTCGTAGGTGCGGCGCCGCTCGGCCATCTCCTTGCGGATCTTCTTCTCGGCGTGCATGACGGTGGTGTGGTCGCGGCCGCCGAAGGTCTGCCCGATTCGTGGCAGGGACAGGTCGGTGAGCTCACGGCACAGGTACATCGCGATCTGCCGGGCCTGGGCCACCGCCTTGGTCTTGCCCGGACCGCAGAGCTCATCGATGGTCAGCGCGAAGTACTCCGCGGTCACCGCCATGATCATTGATGCGCCGATCTCGTGCGCCTGGGCGTCGGGGATGAGGTCGCGCAGCACGATCTCGGCGAGCTGGACGTCGACTGGCTGGCGGTTGAGCGAGGCGAAGGCGGTGACCCGGATCAGGGCACCTTCGAGCTCGCGGATGTTGCGCTCGATGCGCGCGGCGATGAACTCCAGCACGGTGTCCGGGGCGGCCAGCCGGTCACCGGCGGCCTTCTTGCGCAGGATCGCGATGCGCGTCTCGAGCTCGGGCGGCTGGATGTCGGTGATCAGACCCCACTCGAACCGGGTGCGCAGCCGGTCCTCCAGCGTCGCCAACTGCTTGGGGGGACGGTCCGAGGACACCACGATCTGCTTGTTCGCGTTGTGCAGCGTGTTGAAGGTGTGGAAGAACTCCTCCTGGGTGCCTTCCTTGCCCACCAGAAACTGGATGTCGTCCACCAGCAGCACGTCGACGTCACGGTAGCGACGCTGGAAGGCCACCTTGCGGTCGTCACGCAGCGAGTTGATGAAGTCGTTGGTGAACTCCTCGGTGGACACGTAGCGCACCCGCATCCCGGGGAACAGCCGCTGCGCGTAGTGGCCGACGGCGTGCAGCAGGTGCGTCTTGCCCAGGCCCGACTCGCCCCACACGAACAGCGGGTTGTACGCCCGCGCCGGTGCCTCTGACACGGCTACCGCCGCGGCGTGCGCGAACCGGTTGGACGCGCCGATGACGAACGTGTCAAAGGTGTACTTCTCGTTCAGCCTGGTCTGCGAGTTCGGTGCCGTGACGGGTTGCGGGGAGGATGGGCCAGGATGTGTCGGCCAGATCTCGTGCACCGTGGCGAGGGCGGCTTCCTCCTCGTTCTCCTCGGTTTCGTCGTCCCCGGCGTCGGTGTCGTCCCCCGCGTGGATGTCGTTGCGGGAGGTGTCGGGGGATCCCGGCGCGCTGGGACCCGCGCCGCTGACGCCGGTGGGAGACGGCGGGACGGGTAGCGGGTGGTCCACCTTCACCGCGAGGGAGACGTCCCGGCCGAGACGGCGGGAGAGCGCCTGGCTGATCGGCTCGCGCAGCACGCGTTCGATGGCTTCCTTGGCGAAGTCACTCGGGGCGGCCAGCAGCGCCGTGTTGTCGAGCAGGCCGATCGGACGGGTAACCCGCATCCAGGCACGCTGCTGGGCAGAGAGGGTTCCGGTGGAGAGATCCTGCACGACCTCGTTCCAGACCCGGCCGAGATCCGTGTGGCCCTCCGACACCGCGAGCCCCTCCCGGCCGGTGGACCCTCGGACCGCTCGGTGTCCACAAGGTTGTCCACAGCTGTGCACGACGTTGCCGAGACGGTCGGCGTACCCCTGGGGTGCGACGAACCATCCGAGTTTCACATGGCCCTCTCCCCCCGACACCCGAACCGCGAGGGGCACGGTAACAAGGAGGGGGCCCTACCACAAGAAGGTCCGCTGGTTCGGACCCGCTCGACGGGCCGACGGGCCGGATCGTTTTGACCCGAGTGCGTCGGCCGCTTACCCTCAGGAGGTCTCCCCGCCGACCGGTGGGCGTGGCAACATGCTCAGGCGCAGGATCGCCGCGTCTCGCGACCGAGGAGACAGTTCGGCCACCCGTAGCCCAATCCACGCTGCGGGCGACTCGCGGTCACCGAGATCGCGATCATCGGGAGAAGGACAGCCGTGAGCAAGGGCAAGCGCACGTTCCAGCCGAACAACCGTCGCCGGGCTCGGACCCATGGGTTCCGGCTGCGCATGCGCACCCGTGCCGGCCGCGCGATCATCGCCGCCCGCCGCCGCCGGGGCCGCACCGAACTGTCGGCCTGAGGCGGACCGGACTCCTCCGGTGTTGCCTGCGGCTGCTCGGCTCACCCGTCGCCAGGACTTCGTGACTGCGCTGCGGCGAGGGCGGCGAGCTGCCGGTGGCACGCTCGTGGTGCACCTGGCCGTGGCGCACCCGGACCGTCAGGGTGACCGCGACCGTGCCCTGGCGGGTTTCGTGGTGAGCCGCGCGGTGGGGGGCGCCGTGGTACGGCACCGGGTGCAGCGCCGGCTCCGTCACCTGCTCCGCGCGCGGCTGGACCGGCTGCCCGCCGGAGCACTCGTCGTGATCCGCGCGCTTCCCCGGGCGGGGGCCGCCTCCAGTGCCGAGCTGGGTCGGGACCTGGACTCCGCCTTGTCCCGGGCGCTGCCTGCGGGCCGCCGGCGATGAGCCGGACGTGCGAAACGCCGGCCCACCGGGTCGCTCGTGCGGCCGTGGTCCCGCTGCGTTTCTACCAGCGCTGGATCTCTCCCGGGTTGCCCCCGACCTGCCGCTTCCACCCGACGTGCAGTGCGTACGCCGTCGAGGCGCTGACGCTGCACGGCGTGCTCCGCGGGTCCTGGCTGACCCTGCGCCGGCTCCTGCGCTGCGGACCCTGGCACCCTGGAGGTCTGGATCCGGTGCCTCCAGCTCGTGACGGGACACCGCTCCCCCGTCCGCCCGCCGAGAGTGAGTCACCTTGCTGAACTTCGTCTACTACCCGGTGTCGGCCATCCTGTGGTTCTGGCACAAGGTATTCGGTTACGTCCTGGGACCGGAGAACGGAGTCGCCTGGGCACTCGCCGTGGTGTTCCTGGTGTTCACCCTGCGGACGTTGCTGATCAAGCCGTTCGTGAGCCAGGTGCGCTCCATGCGCAAGATGCAGGAGTTCGCCCCCGAGATCCAGAAGCTGAAGAAGAAGTACGGCAACGACCGCCAGAAGATGGCGGCCGAGATGCAGAAGCTGCAGACCCAGCACGGCGTGAACCCGGTGGCCGGCTGCCTCCCGATCTTCGTGCAGATCCCGGTCTTCATCGGCCTGTTCCACGTGCTCAGATCGTTCAACCGGCCGTTTCTCTCCCCTGAGGTGAACCGGAACACCGCGAACTACGTCTTCGACGCGGACGAGGTGCAGTCGTTCCTCGACGCCCGGCTCTTCGGCGCGCCGCTGTCCGGCTGGATCACGCAGCCTACGGAGCAGCTCGATGCCTTCGCCGGGGTGACCCGGCTGGACATCGCGCTGGTCGCGGTGCCACTGATGATCCTGGCCGGCATCCTGACGCACTTCACCTCACGGCACTCGGTGGCGCGGCAGACCGAGGCGCAGACAGCCAACCCGCAGGCCGCCATCATGAACAAGGTCATGCTGTACCTGTTCCCGATAGGCGTGGTCGTCGGTGGCCCCTTCTTCCCGCTCGCAATCCTCATCTACTGGCTGTCGAACAACGCGTGGACGCTGGGTCAGCAGTACGTGATCTACCGCCGGATCGACGTCGAGGAGCATGAGAAGAAGCAGGAGTCGATCATCCGACGGGGCTCCACGGCTCCACGACCGGGGCAGAAGCCGACACGTCCGAAGCGCAGTGTCAGTCCCCCGGACGGAGCCTCGGGCGAGGTGGAGCCCCGGGGCTCGTCGAACGGGGACCGTACGCGCGCGGGTGAAGGGAACAGCACGTCCGACGGAGCCGAGAACGGAGCGGTCCCAGGGATGGCCAAACCCCGTGCCCGCAGCAAGAAGAGCAAGAAGCGCCGGTGACGAGGTGCCCGTGCGCAGAGAGGAGACAGCTGTGTCCGAGACGCTGGCATCTGAGGGGCTGGTGATCGAGGGACCGGTGATCGAGGGACCGGTGACCGAGGGACCGGTGACCGAGGGGCCGGCCACCACGGTGGAGGAGGCCACCGCGAACCGCAACGGCCGGAACGAGGTGCCCTCCGAGGAGCTGCTCGTGCGGGAGGGCGACGCTGCTGGTGACTACCTCGAGCGACTGCTCGACCTTGTCGACTACGACGGTGACATCGACTTGGACGTGGAGGCCGGGCGTGCGGTGGTGAGCATCGAGGGTGGTGACGACCTCGAGAATCTGGTCGGCTCCAGGGGCACGGTGTTGGAGGCGCTGCAGGAGCTGACCCGCCTTGCCGTCCAGCAGGTCACTGGCGTACGGAGCCGGTTGATGTTGGACATCGCGCAGTGGCGGGCGGCCCGCCGGGTGGAGCTGACCGATCTCGCTCGGAGGACGGCGGAGAAGGTGCGTGACGAGGGGGAACCGCTCCGACTCCAGGCGATGACACCCTTTGAGCGCAAGATCGTGCACGATGCAGTGGCAGGCGTGGACGGAGTCTTGAGCGAGAGCGAGGGCGAGGAGCCCCGGCGTCGGGTCGTGGTCCTGCTTGACCGTTGAGGCCGGGCATTATCGGCCCGTGGCCCGCCATCTCCCCAGGGCTGATTTGTGAGCGCCACAATCACAGGCAGGCGCTGTTCCACGTGAAACCGCGAGACTGTTCTAATGTGAACGCGAGGACGGGGATGGTGCCCATGCTGGTAGCGGATAGGCATCCCCCGCCGGCGCCGCCTCAGGCCGCCCGGATATTTGGCGAGCGGATGGCGCTCGCCGAGCGGTACGTGGCGCTGCTCGCCGGTTCGGGGGTCGAGCGAGGCGTGGTGGGTCCCCGCGAGACGGAGCGGTTATGGGAGCGCCATGTGCTGAACTGCGCAGTGATCGGAGACCTGGTTCCCGGGGCCTGTCGGGTGCTCGACGTCGGATCTGGTGCCGGTCTGCCGGGCATCCCACTGGTGCTCGCGCGCCCCGATCTCACGGTTGCACTGCTGGAGCCGATGGCCCGTCGCGTGGCGTGGTTGGAGGAGGTCACGGCCGATCTCGACTTGCCGATGCCGGTGCACCGGGGTCGGGCCGAGCAGCACGAGGGACGAGCCGCCGGCCAGGACTGGGATGTGGTGACGGCTCGGGCGGTGGCACCGCTGGGCTGGTTGGCAGCCTGGTGCCTGCCCTTGGTGCGAACCGGCGGCCGGCTTCTTGCATTGAAGGGCGCGAGCGCTCCAGAGGAGGTAGCGCGAGACGGCGGCCAGATTCGCCGGGCGGGCGGCGGTGACGTCGAGATCGTGGAGTGCGGTGCGGCGGTGGTCGAACCACCAACGACCGTGGTGGCGGTGACCCGACGGCGTGTCGGCCCTGCTTCGGCGGCCCGGACAAGGAAGGATCGGCGAGCGTGAACCCGGAGCGGCAGACATCAGTAGTTTCACGTGGAACAGCACTCCTGAGCGTCGTTGCGGACCAACCAGATCGTGCTGACGTGGGGACGGAAACCCTCGATGGAGGGACGGTCCACTACTCGGAAGGCATAGAGAGCGGTGAATGCGGGCGAACTCCCATCGCTGAGGAGGCCGAACGGGCGGCCCGGGTACTACACCAGGAGTCCCGGCTTCCGCGGCCTTCGCGGCGCAGAGTGTTCACCGTGGCGAACCAGAAGGGCGGCGTGGGTAAGACCACCAGCACGGTGAACATCGCTGCGGCGCTGGCAATGCACGGGCTGCGCACCCTCGTCGTGGATCTCGACCCGCAGGGAAACGCCAGCACTGCGCTCGGGGTGGAGCATCCTAGCGGCACGCCGTCGGTATATGAGCTGATACTCGGGGAAGTCAGTATCTCCGATGTGGTGGTAGCGAGCCCCCAATCCCCCAACCTGCTGTGCATCCCGGCCACGATCGACCTCGCGGGATCCGAGATCGAGCTCGTCACGATGGTGGCCCGGGAGTCCCGTCTCAAGGGGGCACTCTCCGCAGCGGCACTGGACGGGCTCGGCATCGACTACGTCTTCATCGACTGCCCGCCGTCACTCGGCCTGCTCACGGTGAACGCCCTGGTTGCCGCCCCGGAGGCACTCATTCCCATCCAGTGCGAGTACTACTCCCTGGAGGGACTCGGCCAGCTGCTGAGCAACATCAACCTCGTGCAGGCGCACCTCAACCCGACCTTGACCGTGTCGACGATCCTGCTCACGATGTACGACGGTCGCACCAAACTTGCCGACCAGGTGACCGCAGAGGTGCGGCAGCACTTCGGTGAGCAGGTGCTGCGCACCGTCATCCCCCGCAGTGTGAAGGTCTCCGAGGCCCCCGGATACGGGCAGACAGTGCTGGCCTACGACCCCGGCTCAAAGGGCGCGATGAGCTATCTCGACGCTGCCCGGGAGATCGCCATCCGCTGTGCGCAGCGGGACGGGGAGAGCAGCTGATGACCGAGCGCAGGGGGGGACTCGGTCGTGGTCTGGCCGCGCTGATCCCCAGTGGACTGCCAGTGTCATCAGGGGATGCCGAGTCCCGGCCGGAGACCTCTGGACCGCAGCCGGACCGAGGTGCGCCACGCGGCGACGTGGCGGGCGCGGTGTACCAGGAGGTGTCGATCGACGCGATCGTTCCCAACTCCCGGCAGCCGCGGCACGTGTTCGACGAGGAGTCACTCGGCGAGTTGGAGCATTCCATCCGCGAGTTCGGCCTGATGCAGCCGATCGTGGTGCGCACGACCGGGGCAGGTCGCTACGAGCTGGTGATGGGGGAGCGGCGGTGGCGCGCTGCCCAGCAGGCCGGGCTGGAGCACATCCCGGCCATCGTCCGGCACACCGCGGACGATGCGATGCTTCGCGACGCCCTGCTGGAGAACATCCATCGAGTGCAGCTCAACCCGCTGGAGGAGGCGGCGGCGTACCAGCAGCTGCTGGAGGAGTTCGACGTGACGCATGAGGAGCTCGCCTCGCGGATCGGCCGCAGCCGGCCAGTCATCACCAACACCATCCGTCTGCTGCGGCTGCCGGTCGCGGTGCAGCGCCGGCTCGCCGCGGGGGTACTGTCCGCGGGACACGCCCGCGCGTTGTTGAGCCTCGAGGGTGCCGGCGCGCAGGAGGAGCTCGCCGGGCGCATCGTCGCCGAGGGGATGTCGGTGCGTGCCACCGAGGAGGCCGTCACCGTGGCGCGGAGGACTCCCGGGGCCAGCCGGCCAGCCGGGCCAGCGCCCCGGCGACCGCTGCAGGCACCAGGTCTACAGGGACTCGCCGAGCGCCTCTCCGACGGCTTCGACACCCGCGTCAAGATCGACCTGGGTCGACGCAAGGGCCGCATCGTGATCGAGTTCGGGTCCGTGGACGACCTTGAGCGCATCGTGTCGCTGATGGACCCCGAGCAGCGCGACCCCGAGCAACGCAGCGACGTCGCGGGAACGGCCCGAGCGGCTTCACGGGGCGCCGCGGCGCACGGCCTGCTCGACGAGCCCGGCGAAAACCGACCCGAGGTCGGACCCGGCACAGTCGATGGCCATCGGCAGTAACGAGGTCTCGGTGAGCCCCGGTGCCACGTTGACCTCGAGGAAATGGGCCACCCCGTCCGGGGTGACGACCGCGTCGGTACGCGAGAGGTCCCGCAGCCCAAGCAGCCGGTGCGCGGCGACCGCCAGTTCCTCCACCGCGGCGGCGGCTCCGGGATCCAGCCGGGCCGGCGCGTGGAAGGTGGTGAGCCCGGCGGTGTAGCGGGCGGCATAGTCGTACACCCCGGTCCCGGGATCGACCTCCACTGCCGGTAGGGCGCGCGGACCGTCGGCATCCTCAAGCACCGTGATCGCCACCTCGACACCGTCGACGTAACGCTCGGCGAGCACGGTGTCGCCGTAGGCCAGGCATCCGACCATCGCGGCGGGCAGCTCGTCGGGCTCATGCACCACGTGGGCACCGAGCGCCGAACCGCCCTGGTCCGGCTTGAGCATCAGTGGCAGTCCCAGCCGGGTGGTCAGCGCGTCGAGCACCGCCCGGGCCCCGAGGTCACGGAAGGCGGCGTGCGGCAGCGCGATCCAGCTCGGGGTGGCGTACCCGGCGCGCGCGAGCTCCGCCTTCGCGCACGGCTTGTCCCAGGCGCGCCGGCACGCACGTGGATCAGTACCCACGTAGGGTATCTCCAACATCTCCAGTACCGACTGGATCGCCCCGTTCTCCCCCGCCCCGCCGTGCAGCGCCACGACGACCGCGGCAGGGCGATGCTCCGCCAGCCGCGCGACCAGCGTGGCGTCGGCGTCGCACTCCGCCACGGCGAGCCCGGCCCGGCGCAGTGCCGCGGACACTCGCCGGCCGGAGCGCAGTGACACCTCGCGCTCATGGGACAGCCCCCCGGCCAGCACCACGACATGACGATCGGCCACGGTACGTTCGCCTCCGGGCACTCCTCGGGATCGATCCACAATGGACTCCTCGGGACGCGCCCGGCCGAGAGCCCCTTCTGGGACGGGCTCTGCTGGGGACGTTGCGGGCTGGTGGACGTTGCGGTGTCAGGCCGTGTCCGGCGACGGTGCCAGCGGGCCGGACACCGCGCGCGGGCTGACACTACCGAAGGTCGCCAGCAGCTCGGTCTCGCCGTCGAGGACGGTGGCGAGCCGCCGCACTCCCTCGGTGATCCGCTCTGGAGTGGGGTAGCAGAACGACAGTCGCATCTGCCGGCTGCCGAAGTTGTCCGCGTAGAACGCGGTGCCCGGCACGTAGGCTACCCGATGGGTCACCGCGCGGGGCAGCATCGCCTTGGTGTCCAGACCCTCCGGAACGGTGAGCCAGACGTAGAAGCCACCGGCAGGGTGCGTCCACGTGCACCCCGGCAGGTAATGCTCGAGCGCGTCGAGCATCGCGTCGCACCGCTCGCGGTACGCCTCGCGGTATGTCTTGATCAGGCCCTTCCAGTCGTGCGTCCTGAGGTAGCGTGACACCACGGTCTGGGTGAAGATCGGCGGGCACAGCGTCGCCGACTCCGCGGCCAGCACCAGCTTCTCCCGCACGGCGTGTGGCGCCAGCGCCCATCCCACCCGCAGACCGGGGGCGAAGGTCTTGGAGAACGACCCCAGATAGACGACGTTGGCCGGTTCGCGGGCACGCATCGCCGGGTAGGTCTGGCCCTCGAAGCCGAGCAACCCGTACGGGTTGTCCTCGATCACCAGCACGTCGCGCTCAGCACAGATCTCCAGGATCTCGGCGCGCCGCGAGACGGCGAGTGTCACCCCGGCGGGGTTGTGGAAGTTCGGCACCGTGTAGAGGAACTTCGGGGTGCGGCCCTGGACTCGCAGCGCGCTCAGTGCAGAGCGCAGCGCGTCCGGCACCAGCCCGTCGTCGTCCATCGCGACGTGCACCACCTGCGCCTGGTAGGAGGCGAACGTGGTCAACGCGCCGACGTAGGACGGCGCCTCGGCGAGCACCACGTCGTCGGGGTCGCAGAAGATGCGGGTGACCATGTCCAGGGCCATCTGCGAGCCCACGGTCACCGTGACGTCGTCCGGGTGGGCGGAGATGCCCTCCAGCGCCATCACCTCGCAGATCTGCTCCCGCAGCTCAGGAGTGCCCTGCGCGGAGCCGTACTGCAGCGCCGTCAGGCCTTCGGAACTCACCACTCGAGCCACTTCCCCGGCCAGCGACTCCATCGGCAGCACCGGCAGGTAGGGCATGCCACCGGCCAGGGACACCACCTCGGGACGGCTCGCGACGGCGAAGAGCGCCCGGACCTGCGATGCGGTCATCCCCACAGTGCGCCGGGCGTAGCGGTGCAGGTGCGGGTCGAGGCTGCGCTGCGTGGCGCGCTCCGGCTGCTGGGCTTGCGTCATGGGAGTCTCAAAGTCGTCAGGGTGCCCCACTGGTCAGGTGCCAGTGTAGGTGCCGGTCGACGCCGGAGACCCGGTGGCGACTGCCGGAGGTGCCCACCGGAACGAGCCAGCGGGACCAACCGGCGGCATCAGCCAGCGGGACCAACCGGCGGGACCACGTGCACCTTCTCACCCCAGTGGTCACCGGCATATGCTCGTATGACGGGCCCTGCAGGAGGTCTGGTGCTGGCGAGGGAACGCGGAGCGGGAGGGAGATCCGGTGTCCCGTCGGGTCGTCGGGGTCACTCTGGACAACCTCGACCAACTGCCCAAGCAATGCCGCCGGTGCGTCTTCTGGGAGCTCGCGCCGCACATCCGGGAGCAGGCCGAGGACTTCGGCCAGACCGAGCTGGAGAAGGAGGCATGGGTCTCCGGCGTCCTGCTGGAGTGGGGCTCGTGCGGGCGCATCGTGATGGTCGGCGACGTTCCGGCCGGCTACGTGCTCTATGCCCCACCCGCAGCGGTACCCCGGGCCGCGGCGTTCCCCACCTCGCCGGTCAGTGCGGACGCGGTGCTGCTCACCGCACTGCGGGTGCTGCCGGAGTTCGGTGGCGGCGGGCTGGCACGGATGCTCGTGCAGGCCGTGGCCAAGGACCTGACCCGGCGGGGCGTGAAGGCTGTGGAGGCGTTCGGGGATGCCCGCCCGGACGAGACCTCCTCGTGCGTGGTGCCTGCCGCGTTCCTGCAGCAGGTCGGCTTCAAGACGGTGCGCCCGCACCCGCGGTGGCCCCGGCTGCGGCTGGAGCTGCGGACAGCCCTGACCTGGAAGGAAGACGTCGAGGCGGCGTTGGAGCGGTTGCTCGGGTCGATGACCATCGGGGCGGTGGAACCGAGCCTGCACCCGACCTGAGCGACCCGCTACTCCGCCTTGGCGAGCTCACCGCGCAACAGGTCGGCGAAGGTGAACGTCCCGGTCGGCTGGTCGTTCTCCCCCAGCAGGTAGAGCCGCTTGACGGCGATGAGGACTCCCTCCGCGACGACGTCGCGGAATGCGGGGTCGAGCAGCTTGCGGCGGTCGTGCGGGTGGGTGAGGTAGCCCAGCTCGAGGCGCACCGCCGGCATCCGCGTCATGCGCAGCACCTCCCATGTCTTGGGATGGGTACCGCAGTCCAGCATGCCGGTGCGGTGCACCAGCTCCCGCTGCAGGAACCCGGCGAGTGCCTCGCCGACGGTGGACGTGGTGCCGTTGCCGGTGCCGAAGTGGAAGGTCGCGACGCCCTGCGCGTGCGGGGACCCGTTCGCGTCGGTGTGCAGGCAGAGCACCAGGTCGGCGCCGGCGTTGTTGGCGAAGGTCGCCCGCTGGGCTTCCGATGGGCTGCTGCTAGGGCCGCGGGAGAGCAGCGTCTCCATGCCGGTGGCCGCCATCCGGCCCTCCAGGCGCTGGGCGAGATCCCACATCAGGTCCGCCTCGGCGACGCCGTCGACGACGAAGCCGCGGTCGGGGCCGCCGTGGCTGGGATCGATGACGATCCGCTTGCCGCGCAGCGCCGGGCCGGATCGGCGGACCTGCTCCTGCTCTCGCAGGTAGACCGGCCTGCCACCCCCGATCCTGAGCCCGAGCTGGCGCAGCGCACGCAGCGTGCCCGGTCCGCACAGCCCGTCCACCTGGAGCCCGTAGTCGCGCTGGAAGCTGCGCAGCGCATGCTCGGTCTGCGGACCGAACACGCCGTCGGCGCGGCCGACGTCGTAGCCGAGCTGGAGCAGCCGTTCCTGCAGCGCGGCGACGTCGTCGCCACGCATGGGATGGCTCACGGAGTAGGTGAGGCTGCGGTCCCCGAGCCGCAGCCGTGCGTCACACAGCGCCTGGTAGGTGACAGGGCCGATGGTCCCGTCGACGGTGAGGCCACGACGCTGCTGGAACGCGCACACCGCATGCTCGACGGCGATGTCGAAGACGTCCGGCGCTGGTCCCGGCGGCAGCAGCCCCTGCGAGATCAGCATCGCCCGCAGCTCGGCCACCGCCGGTCCGAGGTCGCCGCGGCGCAGCAGCTGCATGCACCCTCACTTCGCTCTCGGGCACCGGTGCACGGGACCGCACCGGCGGGGGACATGAGGACTCCTCATGTGAGGGCTCATTGTGCCCCTTGCCCCTGAGACGGTCGTCAGGGCTGTCCGGTTGCGCGCCGGTCCCTCACAGCAGCGTCAGCAACCTCACAGGTAGTCGGCGAGATCCGCGAGCAGCGCTGCCTTCGGCTTGGCGCCCATGATCTGCTTCACCGGCTTGCCGCCGCTGAACAGGATCATCGTGGGGATCGACATGATCTGGTAGTCCCGCGCGGTGCTCGGGTTCGCGTCGATGTCCATCTTGGCGACGCTGAGCTTCGCACTGTTCTCGGAGGCGATCTCCTCGAGCACCGGGGCCACCTGCCTGCACGGCCCGCACCAGGTCGCCCAGAAGTCGACCAGCACCGGCTTGTCGCTGCCCAGCACCTCGTTGCCGAAGGTCTGGTCGGTCACGTCCACGGTGGACTTGTCAGCCATGTCTCTCCTCTTGGGGGATCGTCCGGGTCAGTTGCCGGGGCCGTAGCCGCCACCGACGAACTCGGGTGCCTTCTCCGCTGCGGGCTCGCCGTGCTCGGCGAGCCAGCGCTCGGCGTCGATCGCGGCAGCGCAGCCGGTGCCGGCTGCGGTGACGGCCTGCCGGTAGGTGTGGTCGACCAGGTCGCCGGCGGCGAAGACGCCGTCCAGGTTGGTCGTGGTGGTGGGCGTCGCCACCCGAACGTAGCCCTCGTCGTCGAGGTCGACCTGGCCACGGACGAGCTCGCTGCGCGGATCGTGCCCGATCGCCACGAACATGCCGGTGACCTCCAGGGTGGTGCCGTCCGAGAGCTGCAGGCCGCTCACCCCGGTCTCCCCGAGCACCCGCTCGACGGTGACGCCGGTGCGCCAGCGGATCTTCTCGTTCGCCCGGGCGCGGTCGAGCATGATCCGGGAGGCCCGGAACTCCGCACGCCGGTGCACGATCGTCACCGAGCGGGCGAAGCGGGTGAGGAAGGTGGCCTCCTCCATCGCCGAGTCGCCACCCCCGATCACGGCGATGTCCTGGTCGCGGAAGAAGAACCCGTCGCAGGTGGCGCACGAGCTCACTCCGCGCCCGAGCAGCTCCTGCTCCCCGGGAACCCGGAGGTAGCGTGGCTCGGCGCCCATCGCGAGCACCACGGTGCGGCTCCGGTGGGTGGTGCCGTCCACGGTCACCGTCTTGACGTCTCCGGTGAGGTCGACGGACTCGACGTCGTGAGCGCGCAGGTCGGCACCGAAGCGCTCGGCCTGGGCGCGCATCTGCTCCATCAGCTCCGGACCCATGATCCCGTCACGGAAGCCGGGGTAGTTCTCGACGTCGGTGGTCGTCATCAGTGCCCCGCCGTACTGGCTGCCCTCGAACACCAGGGGCACCAGTTGGGCGCGGGCCGCGTACACCGCGGCAGTGTAGCCGGCCGGACCGGAGCCGATGATCACCAGGTCGCGGATCTGCTCGTTCACGTCTGCCACAACACGATCCTGGGGAAGCCTGTTCCCGGTCACCGTCCGACGATGGCGTCCGCGAGAAGGCCCGGGTTGCCCGGGCGGCAACCCGGGCCGACGACGAGCAGCCGGAACCGGGCGATCTCCCCCGTCGGCAGCACCAGCAGCACCCCCGGCCGCCCGTCCAGGGTCACCTCGCGCGCGCCCAGCGGCGCGCCCACTTGGGAGA
>DASQWR010000246.1:0-18417 GCA_035640155.1 Pseudonocardiaceae bacterium
CCGGGCCACCAGGTGGCCGGCCCGGCTCTCCTCCCGGGTCGGCAGCGCGCCGGCCCGATCGGGCAGGCAGGCCACCGTCTCCGACCACTCGAGCCCGTCGAGGTCGAGCACCACCTGGTGTGAGGCCCCGAGCACCCGCAGCTCCACCGACACACCCGGCAGCTCCACCCGATGGGTGCCCAGTGCGGGCAGCCGGTCCAGGCCGAAGGCCAGGCTGAGGTCGGCGGCGCGGGAGTCGACGAACGGTGCCGCGATGAGCGCTCTCACGGCCGGGTGCTGCCAGCCGGGTAGACCCGCAGCGCGGAGAGCACCACCGCCTCGCCGACCCCGGCCTCCCACTTCCCGCCGTCGAAGCGCTCGAAGCTCAGTGCACGCCCGCCGTCGCCGGTGTAGTCGACGTACTCCACGCTGCCCTGCTCCGCGAGCGAGGTGGTGCCCTCGGAGCGGTAATGGGCGGTGCCACGCTCGTCGAGCCGGTAGGTCACACCGTCGACCTCCATCTGCTCCCCGCCCGGCTCGGCAGGTACGTCGCGCTCGGTCCAGAGCACCACCTCGACGTCGGGGTCCGCCTCCACCGAGATCCAGCACCGGGCACTGCGGGCGTCGTCGAGGAAGTGCTCGGCCCAGCTGTAGCCACCCTCGGTCAACCGCAGCGAGCCGCGGACGAAGTACAGGGTGCCGCGGTAGTCGACCATGTCCCCGGCCCGCAGGGTCCGGACGTCGGTGACGCCCTCGTGACTGGCCAGCGGGTCGACCGGAGCGGCCGGTTCCGGCGGAGGGCCGGGTCGCGAGCGGCGACGGAGCTTCAACGCTACGGCGATCACCGCGCCGACGGCGAGCAGCACGAGCACCACGACCAACAACGTGTCCATCCGCATGTCCCCTCATCCGGTCGCGATCACCGAGCATAGGCCCCGCACCAGGCTCCGTAGCGAGGCGCCGCCACGGAGTCAGGGCGTGATGAGCCGCACGGCGCTGTCCGGTTCCGCGACGCTCCCGCCGCCGGGGGTCTGGAAGAGCACCCGGCTGGAGTCGTCACCGAAGAACTGCCGGACAGTGGCCCGCAGCCCGGCGTCGGCGAGGATCTGCCGCGCCTCGGCCACCGTCCGCCCGGTGACGTCGGGCACCACGAGCGCGGTGCTCACCAGCAGGGTCACCTCGGTGCCGCGGAGGGTGTCCTCACCGGCCGGCGGCTTGGTGCCGATCGCCCGCCCGCCGGGGACCTCGCCGTCGAAATGCCGCTCGACGCGGGAGACGGAGAGGCCGTCGTCCGCGAGTGCCGCCGTGGCATCCGCCTCCGTCAGCGTGCGGACATCCGGCACCGTGGTCGGCGCGACCCCCCGGCTCACCACGACGGTCACCGGTGCGCCCACGGTGAGTACGGTGCCCGGCTCCGGCCGCAGCCCGGCCACCTCACCCTCCGGCACGGTGTCGCTGAACTCGGCCGCCGCGGGATCGGTGACGGGGCGCAGGTCCGCGTCGGTGACGAGGCGCTCGGCGTCCTCGACCGAGGTGCCCGGGGGCAGGTCCGGCACCACCGGCGGCCCCAGCGAGACGACCAGCTCGATGTCGGTGCCGCGGATCGCCCGCTCACCCACGGGGGGATCGGTGCCGATCACTCGGTCGAGCGGCATCAAGTCGGAGTGGTCCTCGACGATCTCGGTGTCGAGGTCGGCCTCGGTCAGCAGGGCTTCGGCGGCGGCGCGGTCCAGGCCCGTCACCGACGGCACCGATGTCCACCGCCCCGCGCCCAACCACCAGGCGGCGGTGCCGACCGCGCAGGCCAGCAGCAGCACCACCGTCAGCCAGGCGCGGAACGCCCGGCGGCTGCGTGACCGCTGACGCTCGTACTGGTCCCGGCGTGCGTACTGGTCCCGGTCGTACTGGTTACGGGGCGGCACCGGGGGGCGGGCGGGTGCCGCCGCGGGTACGTCGTTCCGGGTGATGGCCCGGGTCCCGCGTGGGCCCACCTGCCCGGCGGCCGTCGACCTACCCGGATCGTGCGCTGCGGTCGGCGGCACCTGCCCGGGCACCGGCACGCTCACCCCGCGGATGCCGAGCTCGCTGCGCACCTCGCGCAGCGCGAGCAGGAACGCCGAGGCATCCTCCGGCCGGAGGGCCGGGTCGCGGCGGGTAGCGCCCACCACGAGCTCGTCGAGGCGTGTCGGCAGGTCGGGCAGCACCGAGCTCGGCGGCGGGACGTCGTCGTTGACGTGCCGGTAGGCCACCGAGAGCGCGGTGTCGCCGGTGTAGGGGGGCCGGCCGGTGAGCAGCTCGTAGAGCAGCACCCCGGTGGCATAGACGTCGCTGCGGGGATCGGCCGTGCCGGTGGCGACCTGCTCGGGGGAGAGGTAGGCGACGGTGCCGAGGATGACGTTGCCGGTGGTGATGCTGGCCTCCGCGAGCGCTCGGACCAGCCCGAAGTCTGCGACCTTGACCACCCCGCCCAAGCCGATCAGCACGTTCTCCGGCTTGACGTCACGGTGCACCAGGCCCGCGCTGTGCGCGGCGGCCAGCGCGGAGAGCACCTGCTCGGCAACCGAGAGCGCCAGCGGAACGGGCAACGCACCGCGGTCAGCGAGCAGGTCGCGCAGCGTGCCGCCGGACACCAGCTCCATCACCAGGAACACGTGATCCCCGGCCGGGGAGCGGTCGATGCCCTGGTCGAACACGTCCACCACGCCGGGATGGTTCAGCCGGGCGGCGGCGCGGGCCTCACGCTCGAAGCGCTGCAGGAATCCCGGATCACCGGCGAAGCCGAGCGCCATCACCTTGATCGCGACCGGGCGCTCGAGCCGCACGTCGATGCCCCGGTACACCGTGGACATCCCACCCCGGGCCAGCACCGCGCCGACCCGGTAACGCCCATCGAGTAGGACGCCGACCAGCCCGTCGATCCGCTGCGTCACACCCGCTCCACAGCACCCGATCGTACGTACCACTCCCGGGGTGCCGTGACACCATTCCAGGGCTGTACCTGTCCACTCTCGATCCTGCCTGCGGGCTGCGAAAGGTGACCGCGAGATGAGCTCAGACCGCGAGCACGCCGTCGTCGATGCCGTGAACACCGAGTTGCTGATCGGTGGCCGGTGGCGGTCGGCGACGGGCAACGAGACGTTGGACGTCGAGGACCCAGCGACCGGCACGGTGCTTACCTCGGTGGCCGACGCCTCCCCCGAGGACGGAGTGGCGGCGCTGGACGCGGCGGTGGCCGCCCAAGCCGACTGGGCGGCCACCGCCCCGCGGAAGCGCGGCGAGGTCCTGCGCCGGGCCTTCGAGCTGATGACCGCGCGCACCGACGACCTCGCGTTGTTGATGACCCTGGAGATGGGCAAGACGATCGCCGAGTCCAAAGCCGAGATCGCATACGCGGCGGAGTTCTTCCGCTGGTTCGCCGAGGAGGCGGTGCGCATCGGGGGCGACTACGCGGTCTCGGTCAACGGCCGGGGCCGCAAGCTGGTCATGCGCCAGCCGGTCGGCCCGTGTCTGCTGATAACGCCGTGGAACTTCCCGGCCGCGATGGGCACTCGCAAGATCGGTCCCGCGGTCGCGGCAGGCTGCACGATGGTGATGAAGCCCGCCCAGCAGACCCCGCTGTCGATGCTCGCGCTCGCCGGCATCCTCATCGAGGCCGGGCTGCCCGACGGCGTGCTCAACATCGTCACCACCAGGAGCACCGGCAAGGTGATGGAACCGCTGATCCGCGACCGGCGGGCCCGAAAGCTCTCGTTCACCGGCTCCACCGCGGTGGGCCGGATGCTCATCGAGCAGTCCGCCGAGCAGGTGCTCCGGACGTCGATGGAGCTCGGCGGCAATGCCCCGTTCCTGGTGTTCGCCGACGCCGATCTCGACGCCGCCGTGGACGGGGCGATGACCGCGAAGATGCGAAACATCGGCGAGGCGTGCACCGCGGCGAACCGGTTCTACGTGCACCAGGACGTGGTTGAGGAGTTCTCCCGACGCCTCGCCGAAAGAATGGACGCCCTGAGGATCGGTCGTGGTACCGAGGACGGCGTCGACGTCGGGCCGCTCATCGACGGTGACCAGCGCGGCAAGGTGCAGGGCCTGGTCAGTGACGCGATGGACAGGGGTGCCCGCGTGCTGGTCGGCGGCAAGTCGGTCGAGGGCGCGGGCTACTTCTACCGGCCCACCCTGCTCACCGACGTCCCGATCGAGGCGCGGCTGCAGCGGGAGGAGATCTTCGGCCCGGTTGCGCCGATCACCTCGTTCCGTGACGAAGACGAGGCACTCGCCGACGCCAACAACACCGAGTTCGGTCTGGTCGGTTACGTCTACACGGCGAACCTGAACCGGGCGCTGCGGGTCAGCGAGCGCCTGGAGGTGGGGATGGTCGGGCTGAACCAGGGCATGGTGTCCAACCCCGCCGCGCCGTTCGGCGGGATCAAGCACTCCGGGCTCGGCCGGGAGGGTGGCAACGTCGGCATCGACGAGTACCTGGAGACCAAGTACATCGCCATCGGTGGGTTGTGAGCACAGCCGGCGCGCTCAGTCCCGCGGAGGCGGCATGATTGCGACGTGAGTGAGATCCCTGCCGTCCCCGACGTGCTGGACCCCCGGATCCCCGTGCTACCGCTGCCCGACGTGGCGCAGCGGTTGGGCCAGCCGATGACCCGGGTGCATCGGATGCTGCGCGACGGTCAGCTGCTGGCGGTGCGACGCGACGGGGTGCCCGTGGTGCCCGCCGACTTCCTCGCCGACCAGGAGCCGGCCGTGGTCAAGCACCTGCTGGGCACGCTGACCGTGCTGCGCGACGCCGGGTTCTCCGACGAGGAGATGCTGCGCTGGCTGTTCACTCCGGACGACACGCTGCCCGGCACCCCCATCGGGGCGTTGCGGTCCGACCGGGGCCGGGAGGTCAGGCGACGGGCCCAGGCGCTGGCGTTCTGAGCACCTGCGGCAGGGCGCGGGCCGACAGCGCGCGAGCCAGGCCGGGGACGGCGACCCGCAGCCGCCGGCCGCGGGGAACAGCCACCCGGCGTCCCAGGACGTCGTAGCCAGCGTCGACGATCTCGTCGAGGATTCCGCAGTACAGGGTGAAGGCGGTGGCCACGCAGGCCCGCGACACCGGGGAGAGCATGGGCAGACCCGGCGCGGCCCGCCGGTAGATCGCCCGGGTCAGCGCGACCAGGTGGGCCAGTGCCCGACGCACTCGCGGGTCGCACCGCCGGGTGGTGCGGCACCACCGCAGCAGCTCCGGGTCCACCCCGAACGCGGCGAGCTCGTCGGCGGGCAGGTACACCCGGCCGCGATCGAGGTCCTCCCCGACGTCGCGCAGGAAGTTGGTGACCTGGAACGCCACCCCCAGCGCGGCGGCCGCCGGCTCGGCCTGCGCGCGGGGCACCACGGTCCCCAGCACCGGCAGCACCTGCAGCCCGATCACCGCGGCGGATCCGTGCACGTAGCGGGTGAGCTCGTCGAAGGTGGCGTAACCGGCGACCCCGCCCGCGTCCACCGGCCGGTCCATCCGCATCGAGGTCATGAAGTCCTCGAAGTGCTGGGGGTCGATCTCGTAGCGTCGTATGGTGTCCACCAGCGCGGCGAGCACCGGGTGCGCCGAGCCACCGGTGGCAAGACCCCGGCGCAGCTGCTCGGTGAGCCCGTCGAGCTGGGCGAGCCGCTCGGCCCACGGCCGGGTGTCGGAGAGATCGTCGACGATGTCGTCGGCGAAACGTGCGAAGCCGTACAAGGCGTGGATCGCGGGCCGGGAACCCGCCGGCAGCAGCCGAGTGGCGAGGAAGTAGGTCCGGCCGTGAGCGGCGTTGAGCGCCCGGCACCGCAGATAGGACTGCCGCAACGCCGGGTCTGTGATCCCGGCGGCGTCGAGCTCGCGGCTCACCCGGTGCCCGTCCCGGACGTCGCGGCGGCATCGCGGGGGCCCCGCACCCGAGGGGGCTGGCGCCGGGCGCGGACCCGCAGCGGGTCGGGCCACAGCAGGGACACCGCGGCCAGCACCGAGACCGCGACCGTCCCCGTCATGTACGGCCAGGACGTCAACGCCATCTCCCCGTTCGGGTAGCTGGAGAGCACGAGCCACGTCGACGCCGCCACCACGAGCGCGAGCGCCCGGGGCGTCCAGGCGAAGCAGGCGCCGAGCACGAGCCCCCAGGTGAGGTACCAGGGCAGCGTCGCGGGGGCGAGCACCGCCGAGGCCAGCAGGAGGTACGCCGCCCGGCGCATCGCGTCCGGGCCGCCCTCCCGGGCCATCCACCACTGCCGGACCAGCAGGGCGAGCAGCAGTCCGGAGCCGAGCAGCCGGGCCACCTCGATGAACGGCCTGGCTTCGACGTCGAGGAACAGCCCGGTGAGGCCGTGGGCGAGCTGACCGACCCCGGTGGGCAGCGACATCCAGTTGTAGATCGTCTCCGAGGGTGCGTCGAGTGCGGAGATCCAGCCCAGGTTGACTCCGGACACCAGGGTGACTCCGGCGAACACCCCGACGAAGACCGCGAGCGCCGGTGGACCCGCCTTGAGCAGCCGGGCCCACCGGTTTCCGGGCAGCCGCGATGCCCAGATCAGGACCAGGAAGGGCAGCGCTACCCCCGCGGACGCCTTGACCGTCATGGCGACAGTGACGACGGCGATGCCGGCCACGTGCCGGCCCCGCAGCGTCAGCAACGTCCCCGCTGCGAGCAGGCCGATCATGAGCAGGTCGTTGTGCGGGCCGCCGACCAGGTGCACCAACGTCATCGGGTTGGCGACGACGAGCCACAGCGTCACGGGCGCGTTCCCGCCGAGCCGCTCGGCGAGCCGGGGAAGCGCGTAGACCAGCAGGCCGAGGCCGCTCAGCAGCACCAGGCGCATCCCGATCACGCCAAGGACGGTGTTGTCCCCCGTCACCCAGTACATGATCTTCGAGATGAACAGGAACAGCGGGCCGTAGGGTGCGGGCGTGGTTTGCCAGACGTAGTGCACGTTGTCCGGGACCGGCCCCGGCGGCAGCTCGACGGGGCCCACCTCGTACGGGTCGAGCCCGTGCAGTTCCAGCGCACCCTGGCCGAGGTAGCTGTAGACGTCGCGGGTGAACAGCGGCGGCGAGACGAGCAGAGGCGCGATCCACACCGCACCGGCCGCGAGCAGGTTGCTGCTGGTCACGCCCCCGCGCAGCACGTCGCGGCCCAACCGCACCCAGGCCCACACGACGAGTCCGAACCCGACGTAGAGCACCATGGTGGCCAGGTCGCGGCCGTGGCCGTAACGCACCCAGGACAGCGGACTGCCGGTGATCAGCGGATCCTGCACGAGGATGCCGCCGGCTCCCACAGCACCGGCCGCGAGCAGCACGGAACCCAGCAGGCCGAGCAGGACGGTGCCGGATGCCAGGCGCTCCGCCCGGATCCGGTCGAGCAGTGAGCACCCCGGTGCAGTCGCCACAGAGCCCACGGTCACGTCGGGCTCGGTGGCGGCTGGGGTCGGGCTCGGGCTCATTGCGCGGCACATGCTTTCACAGCGGCTGGCGACGCAGCGTCCGGGACGCGAGGATCCGCTCGGCCGCCAGGCGGCCGGAGAGCAGCACGGTGGGCACGCCGACCCCGGGGGTCGTACCGCATCCGGCCAGCACCACGTTGTCCAACCCGCGGACCAGGTTGCCGGAGCGGAACGGGCCGGTCTGGGCGAACGTGTGCGCCGCGGAGAACGGGGTGCCGGCGGCGAGCCCCTGGGCCGCCCAGTCGGCCGGGGTCACCAGGTGCTCGGCCTCGATGGCGTCGCCCAGGCCGGTCAACCCGCGGCACTCGAGAACCCCGATGATCTCGTCGCGGTAGGCCGGGCCGATCGCGTGCCAGTCCAGCGGGGCGGTCTGCAGGTTCGGGCAGGGAGCGAGCACGAACAGCAACTCCCGGCCGGCCGGCGCCAACGAGGCGTCGGTGGCGGTGGGGCGGGTGACCAGCACGGACGGATCGCTCATCAACCGCCCGATTCGGATGATCTCGTCGAAGGTCTGCTCCCACGCTCCTCCGAAGCTGATCGTGTGGTGCGCCAGATCCGGCCAGGCGCCGGTGCTGCCGGGCCGCACGCCGGCATGCAGCACCACTGCCGACGGAGACCACCGCAGCGGGACGGGTCGTCGCGGGCTGCGGCCCAGCAGCCGGTGCACCACCGGCAGGTCGGGGGTGAGTACCACCGCGTCGGCTGTGACCCGCTCTCCACCGGACGTGCGGACGGCGGTGACCCGGTCCCCGGTCCGCTCGATCGTCGTGACCTCCGTGCCGTAGCGGAGCTCGGCACCGGCGTCCGCGGCGGAGCCGGCCAGCGCCCGGGGCAGCGCGTGCATCCCGCCGCGAGGGAAGTACACCCCGGCCACCGTGTCCATGTACGCGATCACCGCGTACGCGGCGAGCGCTCGTCGCGGGGGCACCCCGGCGTAGAGCGCCTGGAAGGAGAAGATCCGCCGCAGCCGCGCGTCCCGGACGAACCGGCCCACCTGCGGCCCGAGCCGCCCGAACCCGCGGAGCGCGGCCAGCCGCGCCAGGTCCCGCACCGCGGCCGGGCTGGCAACCAGGTCGAGCGGCGAGTCGAAGTTGGCGCCGATGAACCGGCCCAGCTCGGTGCGGTAGAGCGCGGTCAGCCAGCTCCGCAGCCGCCGGTAACCGGCGGCCTCGACCGGGCCCGCCACCGCCCGGACCTCGGCCTCCATCGCCTCGGCGTCGGTGTGCACGTCGATGGTGGACCCGTCGGCGAAACGGGCCCGGTATGCCGGGTCGAGTCGCACCAGGTCCAGGCGGTCGGCGAGGCGATCGCCCACCGCGGCGAACGCCTCCTCGACGAGGTCGGGCATGGTCAGCACGGTCGGACCGGTGTCGACCCGGTAGCCGTCCAGCTCCAGGCGCCCGGCCCGGCCGCCGGGGTGCGGCTCCCGCTCTAGCACGGTGACCCGGCGGGCCGCGCCGAGCAGGTGCAGTGCCGTCGCGAGCCCGGCCAGCCCTGCCCCGACGACGACGACGTGATCGGTGGATCCGGCGACGGTGCGCACTCGGAGCTCCTCAGCAGGCGCGGCAGGTGGTGAGTACGGCCAGCTCGGCCAGCCGATCGGCGGCGGGGGCGGCTACCTTGACGCCATCGAGAACCTCCAGCGCAGACTCGGTGAGCTCGGCGATGCGGCACTCCACCTGCCGCACGGCGCCCAGCTCGACGAGCAGGCCGCGCACCGCCTCGACGGTGCCGAGACGCAGGTCCGGGTCGCCGATGGCGGTGCGCAGCAAGTCGGCCGCGTGCCGGGCGCCGCGGTCAGCGGCAGCGCGCATGCCGTAGGCGAGCAGCAGGGTGCGCTTGCCCTCCCGCAGGTCCTCGCCAGCTGGTTTCCCGGTCGCCGCCGGGTCGCCGAACATGCCCAGCAGGTCGTCGCGCAGCTGGAAGGCGGTTCCGACGTCCACCCCGAAGCGGCGGTACGCGGCGACCAGGGCCGGCTCGGCCCCCGCGATGGCGGCCCCCAGGTGCAGCGGGCGCTCAACGGTGTACGCCGCGGTCTTGTAGCGGTCCACCCGCAGCGCCGCCTCCGGTGACTCGTCACCGCGGGCCTGGGTGAGCATGTCGAGGTACTGTCCGCCGAAAAGCTCGGTGCGCATGGCCTGCCACACCGCGAGCGCCCGGCGCAGCTCGTCCGGCCGGAGCCCGGCACCTCGCAGCATGTCGTCCGCCCAGGCCAGCGCCACGTCACCGAGCAGGATGGCGGCCGCGGCGCCGAAGCGCTCCGGGGCGCCGAGCCAGCCGGCGTCGCGGTGCCGGTCGGCGAAGTCCACATGCACGCTCGGCGCGCCCCGACGGGTGGTGGAGTCGTCCATCAGGTCGTCGTGCACCAGCGCACCACCCTGGATGAGCTCCAGGGAGCTCACCGCCCTCAGCACGGCCGCGGCCTCGGGACCGTCGGGAGAGCCGCCGGCGCCGCGCCATCCCCACCAGGCAAACACGGGGCGGATTCGCTTGCCGCCGCCGAGCACGAAGGTGATCAGCGTGTGCACCGCGGCGGCGAAGGCCGGATCCACGGCCTCGGCGTCGACCTGCTTGGCAGCCAGGAAGTCGGCAAGCTCGCGGTGCACCGCTCCCGGGACATCCTCGTCCAGCGGGTGCAGCGCCCGAACCACCTCGGCCGTCCTCACCCCGGGGCGCGTCCCGGGTGTGGCGTCCAGCCCGGTCATCCCACCTCCGGAAGTCGTGCCCGCATCGATCGTCCCGCAACGGGTCCCGCGCGCCCACGGGCCGGATCCCTGGCACGCGAGACCCTACGGCGAGCACCGGCCAACCGTCGGACGGGTGTGGTACCTCGTTCGGCCGCTGCCGAGGTTCCGTGCCGCGGACGACCACGCTTTACTCTGGCAGCGTGACGGCGGTCAGCGATCGGATTGGCGGGGGCCACCCCGTGTTCTCGGTGGAGTTCTTCCCACCCCGCGACGACGCGGGGGAGTCCGCGCTGTGGCGTGCCGTGCGAGAACTGGAGTCGACCGACCCCGCGTTCGTGTCGGTGACCTACGGTGCCGGTGGGTCCAGCCGGGACCGCACCGTGCGGATCATCGGCCGGATCGCGCAGGAGACCACGCTGGTCCCGATGGCGCACCTCACCGCGGTGGGCCACTCGGTCGCGGAGCTGCGGCACGTGATCGGCTGCTACGCGTCGGTGGGAGTGCGCAACGTGCTCGCGTTGCGCGGCGATCCGCGAGGTGGCCCACGCGAGGAGTGGGTGGCCCATCCGCAGGGTGTCTCGTACGCGGTGGACCTGGTACGCCTGGTCCGCGGCCTTGGTGACTTCTGTGTCGGCGTGGCCGCATTTCCGGAGGGCCACCCACGCTCGCCCGACCTGGACACCGATGTCGCGCACCTGGTGGCCAAGCTCCGGGCGGGAGCGCGGTTCGCCGTCACCCAGATGTTCTTCCGGATCGAGGACTACCTGCGGCTGCGCGATCGGGTCGCGGCGTGCGGAACCGACATGGCTGAGGTCCCCATCCTGGCCGGCATCATGCCGATCACCTCGGCGAAGGGCATCGAGCGGATGGCCGAGCTCTCCGGTGCGGTGATCCCGGCCATGGTCCGGGATCGGGTGGAGGCAGTGGCGGACGATCCCGCTGCGGTGCGGGAGATCGGGGTCGAGGTAGCGACCGCCCTCGCCGAGCGGCTGCTTGCGGAGGGCGCACCAGGGCTGCACTTCTACACCCTCAACCGATCCGGTTCGACCCACGAGGTGCTGGGCAGGCTCGGTCTGCTGCCCATGCACAGCCGGTAGTCGGAGCCGTCAGCAGAGGACCGATTGCCCAGCGCTGGGCTCCCACCGGTCGTTGCCCGCCGTCAAGCGAATGCCGCCCTACACGGGCAGGTCGCGTCCCAGCACGGCGAACGGCCGGGGGTCACCGGCGAACCGGTGATGGCGCAGCAGGTCGGTGAACCCGAGGCTGTGGTAGAGCCGCAACGCCCTGGTCGGACCCTCCGGTGTGGACAGCAGTACTCTCGGGATGTCAACGCTGGACAGGAGGCGGCGCAGCATCGCACGACCGGTTCCGAGGCCCTGCGCATCCGGATGGACGTGCAGCTCCGTGAGCTCGAAGTAGTCGTCGAGCCACCGCGCGGCGGCAGCCGGGTCCACCCTGGTGAGGCCCCGGCGCACCTCATCGTGCCACCACTGGCCGGTCCCGCCGCGGTAGCCGTAGGTGATGCCGACGAGGCGCGCGCCGTCGAAGGCACCGACGGAATGCCAGTCCGCACGCAGCATGTGCTCCATCCACATCGGACCGCGCTGCCGCTCGGTCCCCGGCGGGTAGTGCATGGCCGCGACGTAGATGCCGAGCGCCTCGTCGAGCAGCGGCCGTAACTGAGCGGGATCCAGGTCGACCAACCGGGCCGGACCGGGTGCGGTGACCGCTCTCATCCGGTGGTCCTCACCGTGGCGTCCAGGACCGCCGGCGTGCCAACGGTCAGCAGACCGTCGCGGTTGACCCCGCACGGGCTTGACGCCTCCGGTCGAAGGGGTATCCTTCGGATTATCGAACATATGTTCGACAGCCTGCTCGGTGGTGGAACGGGGGAAGCGTTCCACCACCGAGCACGCCGGCTCCCCACGGCGACGACCAGCAGGCCGCGCACGCCGCGACCGGACTGCCCGGTATCCGAGGAGGCCGACGTGTCCACTCCCACCCTCCATCGCTTCCGACCTCCAGCTGCGGCGGCGCTGCTCGACCAGGCTCGCCGCGGGCTGCTCGATGCCGAGTATGCGCTTCGCCCGCCTGACCGGTACGCGGCGGCGCACCTGGCGGCGCTGCGGGCAGCGTCCGCCGTACTGGCCGTTCGTGCCCGGCCGCGGCGCCGGTCCCGCCCCGCCAGCGCCTGGGTGCTCCTCGCCGACGTCGTGCCCGAGTTGGCAGAGTGGGCTGCCTTCTTCGCTGCAGGTTCGGGCATCAGGGTCGCCGCCCAGGCCGGAGTGACCCGGTTGGTCAGCGCGCGCGACGCCGACGACCTGGTTCGCCAGGCGGGCCAGTTCCTCGAGCTCGCCGACCGTGCCGTTGCGGGGGCGGGGCGATGACGGCGCCGCGTCCGCTCATAGATCACGGCCGGCTGCTGGACGTGGTGGGCATCGAGGGCGAGCTGCTGCTCGGCACGGCGGAGACGGCGCTGCCCGACGCGGCGCGCAACGCAGTGCCGGGTTGTCCCGGCCTCACTCTCGGCGAGACGGTTCGCCACGTCGGCAGCGTGCACCGCGTCGCCCGGCGGTGGGTGGCCGACGGCCGGGCACCCGAGCACTGGCAGCGCACCCCAATCGACGGGGACCTCGTCGGCTTCGTGCGCACCGGCCTGGAGGAGCTGGTCGCCGAGCTGGCCCTGCACGACCCCGACGCGCCGTGTGACACCTGGTGGCCGGCGAATCGCACCCACGGATTCTGGCGTCGCCGGATGGCGCACGAGACAACCGTGCACCGAGTGGACGTGCAGGCCGCCGCCGGCGGAGCGGTGGACCCGGTTGACGACATGGTCGCCCTCGACGGAATCGACGAGGTGCTGTACCTGTGGTTCGGTCACCGGCTGGGTCAGCTCGGCATGTCGTCGCCGCGGCGAGGTGCGGTAGGGCTCTCCGCCGCCGGTCGGCACTGGCTGGCGGTCTTCGAGCCCGGCCGGTCGATCGCGCGACGGGTGGACGAGGCCGACGTGCGCACGGCCGACGCCGCGGTGCGAGCCGATGCGATGCCCCTCTACCTGTGGATGTGGGGCCGGGCACCGGACCAGTCGGTGACGATCTCCGGCGATCCCGAGGGTGCCGCCCAGCTGTGGGCCCTGCTGCGCCCTGCGACGCAGTGACCTGCTCCGGATCGAGAGCGCGCCCATCAGGCGCGCAGCCGCAGACCGCGGGGAGTGGCCCGAAAGCCGGCCTCGCGCAGCTGATCGGCGAGCACGGACGTCAGGGCGGGTGCGCCGTCGGCGCGCTGCACCGCCAGCGTCCCCAGCCAGCCGTCCTGCACAGCGGCGGCGAGCGCGGTGACTGCCGAGCGCAGCACGTCGGCATCGTCGTCGAAGGACAGCAGCGAGCGCCCGCCCCGCTCGACGTACAGGGCGGGCGCCCCGTCGACGAGCACCGCGAGTGCGCCCGCCTTGCGCCCGGGGCGGTGCCGCACCTCGCCGGTGGTCGGCGGCCAGGCGAGCGCGGCACCGTAGGGTTGCGCGGGATCAGCGGCGGCGAGTACCACGGCGTCCCGGGCCGGCGTGTCATCGGCGCGGCCGAGCGCGCGCAGCCGGTCGATTGCCCCCGGAACCGCGAACTGCGCCGCTCCCAGGCCCTCCACGACGTACCCGCGGCGGCACCGTCCGGCCTCCTCCATCGCCCGCAGCACCCGGTAGACGGCGGCGAAGCCTCCGGTGACCCGCTCGGTCTCCAGGGCGCCCCGGGTGAGTACCCCGTGACGCTCCAGGAACGCCTCGGCCCGGGCGTGCGCCCGTCGAGTGGCGTCGGTCTCGAGCACCGGTGCGAGCGACCATCGACCGGCGACCGTGGGCGGCCCGGCACGCGAGGGCGTGTACGGCCGGGCGCTTCGCATCCGGGCGTAGCGACCTCGCGGGGCGGAGTGCCGGGGCCGGTGCGCGGCCCCGCGACCCGAGACGAGCGCGCGCAGCGGCGCCAGCGAGTCGTTGGTCACCATCCCCGACCACACCAGGTCCCACAGCGCAGCGACGACCTCTGCGTCACCGGGAAGGTCGGCCCCGGACCCGGCGACGTGGTGCCCGACGCGATCGGCGAGCAGCCGGAAGAACAGCGCCCCGCCGGGATCCAGCGCGGCGAGCACGGCGCGGTGCAGCGGGCCCTGCTCGAGGACGTCATCGAGGTCGGGCAACAACAGGTCGGCGACGTCGGTGGGTGCGAGCGCCACCCAGCCGTCCGACCCGGCGAGCGCGCCGCATCCGGTCCAGGTCACCTCGCCCGCGGTGGTCAGCTCGTCGAGCAGCGCGGGGGCGTAGCCCGGTAGTCGCGCGGGCAGCACCAGCGACTCCAGCGCGCTGGCCGGCACCGGTGCGCCGGCCAGCTGCTCGACGACGCCGAGCACGTCCTCCGCGGTCGGGGCGCGGGGCAGCGGGCGTCGCGCTGCATCGTTGCCGTGCCCGGGGGGGCGGTCGTTGCCGTGTCCGGCGGGGCGGCGGATGCCATGCCACGCGGGCAGGAACCGGCCCAGCGCGGTCTGCTCCACCGGCTCGACCTCGGCGCGCAGCCGCGCCAGCGAGGCCCGCCGCAGCCGGCGCAGCACCTCGGCGTGGCAGTACTCAGTTGCCGAACCAGGACCTCCGCCCCTGGCCTCCACCGGTCGGAGCTCACCGCGCACGAGCTGCCCCGAGCCGGTCATCCGGTCGAGGACGGACGTGACGACTGCGACGCCGAGCCCGAACCGCTCGGCCGCCGCCGCCGCGGTGAAGGGACCACGGGTGCGGGCGTGGCGCAGCAGGAGGTCACCCAGCGGGTCGGCCACCGGCTCGGTGAACGCCTCGGGCACACCCACCGGCAGCGCTGCGCCCAGCGCGTCGCGGACCCGACCGGCATCCTCGATCGCCATCCATCGTTGCTCGCCGGCGACGCGCACCCGGATCGCCCGGCGCGCGGCGGCCAGCTCCTCCAGCCACTCGGGGCGTGCGCCGCGGGCCACGGCCTCCTCGGTGGTGAGATCACCCACGGCGCGCAGCAGATCGGTGACGGCTTCGACGTCCCACACGTGGCGCGACGGGTCGAGCCGCTGCAGCTGCGCCTCCACCTCGGCCAGCACGTCCGGGTCGAGCAGCTCCCGGATCGCCTCGGAACCGAGCAGCTCCGCCAGCAGCGTCGAGTCCAGCGCCAGGGCCGCTGCCCTGCGCTCCGCGAGCGGGGCGTCGAGCTCGTAGAGGAACATCCCGACGTACCCGAAGAGCAGGGAGCGGGCGAACGGGGACGGCGAGGCCGTCGCGACCTCGACCACGCGGATGCGCCGCGACCGCACGTCGGACATCAGCTCCCGAAGGCCAGGTACGTCGTAGACGTCCTGCAGGCACTCCCGCATCGCTTCGAGCACGATCGGGAACTGCTCGTAGCGCGCCGCCACCGCGAGCAGCTGCGCGGCCCGCTGCCGCTGCTGCCAGAGCGGGGTTCGCCGCCGCGGGTCCCGGCGGGGGAGCAGCAGCGCCCGCGCGGCGCACTCCCGGAACCGGGACGCGAACAGCGCCGACCCGCCGACCTCGGCCACGACGAGCGGCTCCACCTCTTCGGGGTCGAGCAGCACGTCGTGCGCGGTGGGCAGGACCTCGGCCCCGTCGGCGTCGACAGCGTCCGGCAGGCGCAGCACGATGCCGTCGTCGGCACTCGCGACCTGCGCTTCCACCCCGCGGCGCTCCCGCAGCCGCGCGCCGATCGCGAGGGCCCACGGGCCATTGACCTGCGCACCGAACGGGGAGTGCACCACCATCCGCCAGTCGCCGAGCTCGTCGCGGAACCGCTCGACCAGCACCGTCCGGTCGTCGGGCACGTGCCCGGCCTCCTCGCGCTGCTCACGCAGGTAGCCGAGCAGGTTGTCCGTGGCCCAACCGTCGAGCCCCGCGGTGGCCGCCCGCACCCGTGCCGCGTCGGTGTCCAGCGACGCCAGCTCGCGCAGGAACGCGCCCAGTGCCCGGCCGAGCTCGAGGGGACGGCCCGGAGCGTCACCCTTCCAGAACGGCATCCGGGCGGGTTGTCCCGGCGCCGGGGTCGCGATCACCCGGTCGTGGGTGATGTCCTCCACCCGCCAGGACGTCGAGCCGAGCAGGAACGTGTCCCCGACGCGGGACTCGTACACCATCTCCTCGTCGAGCTCCCCTACCCGGGAACCTGGGCCGTCCGCACCGTTGGGTGTCATGACGGTGAACAGGCCGCGGTCCGGGATGGTGCCGCCCGAGGTGACCGCGAGGCGCTGCGCGCCGGGCCGCCCGCGCAGCTCGTCGGTCACCCGGTCCCACACGATCCGTGGCCGCAGCTCGCCGAACTCCTCGCTCGGATAGCGCCCGGCGAGCATGTCGAGCACGGAGTGCAGCGCCGAGTCGGGAAGCGCCGCGAAGGGCGCAGCGCGCCGCACGAGGGAAGCCAGGTCGTTCAACGTCCACGGCTCCAACGCCACCATCGCGACGACGTGCTGCGCGAGGACGTCGAGCGGGTTGCGGGGGTAGCGAATCGACTCGATGGCCCCCGCGGCCATCCGCTCCGCGACCACGGCGCAGGACACCAGGTCACCGCGGAACTTCGGGAACACCACCCCGGTGGACACCGCCCCGACCTGATGCCCGGCCCGCCCGACGCGCTGCAGCCCGGACGCCACCGTCGGCGGCGCCTCGACCTGCACCACAAGGCCGACCGCTCCCATGTCGATGCCGAGCTCGAGCGACGACGTGGCCACCACACACGGCAGCAGGCCGGACTTCAGCTCCTCCTCGACGAGGGTGCGCTGCTCGCGAGACATGGACCCGTGATGGGCCTTGGCGACGACGAGCGCCGCACCCGCTGCCTCACCCGCCTGCCCCATCAGTTCCGCGGGAGCGCGCACCGGAGTCGGTCCGTCGTCCACGGGCCCGACGGCCAGCTCGTTGAGCCGTGCCGTCAACCGCTCGGCGAGGCGCCGCGAGTTCGCGAACACGATCGTCGAGCGGTGCGCACGGACCAGGTCGAGGATCCGGGCCTCCACCGCGGGCCAGATCGAGGAGCGCCGCGCCGCACCGGCGGCGGAGCCCTCGACCTCGCCGGTGAGCTCGCCGAGGCGGGACATGTCCTCGACGGGGACCTGGACGCTGACCTCGATCGTCTTGAGCGACGGTGGCTGCACCACCCGCACCGGCCGTCCCCCCGCGAGGAAGGACGCGACCTCCTGCACCGGGCGGACGGTCGCCGAGAGCCCGATCCGCTGCGCGGGTCGTCCCGGGCGTGGGTGTCCCGCATGATCGAGCAGTAGGGCATCGAGCCGTTCCAGGGACAGCGCGAGGTGCCCGCCGCGCTTGGTGGCGGCGACGGCGTGCACCTCGTCGACGATCACCGTCTCGACGCCGCGCAGTGACTCCCGCGCCGCGGAGGTGAGGATCAGGAACAGCGACTCGGGCGTGGTGACCAGCACGTCCGGCGGAGTGCGGGCGAAGGACCGTCGCTGCTCGGCCGGGGTGTCACCGGTGCGCATCCCGACCCTGATGTCCGGCTGCGGCGCGCCGAGCCGGTGCGCGGCCTGGCGGATCCCGGTCAGCGGGGAGCGCAGGTTGCGCTCGACGTCCACCGCGAGAGCCTTCATCGGGGAGACGTACACCACCCGGCAGCGGTGCTGCGGATTCGGTGGCGCCCCGGCAACGGCGAGGCGGTCGAGGGCCCACAGGAACGCCGCGAGCGTCTTGCCGGACCCGGTCGGCGCGACGACAAGGGCGTGCTCACCCGCGGCCGCCGCGCTCCAGGCCCCCTCCTGAGCGGCGGTGGGCGCCTCGAATGCCCCCGTGAACCAGGCCCGGGTGGCGGGGGAGAACTTCTCGAGCGCGCTGCTGTCTCCGACGGTTCGCTCGCTGCGCTCGCTCACGGAGCCCATCCTGCTCCGGTGCCCCGACAGTACCCGGCGGCGGCGGTGCCGGGTGCCGGGGGAAGCCCCTTGCCAGGGGCGCCACCATCGGGAGGTGGCCAACGCCCCCGAGACATCGGTCGAGCGCGACGTCCAGCGCCGCACTGTCCGGATCCTGTCAGCATCACAGGCGCTCGGAGGGATCGGTGTCGCGACGGGCGTCGCGGTGTCGACGCTGGTCGCCGCGTCGATCTCCGGCTCCGACGCCGTCGGCGGGCTCGCGTCGACCGCGGTCGTGGTGGGCGCCGCGGTGTTGTCGCTGCCCGTCGCCCGCATGGCCGCGCGGTCCGGCCGGCGCCCGGCACTGCTCGTCGCCTACGGCGTGGCCACCGCGGGGGCACTGGTCGCCGCGCTCGCC
>DASQWR010000247.1:0-2455 GCA_035640155.1 Pseudonocardiaceae bacterium
ACACGCCCAGTGGCTCACCGGCGCGCACGTCACCGTCTGCGCGGACACCGACGAGCCCGGCCGCAAGCACGCCTGCGAGGTGGTCGCCTCCCTCGTGGAGATCGCAGCCTCGGTGCGGATGGTGGAACCCGCCGCCGGTCACAAGGACATCTCCGAGCACCTGAACGCGGGAAAGACCGTGCACGAGGTGGTGGAAAAGTCGACCATCGACGTCGTCGAAGATGATGTGCCGAGTCGGAGGCTTCGGTCGACCCTCGCCTCCGACGTCGCCTCACGTCGGCTCCGATGGTTGTGGACCCTGCGCATTCTGCTCGGCGGGTTGACCCTGCTGGCCGGCCGCGAGGGACTCGGGAAATCAACCATTGCTGTCGATCTCACTGCCCGTATCACCCGCGGCGTCCTTGCGGGGGAGATGTACGGGCAGCCGCGCACTGTCATCTACATCAACAGCGAGGACGCTCGGGACTACACCATCATTCCCCGGCTTGTCGCGGCCGGTGCCGTCCTAGAGCGGGTCGTGTTCCTCGATGCGCTCACCGTGGAGGACCACGAGACCAGCCTCGTGCTGCCGCTGGACACCGAGTTGCTAGCCAAGGCTGTGATCGAGCACAACGCGGTGATGGTCGTGCTCGACGCCGCTACGTCCGTCGTCGACGGGCGCCTAGACGGTGACAAGGACCGCCAGATGCGCCCAGCCCTAGAAGCCATCGCTCGCGGCGTCGGTGAGCGCACCGGCTGCGCTGTCCTGGGCATTGTCCACTTCGGCAAGCGTGACTCCAGCGATACAGGGAAACTCATCCTCGGCTCTATCGCCTGGTCCCAGGTCACCCGCTCCACCCTCGCCGTCGCCCGCGACGACGACACCGGCAACCTCGTCATCTCCGCCACCAAGGCGAACCTCTCACCCGGCGACACCCCGTCCCTAGCTGCCCGGCTCGTGCCCACCACAGTGACCACGACCGACGGGTCTACCAGCGTCGGGCGAGTCGAGTGGCTCGGTGAGACCGACGACGACGCTCGCGACTTGCTCGGCGCCCAGGACGTCGATGAACGCTCCGAGCTGGACGAGGCCCAGAAATGGCTGCGCGCCCACCTCAACGACAAGGGCGGCAACGCCCCGGCTGGGGACGTCATCAAGGCCGCCAAGACGGACGGTGTTGCCGAGCGCACGTTGCAGCGCGCCCGAAAGAAGGCCGGTATCACCAGCCGCAAGGCCGATAAGAGCTGGGTGTGGGAGCTGAACCCCGAAGACGCCGAACCTGAACAGTCGAACCAAGGCGCCAACGGGCATCTGGCCCTGAGCAGCGAAGATGCCAAGACGCCAACCGACGTGCACGTGCACGAGCCGTGGCGTCTTGGCGTCTTGGCGCCTTCCTGTCACCCCGACTCGGAAACCACCGAGACGGAGGCGGTGTGCGAGTTCTGCGCGAAACCGACACCCGCCCTCAACGTGCACCTGCTGATGTCCCATCGAGGCGAGCTCCCGCCAGGGAGGCTCGATCAGATCACCACGTCCCTTTCATGAAACGGAGCCCACCCGCCGGTGTGCCGACTGCGGCCGGCCGCTTCCCCCGAACGCCGGCCCAGGAGTGCTCGTGCACCTGGGGTGCTGGAGCAACCGCGCCCACCATGACGCCACTGAGGCGCCGTCGCGGTGGCTCGACCTGGGGTTATACTCTGACTAGGCCATGCGGGAGCCCGGCTCCCACGGCAATGCACCGCCGGGGGCCAGCTGCCGCACAGGCCCGATCGGACGCCGGGCGTCACTCTCCCCTGAGAGCCGACCCCACCTCCGATCGAAAAATCCGAAGCATTCGAGGCCGTCCCGTTCACTCTCGGCCGCATACCGGGGGTGGGCGGGGCGGGCCGCCGCTGGGATCAGGGACCTAGCGCGAGCGCCAAGGCGAAAGACAGAGCCGCGCGCCGCCTCCCGGGAGACGGGCGTGCCATTTCGTCGCTCACGCTTGCGAGGACCCCGAACATGAACGAATCCGATGTGATCTTCAGACTGTGCCAGATCAGGGAGATCATCTCCCGCGACGGCCGAGGAGACCCGCGAAGTCTCGAAGCTGGACATGCGCTCGTCGCCGAGTCGGCGCAGCTGCGCCGCCAGCTCGTCGCACTCAGGGCAACCGGACGGGCAGCCCTGACCCGGTCCTCCTCCCGCACTCAGCCCCGACTCACGCCGCCGGCACCGGCACGTTCGGCAGAGCTGGACGGCGACCTGGGCGACCCCCGATGGTGCGCCGCCCAGGTCGCGAGGATGCGCTCCACGGTGCGGCCCTGGGATCTGAGCGCCGTCCGCGGCGCGGACCCGGTAGCGCTGCGTGCCGAGCTACGGAGCCGGGCGTTGCGCGCCGTGGAGCGAATGGCGCCCGCCGACGATCCGGTCCGGGAAGCGGCGACCCGGCTCGTCGAGGACCACAGCGGGCAGGACAGCGAGCTCTACGCCGGG
>DASQWR010000248.1:0-4911 GCA_035640155.1 Pseudonocardiaceae bacterium
TCCGACAGAGCCCCGTCCGCCACTGCGCAGCGCGGCGATGGCCTGCGGTTCGTGCCGGGCGAAGTTCGCCAGCAGCCCGAGCACGAACATCGTCAACGCCAGCGAGGTGCCGCCGGAGGAGATCATCGGCAGCGGCAGCCCGGTGACCGGCAGCAGACCGATCACGTAGCCGACATTGATCGCTGCCTGGCCGACCAGCCAGGTGGTTAGCGTGGCCGACACTAGGCAGATCCACGGATCGGTGTTGCGCGCCGCGATCCGCATCCCGGTGTAGGCCAGGGTGGCGAACAGCAGCAGCAGCACCAGGCAGCCGAGGAAGCCGAGCTCCTCGCCGATGATCGCGAAGATGAAGTCGTTGTGCGCGTTGGGCAGGTAGTCCCACTTCGCGCTGCCCCGCCCAAGACCCACGCCCCACCAGCCGCCGTCAGCGAGGGAGTAGAGCGCCTGGCGGGCCTGGAACGCCGCACCCTGCGGGTCGGCTCCCGGGTCGAGGAACGACTCGATCCGATCGGAGCGGTATCCCGCCACCCCGGCCATGACGACCGCGCCGGCCACCGCGGCCACCACGATCGCCCCGAAGAGCTCGGCCGCGGCACCGGCGAACCACAGCAGCGCGAGCAGCACGATGGCCAGGGTGATCGTGGTGCCGAGGTCGGGCTGCAGCATCACCAGCGCCAACACGGTGACCGCGACCGGCACCAGCGGCACCAGCAGGTGCCGCCACCGGTGCAGCAGCACCCGCTTGGTGACCAGCACGTGCGCGCCCCACAGGGCCAGCGCGAGCTTGGCCGGCTCCGAGGGCTGGAAGGACACCCACCCGAGCCGGAACCAGCTCTGCGCTCCGTGGGACTCCGACCCCAGCGGGGTGAGCACCAGCGTGAGCAGCACCAGGCAGGCCAGCAGGAACGCCGTGCTGGTGACGCGCAGCAGCCGGACCGGCAGCCGCAGTGCGATCCAGAACAGCACCATCCCGACACCGCCGAACGTGAGCTGGCGGGCGAACACCGCGTAGGAGGACCCCTCCTGCTCGAAGGACTGCACGGCGGACGCCGAGAGGACCATGACCAGACCGAAGAGGGTGAGCAGCCCGAACACCGCGACCACGAGGTGCAGCGAGGTCAGCGGGCGCGCGAGCCAGGCGGTGAGCCCGGAACGGATCGCGGCCAGCCGCGCGGTCCCCGACCGTTCGCTGCCGCAGCGGCCCGGGGGGCGCGCGGTCACGACGGGACCCCGGCGTGCGGGTCGCGGGCCAGCTCGGCCACCGCTGCGGCGAACGCCCGGCCCCGGTGGGCGTAGTCGTGGAAGATGTCCATCGACGCCGCGGCCGGGGCGAGCAGCACCACGTCCCCGGGCCGCGCCAGGGCCGCAGCCGCCCGCACCACCTCGGTCATGACGTCATCGTCTCCCGAGTCGACCACCCGGACGGGGAGATCCGGCGCGTGTCGCGCCAGCGCGTCCGCGATCACCGACCGGTCCGCGCCGAGCAGCACGGCACCGGCCATCCGGGGCGCGGTGACGGCGACGAGCTCGTCCACGTCGGCGCCTTTGAGCAGCCCCCCGGCCACCCACACCACGCTGGCGTGCGCGAGCAGCGCGGCTTGCGCGGCGTGCGGGTTAGTGGCCTTGGAGTCGTCGACGTAGCGCACCCCGGCGTGCTCGCCGACCGGCACCGAGCGGTGCCCGCCGGGGGTGAACGCGGCCAACCCCGCGGACACCGCACCGGGCGGCACCCCGTACGCCCGTGCCAACCCGGCGGCAGCGAGCGCGTTGGCGACGTTGTGTGGCCCGGGCGGGCGGACGTCCTCGACCCGGGCCAACGACACGGCATCACCGAACGCGCGGTCGAGGAGGACGCCGCCGTGCTCGCCTGGGTGCACCCCCAGCTGACCCGGTGCCGGCTCCGTGAGGGTGAACCCGACCCCGCCGGCAGCGAGGCGGGCCGACTCCTCGTCGTCTGCGTTGAACACCCGGGTGGTGCCCTCCGCATACACGCTCGCCTTCGCCGCCGCGTATGCCTGCATCGACCCGTGCCAGTCGAGGTGGTCGGCGGAGAGGTTGAGCACGGTGGCGGCCCGCGGGCGCAGCGAGCGGGCCCAGTGCAGCTGGAAGGACGAGAGCTCGACGGCGAGCACGTGGTGACCGGTGCGCACCGCATCCACCACCGGGAGCCCGACGTTGCCGCAGGCCACCGCGTCGAGCCCGGCGGCGTCCAGGATGCACTGCAACATCCCGACGGTGGTGGTCTTGCCGTTGGTACCGGTGACCGCCAGCCAGTCCGCGGGCCGTGGCCTGGCCTGATCCAGCCACCAGGCGAGCTCGACGTCGCCGATCACCGGGATGGCGTCCCGCGCAGCGGCGACCAGCAGCGGGGCGTCCGGAGGGAAACCCGGGCTGGTGACCACCAGGTCAGTGCCGGCCGGTGGCGCTTCGAGCCCAGCCAGCAGTTCCATGCCGGTGCCGGAGAGCACCTCGAGCTGCGCTGCCGCGTCGTCGGTGACGCTGACCCGGGCGCCGAGCTCGAGCAGGGCGCGACCGGCGGCGGCACCGGTGACCCGCGCCCCGGTGACCAGCACGCGGGCACCCGCGAGGTCAGCTGCGAGGTCAGCTGGGGTGAGCATCGGCCGCTCACCCCCCGGCCACGCCGAGCCACTCGCTGTAGAACGCGCCGACCCCCAGCGCGCAGCAGATGCCAGCGAGCAGCCAGAACCGGATGATGACCGTCGTCTCGGCCCATCCCGCGAGCTCGAAGTGATGGTGGAACGGCGCCATCCGGAACAGCCGCTTGCGGGTGCTGCGAAACACCACGATCTGCAGCGCCACGGACAGGGCCTCCACCACGAACAGGCCACCGATCACCACCAGCAGCAGCTCGGTGCGGGTCACCACGGACAGGCCCGCTACCAGCCCCCCGATCGCCAGCGACCCGGTGTCCCCCATGAAGATCTTGGCCGGTGCCGCGTTCCACCACAGGAACCCCACACACGCACCTACCGCCGCGGCCGCCACCACCGCGACGTCGAGTGGATCGCGCACCGTGTAGCAGCCCGGGATGAGGTCGGCCGCGCAGTCCTGGGTGAACTGCCAGAACGACACGAGCACGTACGTACCGAGCACCATGGCCGCGGATCCGGCGGCCAGCCCATCGAGGCCGTCGGTGAAGTTCATCGCGTTCGACCAGGCGGACACCAGGAGGTAACAGAAGATCACGAAGCCGACCGCGCCGAGCGACACCACGGCGATGTCGCGCACGAAGGACAGGTTGGTCGAGGCGGGAGTGACGCCGCGGGCATCGGGGAACTGCAGCGCCAGGATCGCGAACAGCACCGCGGCGACGAGCTGTCCGACCAGCTTGGCGGTCTTGTTCAGCCCCAGGTTCCGCTGCCGGCGGATCTTGATGAGGTCATCGAGGGATCCGACGATCCCGAGCACGGAGGCCAGCAACAGCACCACCAGGGCCGAGGCGGTCGGACCGGTGCCACTGAGCAGGTGCGCGGCGAGGTAGCCGGCCCACAGCGCGACGAGGATCGCGACACCGCCCATCGTGGGAGTGCCCCGCTTGCTCTGGTGACCCTGCGGGCCTTCCTGGCGGATCTCCTGACCGAAGCCCTGCCGGGAGAACACCCGGATGAGGTAGGGGGTGAGCAGGATGGAGACCAGGAGGGCCATCCCGGACGCGACCAGGATGCTGCTCACGCGCCGCTCTCCCTGCCCGCCATGAGCAGGCCGTCGGCGACCCGCTCCAGACGATGTGCCCGCGACGCCTTGACCAGCACCACGTCCCCGGGCCTCAGCTCGGCTCTCAGCAGCGCGAGCGCGGCCTGCGCATCGGGCACCAGCATCGCCTGGTCCCCGGCGGCCCGGTGCATCGCCCGGGCCTGCTCGCCGACCACGACCAGCCGGTCGACGTCGAGACTAACCGCCAGCCGGCCGATCTCCTCGTGCGCAGCGGTCTCGGCCACTCCGAGCTCGTTGACCGGTCCGAGCACCGCCCAGCTGCGCCGGCCTCCGCCGGACATCGCGACCAGCGTCTGCAGCGCGGCGCGCACCGACTCGGGGTTTGCGTTGTAGGCGTCGTTGACCACCGTCACCCCGTCCGGGCGCTCGGTGACCTCCATCCGCCACCGGGAGGCGGGCCGGTAGCCGCCCAGCGTGTCGGCGACGCCCGCCGCGGTGACGCCCAGCTCGAGCGCCACCGCGGCGGCGCCCAGCGCGTTGCCGACCTGGTGCGCCCCGGGCACCGCGAGCCGCACGGGAACCTCCCCGGCCGGCGAGCACAGCCGGAACTCAGCGCACCCACCCGCGTCGAGCACGACGTCGGCGGCATGCACATCGCTGCCCTCGGCGAGCCCGAAGCGCACCACCCGGGCGGCGGTGCGCGCGGACATCGCGGCCACCGCGGGGTCGTCCGCGTTCAGCACGGCGACACCGCCGGGGGGCAGTGCCTCGACCAGCTCACCCTTGGCCGCGGCCACCGCCTCCCGGGAGCCGAACTCGCCGAGGTGCGCGGAACCGACGTTGAGCACCACCCCGATCGACGGGGGCGCCACCGCGCACAGCGCTGCGACGTGACCGGGGCCGCGGGCGGAGAGCTCGAGCACCAGGTGCCGGGTGCGCTCGTCGGCACGCAACGCCGTCCACGGGTGCCCGACCTCGTTGTTGAAGGAGCCGGGTGGCGCGACGGTGGCACCCAGCGGGGCGAGCAGGGCCGCCACCATGTCCTTGGTGGAGGTCTTGCCCGACGACCCGGTGATGCCCACCACGTGCAGGCCCGGGCTGAGCGTGTCGACGACCCTGCGGGCCAGCCGGGCCAGCGCCGCGAGCACCGCCGCACCGGCCCCAGTGGTGTCGGCCGCCAGGGCATAGCAGGTGAGCGCAGTGCCCGCGGCGGTCGCGGGCGGGACCACGACGGTC
>DASQWR010000249.1:0-16617 GCA_035640155.1 Pseudonocardiaceae bacterium
AGACGAGGTTGCCGGCCTCCCGGGCGTAGCCACGTTCGGCGGAGAGCGTCCGGGCGCCGCCCTGCTCGACGCGCTCGGCGATCCGCCAGCCACGCAGCCGGCGCCGGGCACCGGCCACGACGTCGGGCACCGGCTGCCGCACCGTCGCCGACGCCGAGTGCGGCAGCCGCGCCAGGTTGCGCGGGGTGGCCACCGGGACGCCCCGCAGCTGCCGGACGTACTCGGCAGTGCGCGGCAGCAGGCACCCCACCAGGGACACGAACAGCAGCAGGTACACGGCCGCGAACCACGGACTGGCGAACACCTCGAAGAAGCCGAGCGAGTCCAGCACCGGGGCCAGCGTCGGGTGGGCTGTGTAGTAGGAGTCGACGAGCGCGGGGTTGAGCGAGTACTGCGGCAGCAGGGCGCCGGGCAGCGCGGCCAGCGCGAGCAGGAACAGCAGTGCCAGCGCGGTGCGCATGCTGGTGAGCCCGCGCCAGGTGTTGCGACCAAAGGCGGTCAGGCGCTGCAGGCGTCCCATCAGATCGGGGTCTCGAACCCGGCGATCGGCCCCCGCAGCACGGCGATCAGATCGGCCCACAGTCCGGTGACCAGCAGCACCCCGACCACGATGAGCAGCCCACCGCCGGTCAGCTGCACGCCGCGGACGTGGCGGCGCAGCCAGGACATCGCTCGCACCGCCCGGCTGGCGCCCAGCGCGAGCAGCACGAACGGCAGCCCCAACCCAGCGCAGTAGGCAAGCACCAGCAGCGCGCCGCGGACCGCGGTGTCTCCCGGGGTGGCCACCGCGACCGCGACGATGCCGCTCAGCGTCGGCCCGAGGCAGGGCGTCCACCCGAGCCCGAACACGGCGCCCAGCAACGGCGCCCCGGCCAGGCCCGCCCGCGGGGTGAGGTGCGGCCGCACGTCGCGCTGCAACGCGGGCACGAGGCCCACGAACACCAGGCCCATCGCGATCGTGACTACCCCGCCGATGCGCTGCAGCAGCAGCTCACTGCGCACCAGCGCGTCAGCCAGCCACACCGCGCCGAGCAGCACGGAGGCGAAGACGGTGGTGAAGCCCGCGACGAACAGCGCGGCCGCCCCCGCCACCCGCCACCGCCCGGGAGGACCCGACGCGGGCTCAACCGGGGCCGGCGCGCCGACGGCGGCGGGCACGGCGCGCGGGAGGTCCGCTCCCACCAGCCCGGCGAGGTAGGCCAGGTAGCCGGGGACCAGCGGCACTACGCAGGGCGACGCGAAGCTCACCACACCGGCGAGCAGCGCCACCGCGGCCGCAAGAAGCAGCGGCCCGGAGATGGCAATGTCGGTCAGCCCCACAGCTGCGAGGGTATGCGCCGAAGCAGGTGACCGGCGCCGAGCCCGGTCCAGCGCTGGTCAGGCGCTGGTCAGGCGGCGCCGGGCAGCGCCGACATCGGCGACGGCCCCGGGGCGGTCCCAGCAAGCACCACCCGACCGGTGGCAGCGGCGAGCAACCGGTGGCCCCGCGGGGACGGGTGGATATCACACGCGCCGTCGGGGAGCCTGATCAGCAGCCCGGCCTCACAACTGCTGCCGCCGGCCGCCTCGGCGAACGGGCGGAATGCTGCGAAACCGTCGGCAACCGTGCCGCCGTACTGCCGGGTCACCGACGCCAGCACGTCATTGAAGGACTGAGCGAGCGCGACCTCCTGCGGGTCGCGGTAGTCAAGCACGTAGTACGTCACCGCGACGATCTGGTGCCGGTAGACGTCACGGATCTCGCGGTAGATCGCGTCGAGGTGGGCGCGCAGGTCGGCCAGGACGGCGCGGAACTCCTCCGGCGAGCATCCGCCATCGGTCCTCTCGCACACGAAGGCGTCGTTGGCGCCGAGAGTGAGGGTCACCAACTTCGTACGAGGATGCTCGTCCAGGAAGGCGACGGCAAAGTCGAGCTGCGCCGACTCGTACCCCACGTGCAGCGGGAACCTCGCGCGGTACGGGCGGCAGCTGTTGTCGGTACCGGTCAGCGAGATGAACCCGCCGCTGGCCTCTCCCGGGCAGGAGGCGTTGGTGAGGGCGAGGCCGAGCCAGTCCGCCACGAAATCCGGGTAGCCGGTGAAGTTCGACGCGTCCTCAGGATTCGCCAGCGGGCTGAACCCGAACGGCACCGAGTCCCCGAGGGCGAGATAGGAATGGGGGCCTCCGTGCTCGCCGCGGTAAGGCGACGTCGCTGAGACGGGTAGCGTTCCCGCGGCCAGCAGTGCCAGGCACGTGGCGATGCAGGTGGCGATCCCGGCAAGTCGAGCAAACATCCACACCTCCAGGCTGCGGCAGTTACCGACACTGTCGCACGCCGTGGCCGGGTTTGGGCTAGCACCACGAACCAGACCGCAACCACTCATCGCCGCTCGGCGCGGGAGCGGGCTGCGGCGTCTAGATTGGGTGCATGGCAGCGATGCAGTCGACGACCGAGGCGTTCGAACGCGCACCCGTCGAGCTGACCGAACGGATCACCGCGGATGGCTCCTCCCGGTGGCCGGTGGAACCCGGCCGCTACCGGTTGGTGGTGGCCCGCGCGTGCCCGTGGGCGAACCGGTCAGTGATCGTCCGGCGGCTGCTCGGCCTCGAACCGGTGCTCTCGATGGGAATCGCCGGCCCGCTGCACGACCAGCGCAGCTGGCGGTTCCACCTCGACCCGGACAACCGGGACCCGGTGCTGGGCATCGAGTACCTCGGGGAGGCCTACCGGGCCGCGAAACCGGACTACGACGCGGGCGTCACGGTGCCGGCGATCGTGGAGGTGGCCAGCGGGAAGGTCGCCACCAACGACTACCAGCAGCTCACCCTCGACCTCTCCACCCAGTGGACCGAGTACCACCGGGCCGGCGCCCCGGACCTCTATCCCGAGGCGCACCGGGCGGAGATCGACGAGATCAACGCGGCGGTGTACCGCGACGTCAACAACGGGGTCTACCGCGCGGGGTTCGCCAAGGGGCAGGGTGCCTACGAGAAGGCGTACCACCAGCTCTTCGACCGGCTCGACGCGCTGTCCGAGCGGCTCTCGGCGCGGCGGTACCTCGTCGGTGACTCGATCACCGAGGCCGACATCCGGCTGTGGGTCACGCTGGTCCGCTTCGACGCCGTCTACCACGGGCACTTCAAGTGCAACCGGCAGAAGCTCACCGAGATGCCAGCGCTCTGGGCCTACGCCCGCGACCTGTTCCAGACCCCGGGCTTCGGCGACACGATCGACTTCGAGCAGATCAAGCAGCACTACTACGGGGTGCACGCCGAGATCAACCCCACCGGGATCGTCCCGGTCGGGCCAGACGTGTCGGGATGGCTCGACCCGCACTGGCGCGAGGAGCTGGGCGGGCAGCCCTTCGGCGACGGCACCCCGCCGGGCCCCCCGCCGGAGGGCGAGCGGGTGCCGCCGCTCTAGCCGGACGCGGGCCGACCCGGGTCAGGTATCGGCGCCCACCCGGCGCACCACCGGCAGCAGGTCACTGGCCAGCACCGGGCGGAGGAACACCGCGGCCACCCGGTGCTGCCGGTCGAGCACGACGGTCAGCGGCACCACCGAACGGGGCACGCCTCGCAGCGCGAACAGCGAGCGTCCCGGCGGATCGTAGATCGACGGGTAGCTGAGCTGGTAGTTGCGCACGAAGTCGACGGCCGCGGACCGGCTGTCCCGCACGTCGATGCCGAGCACCGCCACCGCGTCACCCCCGGGGCTACCTCCGGTGTCAGCGACGCGTTGCAGGTCGTCGGCCTCGGCCCGGCACGGCCCGCACCACGAGCCCCAGACGTTGAGCACGACGACCTGGCCGCGGTACTCCTCCAGCGAGATGGTGGTGCCCGGCTCGAGCAGGCTCTCCCCCGCCAGGTCTCCGACGGCCCCACGGTCCGCAGGCGGGTCGTAGAAGATGTCGGTCCGCCCGCCGGGCGAGACGAACTCGAAGCTGCCCCCGCGGGCCACCGCGCCGGTGCCGGTCGAGCACCCGGCCACCGCGAGCAGAGTCGCCGACAGCAGGGCCAGCAACGCGGCCCTCATGCCCCGGCCTGCCTCGGGTCGGAGCCGCCCACCGGTTCGGTGTAGACGACGGCGGTGAGCACGTCGCCGGTGAACTCGAGGCTGGTCAGCGACGCCAGCGCGCACTGCCGGCGGCGCGGGTGGTGCCAGAGCCGCCGGCCGGTGAGGTAGCGGCGCAGCGTCCAAATCGGCAGCTGGTGGGACACGCAGACCGCTTCACTTCCCGTGGCCTGCTCCCGGGCTCGGTGCACCGCGGCGAGCATCCGGTGCCCGAGCTCGAGGTAGGGCTCGCCCCAGGACGGGCGGAACGGGTTGCGCAGCATCGGCCAGTTCCGCGGGTCCCGCAGCGCCCCGTCGCCCACCGAGACCCGTTTGCCCTCGAAGACGTTGTCCGCCTCGATCAGCCGCTCGTCGGTCCCGACCTCGACCCGGTGGCGGGCCGCCACCGGCTTGGCTGTCTCCTGGGCCCGCTGCAGCGGCGACGCGACCACGTGCGTCACCTCGTGCTCGGCCAGGTGCGCGGCGACCAGCTCGGCCTGCCGGGCGCCGACCTCGGAGAGCCGGAACCCGGGCAGCCGGCCGTAGAGCAGCCGGTCGGGGTTGTGCACCTCGCCGTGGCGCAGCACGTGGACCACGGTCCGCGTCACGGCCGGGCCTCCGCGGCCGCCCGGGCGGCGTGGGGCACCGCATCGGCGATCACCGCGAACGCGTCGTCGTCCAGCGCGGCGTTGACGAACCACGCCTCGAACGCGCTGGGTGGTGGATACACCCCACGCTCCAGCAGGGCGTGGAAGAACGCCGGGAACCGCCAGGTAGCGCTGCCCTGCACACCCGCATAGTTGCGTACCGGGCCGGCGTCGGCGAAGAACACGGACAGCATGTTCCCCGCGGTCTGCACCAGGTGCGGCACCCCCACCGCGCTCAGCGCGTCGGTGAGCAGGCCGACGAGCCGCTCGGCGGCAAGGTCCAGGGCCAGGTAGACGTCGGGGGTGGCGTGCCGCAGCGTGGCAAGCCCAGCAGCCACCGCAACCGGGTTCCCGGACAGCGTGCCCGCCTGATACACCGGTCCGGCCGGCGCGAGGTAGCTCATCAGCTCCGCCGATCCTCCGAACGCTGCCGCCGGCAGCCCGCCTGACATCACCTTACCGAAAGTGACGAGGTCGGCCGGCACGCCCTCCAGCCCGTACCAGCCGGACGGCGAGACGCGGAAGCCGGTCATCACCTCGTCCAGCACCAGCAGCGCGCCGGAGGCGTGGCACACCTCGCGCAGCGCGGCGTTGAACCCGGGGTCGGGCGGGACGGCACCCATGTTCCCCGCGGCCGCCTCGGCGATCACGCAGGCGATCTCGGCGCCACGCTGCGCGAAGGCCGCGCGCACCGCGTCGAGGTCGTTGTAGGGCAGCACGATGGTGTCGCCGGCCTGCGCGCCGGTGACGCCGGGACTGCTCGGCAGCCCGAAGGTGGCGACCCCGGAGCCGGCCTGGGCGAGCAACGCGTCGACGTGGCCGTGGTAGTGCCCGGCGAACTTGACGACGGCCGGACGACCGGTCGCCGCGCGGGCCAGCCGGATCGCGCTCATCGTCGCCTCGGTGCCCGAGTTCACCAGGCGCACCTGCTGCACCGGCTGCACTCGACGGACGATCTCCTCGGCAAGCTCGATCTCGCCAGCTGTCGGAGTGCCGAACGACAGCCCGTCCATCGCCGCGGTGCGCACCGCCTCGACCACCGCAGGATGTGCGTGGCCGAGGATCATCGGGCCCCACGAGGACACCAGGTCCACGTAGCGAAAGCCGTCGGCGTCCCACAGGTGAGGCCCGGCGCCCCGCACCATGAACCTCGGGGTGCCACCGACCGCGTGGAAGGCGCGCACCGGGGAGTTGACCCCACCGGGGATGACGGCCGACGCCCGGCCGAAGAACGCCGTCGAGGTGGTGGTGCGCACGACCCCTAGTCTGCCCCCTTATGGATGATCTCGAGATCGTGGTGTGAGGAGATTGCGCTCACGCGGCACGACCGTCCGGTCATCCGGGCTCGGACGGGTGCGCAGCGCGCACTACGGCCCCCGCGTTCAGGAACAGGATCCGGCCACGGTCGCGGGCCCATCGCGCCTGCCCACCATCGCCCGTCGATCAGGGCACGGCGGCGCGTCACAACCGGCCCGTCAAGGCGATCACGCCAGCGGCTCAGGCAGCGCTGGTTCAGGCAGCGCTGGGTCAGGCAACAGGGCGCCGGGCGCGGAACCACACGTTTGCGGGCGGCAGGAACTGCAGCACGATTGCCACCAGCACGACCAGCGTCCCGACGACGGTACCCAGGAGCACCAATGCGACGAGCACGCCGAGCACGGTCAGCAGGATACGAGCGGCGTTGCTGCGCAGCAACATCAGCAACGACAGGACGACCAGCAGCGCGCCCAGGACGGCCATCACCACACCGGTGACGACGACGCCCTGCCGCAGCGTCTCCGGGTCGACCTGTAGGCCGCTCTGCGCCACGGTGTTCTCGAGCTGGTCCTGCACCGCCTGGTTGCCGCCGGCCAGCGCCAGAACGAGTCCGGGAAGCAGGAGGAAGAGCCCGGTGAGAACCCACAGCACGACGGAGACCACCACGACTCCGGGGCGGCCCCCCGGGCGCTGGTCGCCGGCGTACTCCCCCGCTGGGGGCGCCATCCCGCCCGGATACCCGGACGGTTGCGGCGGGGGTGCAGCGGGGTAGCCGCTCCCGCCGGATGGCGGGTACGCCGCTGGCTGCTGGGACTGCGGACCGTACGGATCCTGGGGTGTGCTCATATCCGCCGACCGTATCGACTCCGGGGCCCTCGCGCGTGCGCAGAGGCCGGTCAGGAGTAACGCGGCCGCCGGAACCACTGGTTGGCGCCCTTGACGTACATCATCACGATCGCGCCGACGACGAGCAGCAACGACAACACCGAGGTCACCAGTGACGGAGCTGGCTGCGGCTGTCCCAGACCGAACAGTGCAACGAGCACGCTGATGGCGCCGAGCACGGTGAGCACGATCCGTGCCCAGTTGCGACCGGCCCGCATCTTGAAGATGAAGAACAGTTCGAGTGCGACCAGGACGAGTCCGAAGACCAGTCCGGCGATGAGGACGGCGTCGAAGGTGCTCTCGACGAACTGCCGGTCGAGGGTCGGGTTGGCGCGCAGCGCTTCGTCGATCGCCTGCTGCTGGATGTCGTCGAACTGCGAGAACATCAGGATCGCCCCGAGCAGCGACACCACCATGCTGCCGATCCACAGCCGGAAGGAAATGTCGACCTCCTTGGGCCGCTGCGGCGGTGTGGACCCGTACTGGCCGTACGGATCCGGCCCATACGGCTGAGCCCCAGCGCCGGGGTAACCATCCTGGCCCGGACCCGGCATGGCACTCGGATGATCACCCTGACCGGGGTAACCACCCTCGCTGGGATAGCCGGGTGGACCCTGCGGTGCGGGACCCTGCGGGTACCCGCCCTGGGGGTACGGACCCTGCGGGTGTGGGTGCTGAGGCATCGGACCCGGCCCCTGCGGATAGGGATCCGGCACCTGGCCCGGTGGAGGATACGGCGGCTGGCTCATGAGCGCTGACCGTAGTGGCTCGCCCGCCTCCGCGGGCAGGTTTTCGCCCCCGGATCCCGCGGGATCGGGTGATCAGGGCGCGAGCCACCCGGCGGCCTGGAGCGCCCAGTAGGTCAGGACGACATCGGCACCCGCCCGGCGGATCGAGGTCAGCATCTCCAGCACGATGCGCCGACGTTCCAGCCAACCGTGCGCCACCGCAGCTTCGACCATCGCGTACTCGCCGGAGACCTGGTAGGCGGCCACCGGCACCTCGGAGACCTCGGCGACGGCCCGTACCACGTCCAAGTAGGACATCGCGGGTTTGACCATCACCAGGTCCGCGCCCTCCGCAAGGTCGAGCGCGACCTCCCGCAGCGCCTCGCGGCCGTTGGCTGGGTCCTGCTGATAGGCCTTGCGATCCCCGCGCAGCTGCGAGTCGACCGCCTCCCGGAACGGGCCGTAGAACGCGGAGGCGAACTTGGCACTGTACGCGAGGATGCCCGTGTCGAGACGCCCGGCCGCGTCCAGCGCCTGCCGGATCACCCCGACCTGGCCGTCCATCATCCCGCTGGGCCCGACGAGGTGGGCGCCGGACTCGGCCTGCGCCACCGCCATCTGGGCGTAGACGGCCAGGGTGGCATCGTTGTCCACCCGACCGTGCGCGTCGAGGAGGCCGCAGTGCCCATGATCGGTGAACTCGTCGAGGCAGGTGTCGGCCATCACCACGATGTCGTCGCCGACCTCGGCGCGCACGTCCCGCAGCGCGACGTTGAGCACCCCGTCCGGGTCGGTACCCGCCGAACCTCTGGCGTCGCGGGTCGCGGGCACGCCGAAGATCATGATTCCGCCGACCCCCGCTGCGACGGCCTCAGCCGCAGCCTTGCGCAGCGAGTCGCGGGTGTGTTGCACGACACCCGGCATCGAGGAGATCGCCACCGGCTCGGTGGCTTCCTCCTTCACGAACACCGGCAGCACCAGCTGCCGGGGCTCGACGGGCGTCTCGGCCACCAGGCGCCGCATCGCGGGTGTCGTGCGCAACCGGCGCGGCCGGCTCGTCGGGTACATCGCCCTCATTCCCGCCCTGCCTGCCGCATGGAGCCATGTGGCTGTCTATCAGGGCATCCTGCTGCTATATGGCTCCGTGTGGCAGGGAAGACGCCGGGTCAGCGGCGCGAGCGGCCCTTGGCCTTGCGGGGCGGGGGCAGGGCGCCCTCGGAGCGCAACCGCGCGGCGTGCTCGGCGAGCGCGTCCACCAGCGCACCAACCTGCGCCACCTCGGGCTGCACGTCCACCCGCAGGCCGAACTCCGCCGCGGTCTCCGCTGTCGCCGGGCCGATGCATGCCACGATCGTCCGGGCGTGCGGCTTGCCTGCGATGCCGACCAGGTTGCGCACCGTGGAGGACGAGGTGAAGCACACCCCGTCGAACCCACCGGTCTTGATCATCTCGCGGGTCTCGGCGGGGGGCGGCGCGGCCCGCACGGTGCGGTAGGCCGTCACGTCGTCGATCTCCCAGCCGCGCTCACGCAGCCCGGCGGCGAGGGTCTCGGTGGCGATATCCGCCCGCGGCAGCAGCACCCGGTCCACCGGGTCGAGCACATCGTCGTGCGGTGGGAAGTCGACGAGTAGCCCCTCCGAGGACTGCAGCGCCTGTTCCGGGGGAACCAGCTCCGGAGTGATGCCGAAGCCACGCACCTTCGCAGCGGTGGCCTCGCCAACGCAAGCGATCTTGACACCGGAGAACGCGCGGGCGTCGAGGCCGAACTCGCGGAACTTCTCCCACACCGCCCGGACCGCGTTTGTCGAGGTGAACACCACCCACTGGTAGCGCCCGTCGACCAGGCCCTTGACCGCGCGCTCCATCTGCGCGGGCGACCGGGGTGGCTCCACGGAGATCGTCGGCACCTCCACCGGCACCGCGCCGTGCGTCCGCAGCCGGTCGCTCATCGCGGCGGCCTGCTCCTTGGTGCGCGGCACCAGGACCTTCCAGCCGTAGAGTGCCCTCGACTCCCACCAGGACAGCTTCGAGCGCTGCCCGGCCGCGGCCCCGACGGTCACCACGAGTGGCCCGGGAAGCTCCGCCGCCTCGTTGGCGAGCCCGGCCAGGGTGGTGTCGACGGTGCGCTGGGTCGCCTCGGTGCCCTCGGCCGTGACGGCCACCGGGGTCTGCGGCGCGAGCCCGTGCTCCACCAGCGACGACGCGGTCTCCGCCAGATGCGAGGCGCTGGCGTGCAGCACCAGCGTCCCCGGCGCCGCCGCGAGTGAGGCCCAGTCCACGCCGGTGCGGACGTCGGCCTCGGTGTGCCCGGAGCCCAGCGGAACCCCGGCGTAGGCGGGCACAGCGGTCCCGGTGGGCACTCCCGGCACCACGTCCAAGGGCACCGACGTGCGGGTGACCGCCAACGCCTCGGCCACCACCGCGTCCGCGGTCAGCGGGTCACCGGCCACCAGCCGCACCACCGTGCGACCGTTCCTCGCCTCGGCGACGAGGTCCCTCGCCACGTCGGCGGGCTCGCCGACCGCGGGGCGCACCTCGGCGTCCTCGGCGGCCAGCGCGAGCACCTCGGCGGGCACGTCGGGGTCGGTCACGAGCAGCGCCGCGGTGCTGAGCTGCTCGTGCGCGCGCACGGTCAGCATCCCGGGGTCCCCAGGGCCGGAACCGACGAAGGCAATACGTCCGGGGGTCTTGCGGGCGCGGCTCATCTACTCGTTTCCCATCGGGCGTCGGCCCGGGCCGTCCAGGGCAGGGTTCGGTGAACCCGACCCGGCGGCACCGAGGTCCAGCAGCTCGGCTGCGACATCGCGACCCAACTGCTCGGCAACAGTCATCTCCCCCACTGCGGACGCCCCCAGCCCGGACGCTCGGAGCAGCACGTCGCCCGGTGTCGCCGCGACTGCGCGCAGTGACAGCCGGTGCACGACGCGGCCCTCGTCGTCCAGGTCATCCACGACGTCGGCCAGCGCACCCACCGGCGCGCTGCACCCCGCTTCCAGCGCCGCGAGCAATGCTCGTTCCGCGGTCACCGCGGCGCGGGAGTCCACCTCGTCCAGCACCCCGGCCAGCAGGTGCTCGGTGTCGATGTCGCCGATCCGGCACTCCAGCGCCAGTGCCCCCTGCGCGGGTGCCGGCAGCATCTGCAGCGGGTCGAGCAGCTCGGTGGCCGCTGCGGACCGACCCAGGCGGGCGAGCCCCGCGGCGGCCACAACGACCCCGTCGAACTCCCCGTCTACGACCCGGCGGATGCGCGAGTCGACGTTGCCCCGGATCGGCACGACCTCCAAACCGAGGCCGAGTGCGCGCAGCTGCGCGGCCCGGCGGGGCGAACCGGTGCCGAGCACCGCACCCGGCGGCAGCGCACCGAGGACCAGGCCGTTCCGGGCCACCAGCGCGTCGCGGGGGTCGGCCCGGGGGGGCACCGCGGCGAGCACCAGCCGCGGGTCGGGCGCGGTGGGCAGGTCCTTGTAGGAGTGCACCGCGACGTCCACCTCGCCCGTCACCAGTGCCTCGCGCAGCGCCGAGACGAACACCCCGACACCGAGCTCCGAGATCGGGGCCGACGAGGCATCCCCGGCGGTACGCACCCGCACCAGTTCCACCTCGACCCCGGCGACGCGCAGCCGGTCGGCGACCTGCCCGGTCTGGGCGAGGGCCAACGCACTCCCCCGCGTGCCCAGGCGCAGCACCGAGCGGGTCCGAGCGGTCACCGGAGGTCCTCTCCCCCGACGCGAGCGGTGGCGACGGCGACCGACATGGCCGCGGCGGCCTGCGGGTCCAGCCCGAAGAGCTCGCGCAGCGCATCGGCGTAGGTCTGCCCGCCCCCGGTCTCGGCAAGTTGCTTCACCCGCACCGTCGGGGTGTGCAACAGCTTGTCCACCACCCGGCGAACCGTGCGGACCAGCTCGTCCCGCACCGCGAGGTCGAGCTCGGGCAGCCTCCCGTCCAGCCGGAGCAGCTCGGCGTCGACCACCTCCGCGGCCCGCTGGCGCAGCGCCGTGACCGTCGGGGTGACCTCTGCCGAGCGCTGCGCGGACAGGTAGGCGCGCACTTCCTCGACGATAATGCGGTGCGCGCAGTCAGTGTCCACCCCGGCTGCCGCGCTCTCCAGCCTGCGCTGCAGCGTGCCGAGGTCCACCAGCGTGACGCCAGGCAGCTCGCCGACCCCTGCCTCCATGTCCCGCGGGAGCCCCAGGTCACAGACCACCAGCGGTGCCGTGCGGTCGGCCCGCGCGGTCAGCACCTGCTCGGCGGAGATCACGGTGCCCACTGCGCCGGTGCAGCTCACCACGACATCGGCGAGGCGCAACGCAGCGGTGAGGCCGTCGAGGCCGACGGCGCGGGCGGGGGTGCCCTCGGCCTCGCAGGCTGCGGCCAGCCGTTGTGCCGACGCGGCCGTGCGGTTGGCCACCACGATCTCGGCCACCCCCGCGCGGCGCAGCTGGGTCGCGGCGAGCCCCCCCATCGAGCCAGCGCCGATCACCAGTGCGCGCCGACCGGCGAGCGCGACCCCACCCCCTGAGCCGCCCTGCAGCACCGTGGACGCGTCGGCCAATGCCTCGGAGACGACCGAGGCGCCTGCCGAGTCGATGCCGGTCTCGGCGTGCACCCGCTTGCCGGCCCGCAGCACCTGCTGCACCAGCTCGTGCAAGGTGCGGCCGATGCTGGCGGCGGCGACAGCCTCGTGGTACCCGGCGCGGAGCTGCCCCAGGATCTGCGGCTCACCGACCACCATGGACTCCAGGCCGGACGCCACCCGGAACAGGTGCTCGACGCCCCCGCCCGCGTAATGCACGTAGAGGTGACTCGTGAGCTCGTCGAGCGTGGCCGCGGCGTGCCGCGCCAGCACACCGGAGACGTCGGCCAGCCCACCGTGGAAGGTCTGCACCACGGCGTACACCTCGACGCGGTTGCAGGTGGACAGCAGCAACGCTTCGCAGACGTGCTCGCACTCCAGCAGCTCGGAGAGCACCTTGCGGGTGTCCTCGTGCGCGACGGTCGCGCGCTCCAGGACGTCGACCGGTGCGGTGCGGTGGGAGAGCCCCACGACGAGCAGGCTCACCGGACCACCGCGATCCCGTCGACCGTGTTCACCGCGTGCAGAGGGTCCTCCGGGTCCAGCGGATCCAGCACGGCGACGAGGGCGCCCTCCACCCGGCGGGCCTCGTGGAAGGAGAGCACCTGCATCTCCACCGCCAGGTCCACCTTGCGCACCTCGACGTCCTCGGGCACCTGCAGCACCACCGGCGCGAAGTTGAGGATGCAGCGCACCCCACCCGCGACGAGGCGGTCACACACGTCCTGCGCGGCCAGGGGCGGGGTACAGATCACCCCGATCGTCACCTCGCGCTCGGCGCACACGGCGGGGATCTCGTCGATGTGGCTGACCGGCAACCCACCGACCGGTACCCCTATGAGGTCCTCCTCGATGTCGAACAGCGCCGCTACCGGGAAGCCCCGTCCGGGAAAACCTCCGTAGTTCGCCAAGGCGTGCCCGAGGTTGCCGATGCCGACGACCGCCACGCTGTGGTGTCGGGTCAGCCCCAGCAACCGCTCGATGTGCCCGACCAGCAGCGCGGTGTCGTAACCGACCCCCCGGGTGCCGTAGGACCCGACGTAGGAGAGGTCCTTGCGCAACTTCGCCGAGTTGACCCCGGCGGCGGCGGCCAGCTCCTCGCTGGAGATGGTGGTCACGCCCTGCTCGAGGAGGGCGGACAGCACGCGCAGGTAGACGGCGAGGCGGGAGACGGCTGCCTCCGGGACGGCCCGGATCCGCGCGTGGGCCGCGGGGATGCCGGCAGCCGCCCCGTCGGTGGCCCTCCCGTCGGTGGCCCTCCCGTCGGCGTCGCTGCCGTTGTGCTGCAACCGTCACGCTCCCTCGGATCTGCGCTTCTCACCCGGCTCGGGTCCCAGGCACCTCGAGGCGGCTCGGGTGGTTTCGGACCGGCACTGTCACTTTCCCACGGTAGCCGCTTGTGAACGCAGGAACAAAGTCAGCGGGACCTGCTCGCAGGGCGGAGCCGACAGCACCGAAGGACATGCGACGGCCCGCGCTGGCGTGCGACACCTGGCCTGACATGCCGAGGGGGCGGCTCCTGGACGGAGCCACCCCCTCGTGAGGTGCTGGTGCGCTGGCTCAGGCAGCCGGCGGCATGAGCACCGAGTCGATCACGAACACGGTGGCGTTCGCGGTCGGGATGTTGCCGCAGAGCACCTGGTTGCCGTTGACCACCGGCGCGTCCGGGGTGCCGGTGATCTCCACCATGCCGCCCTGCACGCTCTCGACCGAACCTGCCTCGACCAGGCCCTGGGCGTCGTAACGCTGCGGGATCACGTGGTAGGTCAGCACGGTGGTCAGCTGACCCTCGGGCTCGGCCAGCAGCGTGTCGGTGATGCCGGGTGAGGACGCCTCGAGCTCCTCGAACGCCGAGTTCGCCGGAGCGAAGACGGTGTACTGCCCGTTCGCGTCGTTCAGGGTGTCCACCAGGTTGGCGGCCACGACGGTCTGCGCCAGGGTGCTCAGCAGCGGGTTGTTGCTGGCCGCGGTGCCCACCGGGTCATCGACCATGCCCTGGGCCGAGCCCTCGCCCTCGGTCGGCACCTGAGCGCAGGCCGGGCCGAAGATGTCCTGGATGGTGGTGGTGCCCTCACTGGACGGGGCCGCCGACGAGCTCTCGGACTCCGGCGCAGCCGCCGGCTCGCCGCCTCCGCCCGCAGCGGGCTCCTCTTCGCTTGTGCACGCGCCGAGCGCGACGGTCAGGCCGGCCAGAGCGCCGACCGCAGCCAGTCGCTGGATCTTCCTCACAGAATCTCAACTCCTCTTCAGGCTGCCCGGCGGATCCGGGCTGTTGCCCTTGGTGTTTCGGTCGGTAGAACGTAGTGGTTCAGCCCGATCGGATCACGAGTGGGACACGACTGCGCCGACGATCGAGATGGAGCTGTGACGTGACCAGCTTCCGGTCACCCAGTGTCAGTTCCTCACGCGACGTTGAACCTGATCGTGTGCCATCCGGTGGCGCCGTCGGGAATCGGCGGCACCCGCTCAGCGGTCTGGGTGTAACCGGACTTGTCGGTCGCCCGCACCTCCACGGTGTGTAGCCCGGGTTGCAACCCGGGCACCGGGAGCCGCCACATGCGCCACGTGTCGGTGTTGACCTCAGTGGACAGTTCCGCCGGCATCCAGTCAGCACCGTCGACGCGGATCTCGACCCGCTCGATCCCGATGGGCGGAGCCCACGCGATGCCGGCACACATCACCTGGCCAGCGGGTACCCGCTCGAACGACCCGGGACTGTCGATCCGGGACATCGTCTTGATCGGCCCGAACCGGCCCCAGCTGCGCGGCGCCTGCACCCAGTAGGCGGTCCGGTCCTCGAAGGTGGTCAGCTCCATGTCGGTGATCCACTTTGTCGCGGAGATGTAGCCGTAGAGGCCGGGGACGAACACGCGCACCGGGAAGCCGTGCTCGATCGGCAGGGGCTCCCGGTTCATGGCGTAGACGAGCATCGCGTCGCGGTTCGGATCGGTCACGACCTCCGTGGGCGAACCAGCCGTCCACCCGTCCACGCTGGTCGTGAAGACCTGGTTCGCGCCCCGCTGGACGCCGACCTCGGACAGGATGTCGCGCAGCAGGACTCCGGTGTAGTTGGTGGTCGAGATGTAGGGGCCGCCGAGCTCGTTGGACACGCAGACCTGGGTCACGGTCCGCTCCACCGAGCGCATCGCCATCAGGTCGTCCCAGTTCAGGGTGATCTCGCGGTCCACCATCCCGTGAATCCGCAGCTCCCACTCCTCGGGCGTGAGCTGGGGCAGCTGCAGGTTGATGTCCACCCGGTAGAACTCCGAGTTGGGTGTGATGAAGGTGGGCGTGCCGACGGCCGCGAAGTCGGCGCCCGCCGGGATCGGCGGTGCGGGCTCGTTGGGGACGATGCGGCCGATCCGGCGCCGGGCAGCCTCGACGTTCCCGGTCCCGGTGAGCACGTGCCCGCCGTAACCCGCCAGGCCGGCACCGGTGGCGACCGCGACCGATCCGACCAGCAGCCCCCGACGGGAGACTCCCGCGGCGTCGCCGCCGGTCGCCTTGGGAGTGTGCCGCGCGCCCCCGGCCGCCGGGCACGACGCCAGCCGGTACAGCAGCAGGAAGGCCGCCACGCCGGTGACGAGGGACGCCGTCGGAGCGACGAGGTCGATCGCGCCGAACGTCGGACGGGCGATCACCGCGACCCCGCCCAGGACGCCCAGCACCACGATGAGGGCGAGGCCGGGACGCGGTGAGCGACGGGACAGCAGCCCGCCGACCAGCGCGACGATCCCGACGACCAGCGCCATGCCGAGCAGCAGCACGAGCTTGTCGTTGTTGCCGAAGGTGCGAACCGCGAAGTTCTTCAGCGGGGTGGGAGTGAGGTCGATGGCGCCGTTGCCCACCGCGAAGAACGGCGACGCGGTCGGCGCTACCAACCCGGCCACCAGGTGCCCCACGCACAGCGCGGCGGCGACCGCCAGCACGCCGATCACCGCAGCAGAAAGCCACGAGAGCCGGGTGGAGCGGGTGGATGGGCTCATGCCCCAGGTTCGCACGGGGCGTCGGGGCTGGTTCGCCGGGTTACCGGATCGTGACAGCACAGTGCGCGTCATCACCCCGTCACCGCGGCCGGTCACCCCGTCCCGTCACCGCGACAGGGCCCGCCGGAAGCGCTCCTCCTCCACCTTCCAGAACCCGTGCTCGCGCCCGTCGATGAGGATCACGGGTACCCGGTCCCCATACTCGGCCCGCAGCTCGCGATCAGCGTCGACGTCACTGGCCGTCCACGCCACCCCGAGCTCGCCGCAGATGCGTCGGACGTCCGCCTCGGCGGCAGCACACGCCGGGCAGCCGGTGCGGGTCAGCAGGCTCACCTCGGGGGACACGCCACTGAGCCTGCCAGGAACCTCGCACCTCCGACAGCGCGAGTGGCGCCCGATGTCGCCGCCCCTATGCTGATCGGACTGCATCGGCCTAGGCACCACGGGGGTCGATGTGCCAGATAGGGATGAGGGGGTGGCAGATGCCGCAACCAGGATGCCTGCGCTG
>DASQWR010000250.1:0-18327 GCA_035640155.1 Pseudonocardiaceae bacterium
GTCCCGGGCGAGGCTCAACGCCTGGGTGTGGTACTCGCGGGCCTGCTCGTACTCACCGATGCGCCGCTCAACCTCCCCCAGGCCCCACAGAGCTAGGACCTCACCGAATCGGTAACCGAGGTCCCGGGCGAGGCTCAACGCCTGGGTGTAATCCTTGCGCGCCTGGCCGTACTCACCGACCAGCCGCTCAACGTGGCCCAGACCCCGCAGCGCGTCGACTTCGCCGGGCCGGTCACCGAGGTCCCGGGCGAGGCTCAACGCCTGGGTGTGGTACTCGCGGGCGAGGCCGTACTCGCCCACGCGCCGCTCCACCTGGCCCAGCCCCCACAGAGCCAAGACCTCACCACGCCGGTCACCGAGGTCCCGGGCGAGGCTCAACGCCTGGCCGTGGTACTCGCGGGCTTGGGGGTACTCACCGGCCAGCCGCTCAACCTCACCCAGACCCCGCAACGCCAAGACCTCACCACGCCGGTCACCGAGATCCCGGGCGAGGCTCAACGCCCGGCCGTGGTACTCGCGGGCCTGGGGATACTCACCGACCAGCCGCTCAACCTCCCCCAGACCCCGCAACGCCAATGCCTCGCCACGCCGGTCATCGAGGTGCCGATAGACGGTTAGGGCTTGACCGCAAAGGTATCGGACGTCGGACCAGAAGCCGAAGTCGCGGAAGTGGACAGTCAGGACGGTCGACAGGTCTGCGGCTTCGGTGGTCGGACTCGTCGCTCGCACGCATCCGAGCAGGTTGTGCCGCTCAGCGGTCAGCCAGGTACGCGCCTGCGATGCGTCAGCAAACGCCAGTACAGTCCCCCGAACTGGGCTCCGATCAGGGTCATCCAAGGCATAGGGCTGCAGCAACCGGTCTGCTTCACGCGTGATCGCCAGGTAGCTGCGGGCAAGGCGATTCACCGCCGCCGCCCGCTGAGCCGGCGATTCCTCAGCGTCAGCACGTTCTTGAGCATAAAGGAGCACCAGATCATGCATGCGGTAACGAGGACCGCCAGGAACACCTGCTACTGAGAGCTGCTCCAGCAGGTTGTGGTCGGCCAGCTCGCGCAACAGCTGCCTGCCCTGGGCGGGTGACATGGCGGCCACCGCGGCGATCACCACCGGGGTGATCTCGGGTCCAGGATGCCAGCCCAGCAGGCGGAAGGCCCGACGCTGCTCATACGTCAGCAGCCGGTAGGACCACTCGAACGCCGCCCGCACCGAGAGGTGCTCGGCCACGAACGCATCCAGCGCCGCAGGCTGGTCGGCAAAGTCTGCGGCGACGTCGGCAAGGAGCTCACCTCGATGGTGCCGCAACCGTCCGGCGATCAGCCTGATCGCCAGCGGCAACCGACCACAAGCGGCCAGGATCTGCCGGGCAGCGTCGCGGTCCTCGCATCGATGCTCGCCGACCAGCTTGACGAACAACCGCTCTGCCTCGTCCCACCCCAAGACGTCGAGTGACAGCGGGTAGGCGTCGGTCAGGCCGGTCAGCTTGCGCCTGCTGGTGATCAGCACCAGGCAACCGGGCGCCTCCGGGAGCAGCGGCAGCACCTGGTCGCTCGTGGCTGCGTTGTCCAGCACGATCAGCTTGCGCCGGGCGTGGATGAGGTGTCGCCACTGGTCTTGGCGTTCGGTCAGGTCGGTCTTGACCGCCTCTGGCGGCACGCCAAGCTGGAGCAGCATCTGCTCCAACGCGCCTGAGGGCTCACGTGGCGCCATGCCCGGGGTGTGGCCAAAGAGGTCGACCCAGATCGCTCCGTCCGGGTATCGCTCGGCGAACTCCTGGGCAGCGTGCCGGGCGAACGCCGTCTTCCCGACTCCGGCCATACCGTCGATTGCATAGATGGTCACCACGGTGCCCTGGGAGGGCTGTTCGGCGATCCGAGCCCGCAGCTCGGCCATCGGCCCATCCCGCCCGGTGAAGTGCGTGGCCTCAGCGAGCAGTCCGCCACCCGACGGCTGGGATGAGGGTCGAGGTGAGGGGACGGTCACCTGTTCTCCGGCAGCCGACTCGGCGGCGATGACTGGCCGGTTATCGCCGTAGTGGAGGTCACTGCTGTCCAGAAACGCTTGCCGATCGCGGGCAGGCATAGTCTCCAGATCGTCTATGTCGACGAGCTGATCCCAGGTGGTCTTATAGATGGCCGCTAGAATCCTCAATGTCCGCACCGACGGCCGAACGCCTCCCACCGGCCACTTTTCGTACTCACAAATACGACTGCCGCGCATACGGATGTCCGGATCGCCCCTGATCTGGTCGAACCGCGTCGCAACCTCGCCCTGAGTGAGTTCGCATGCCAACCTCCAGACCTCGCGTGGCCGGCGCCCACAGCGCATCAACTCAGCCACCACCTGTTCGACGAGTTGGCGTCCGTTCACTCCGAGCCGGACCAGGCGTTCCCGTTGGTGATCGCGGTACGCTTTGCTACCTGGTTTGTGCGGCATGGTCATCTCGCCTTCCTGGGCACCCCCTTTATACACCCTTGATGCACGTGTTACTAGGATTCGTTGCTGCCCACTGAAAGCAATCCGACCAGGGCCCTGTGAACTTTTGTGCCCAAGAAGCAGAGTTCTTGCAGGTCGAGCTGGGTCTAGCCGGGTGAGGAGATCTCTCCGCCGGGTGTGAGCGACACGTACCGGCACCACCGGTAGCGTCTAGATGCATGATCTACTCAATAGATTCGCAAGTTGCCCTGAAGCGAGGCGCCACGATGCTTCCACCGCAGGATCGACGGGCTCCGACGACACCCATCAACCCGCAGGCCAGCCGGTGCTGGGATACCAGCCAATGGGTGCATCCCATGTCTTTTCCGCCTGAGAGCAGAGCACAGAATGTCCAACGACGAAGAGGGTCCCACTCGGCCCGGTCTGCGTCAATGGTTCAACAGACTGGGGAACCGACTGCACGCTGCCGAGGACGCCAGAGCACGACAACGCGGCTGGCAGATCACCCGTACATCGCGCGGTATGGGTCGGGCGTACAGAGATCCCCGCTGGGACCTCATCACCGCCTGTGAAATGTGCGGAGGCGAGGGCACGCACGGCGTGCACTGCTGCGCGGTCTGCCAGGGACGGGGGACGGTCCGGCTCGACCAGGCCGACCTGCACCCAGGCGGCAGGCCATGAAGCGGGGACCCCGCGACGCCGAGGAACTCCTCGCCACGCTGCACCACGCCCTCGTCCCCACCGCGCGACCCAACCCGGTCCTCGCGCTGTGGCGGTGGCGCTACGAGCTGGCCATCGCCGCCGCCATCACGCTCCTGCTGGCTTGGCTGACCATCACGGTGGGAGCCGACGCTACGGTGGCCATCAGCTCGGTGGTGACGGCATTGCTGTTCGGGTGGCCTCCCGCCCGGCGCCGGATTCTCGCCCGCGCGTGGTGCGTCATCACGCCCCACCGCTTCCGCCTGGCCTGCGCGCAGGCCCGCATCCATACCCGCCGAGGCCGGCTCCCCGCGGTGGTGTGGTGCGCGCACAAGTCCTACGGGGAACAGCTGCTGGTCTGGTGCCCAGCCGGCATCACCGCCGTGGACCTCCTCGCCGCGCGACTGGTCATCGCCGGTGCGTGCTTCGCTACCGATGTGCAGGTGCTCGCCCACTGCACGCGCCGTCAACTCGTGGTGGTGGCGGTGATCCGAAACGGCCGGTGTACGCCTCGCTGACCGGTGTGGGCAGCCGGACCTCACCCCCGCGCTGCAATTGATCGACGGGTGCATTCCGGCCCTGCTACCCGGTCAGCTCCGGGCGCTCCGGGCGCCGGCGAGCTGCAGGTCCTCGGTGTGCCGGTACCACGTCCACCGGTCCCGGATGCGGTCCGGCACGCCGTCCCGGACGACCTCGGTGGGACGGCAGCCGAGCTGGACCGCACGCCCCGCGGTCACCCGCACGCGGCGGCGCAGCAGGCGGCGCGACAGGACGCGCACCAGCAGCCCGTGCTGCGGGTCGGGCATCACCTCGAGCCGCGTCGCCGCGCCGCGCAGCACCGGCTCGTCGTCGCAGTATGCGACGCCGCGCACCGCCCGCACCTCACCGTGCCCGACCAGCACGCCTCCCGCATCGTCGCGCACCAGCGGCACCGGTCGGGGCGCGTCGCCCAGCGCGACCGCAGCCGCGTCGGCAGGCACCACCGGCAGCCCCCACAGCCGGGTCACCGCAGACGGTGCAGCCGACGCGACATACCCCACCGGCACGGTGGCGAGCAGCTCGGTTCGCAGCAGCCGCAGCACCACCGCGGCCAGGTCGGCGTCCGTGCCGCACACCACCAGGCGGCGCCCGCCGAGCTCGGCGAGGACCTCCGCGAGGACGTCCCTGCCCGGGCGCGCGGGCACCGCGACCGCAGTGGCGCCGGGGGAGTGCAGCGGCCATCGGGCGCCACCGCACACCAGCGCGACGGCGGCGGTCGCTCCGTCCATCGCAGCGTCCCCCTCGGCGTCCTGGTTTACCCTCGGCTCGCTCGCGGGTGCACAGTGTCCACGCCTCCCGCTCCACGCCGTCCTCGCGGCGCGACCGCAACCTCCTGGAGTGTCACATGCCGGCGATCGTCCTGATCGGCGCCCAGTGGGGCGACGAGGGCAAGGGCAAGGCCACCGACCTGCTCGGGGAGCGGGTGCAGTGGGTGGTCCGCTACCAGGGCGGGAACAACGCCGGCCACACGGTGGTGCTGCCCGACGGTCAGGACTTCGCGCTGCACCTCATTCCGTCCGGGATTCTCACCCCTGGCGTCACCAACGTCATCGGCAACGGTGTGGTGGTGGCGTCGGGTGTGCTGCTGGAGGAGCTGGCGGGCCTGGAGAGCCGGGGGATCGACACCGGTCGGCTGCTGATCTCCGCCGATGCGCACTTGATCATGCCGTACCACGTGGAGATCGACAAGGTCACCGAGCGCTATCTCGGCAAGGCGAAGATCGGCACCACCGGCCGGGGGATCGGCCCGGCCTACCAGGACAAGGTGGCCCGGGTCGGGGTGCGGGCGCAGGACCTGCTCGACGAGAAGATCCTGCGGCAGAAGGTCGAGGCTGCGCTGGAGTTCAAGAACCAGGTGCTGGTCAAGGTCTACAACCGCCGGGCGCTGGACCCGGACCAGGTGGTCGACACCGTCCTCGAGCAGGGGGCGCGCTTCGCACACCGGATCGCTGACACCCGGTTGCTGCTCGACGAGGCGCTGAGTCGCGGTGAGACCGTGCTGCTGGAGGGCAGCCAGGGCACGCTGCTCGACGTCGACCACGGCACCTATCCGTTCGTGACGTCCTCCAACCCGACAGCGGGCGGGGCATGTGCGGGATCGGGCATCGGTCCGACCCGGATCACCGCGGTGATGGGGATTCTCAAGGCCTACACCACCCGGGTGGGCTCTGGACCGTTCCCCACCGAACTGACAGACGAGATGGCCGCGTGGCTGCGCAAGACCGGCGGTGAGATCGGCGTCACCACTGGCCGGCCGCGTCGGGTGGGCTGGTTCGACGCGGTGATCGGTCGGTACGCGGCACGGGTGAACGGCATCACGGACTTCTTCCTCACCAAGCTCGACGTGCTCTCCGGGCTGGAAACGGTGCCGGTGTGCGTGGCCTACGAGATCGACGGCAGGCGGGCCGAGGAGATGCCGATGACGCAGACCGATCTGCACCACGCGGTCCCCGTCTACGAGGAGCTGCCCGGATGGTGGGAGGACATCTCCCACTGCCGCACCTTCGAGGATCTGCCGGTCGCCGCGCAGGACTACGTTCAGCGGGTGCAGGAGCTGTGCCGGGCCCCGGTGTCGGCGATCGGGGTCGGCCCCGGCCGCGACCAGACCGTCGTCCTGCGTGCCCCTTGAGGTCCCCTTGATGTCTCCCTTGATGTCACTGTTGTTACTGTTCGAACACCGTCCGTTGGTTTGGATGCTCCGCGAGTCCTCCGCTGCTACATTCGGGTGACCAATGGCCGCAGCAGACGAATCCCACCGTCGCCTCGGCTCGGACGCCGGTGCGACCGGGATTTCGATCTGCCCGCCGGACGTCTCGCAGGGTGGGCGCCTGTGGCAGCTCGCCCGCGACTCGGCGGTGCTCGACGTCAACTCCAGCTACGCGTACCTGCTGTGGTGCCACGACTTTGCGGCAACCTCGGCGGTAGCGTTGGCGGGTGAGGGTGTGGTCGGCTTCGTCACCGGCTATCTGCGTCCGGACGCGCCCGACGCCCTGATGGTGTGGCAGGTCGCGGTGGACTCGAACCAGCGCGGCCGTGGGCTCGCCAGCCGGATGCTGCACCATCTGCTCGACCGCCTGTCCCCGCGGGGTGTGCGGTGGCTGCACACCACGATCAGCCCGGACAACGCGGCCTCCATCCGGCTCTTCAGCGGGGTGGCCCGGGACCGGGGCACGGGCATCGAGCGCCGCGACCTGTTCGCCGCGCACCACTTCCCGGCCGAGGAGGCCACCGGAAGCGAGCACCAGGCCGAGGACCTTTACGTCATCGGTCCGCTGTCCGGCCAACCGGAGCCGGACGACCAGACGACGAGTACGAGCTACCTCCCACGTACGGAGCAACAGTGAGCATCTTCGAGACCCTCGAATCCCAAGTCCGCAGCTACAGCCGGGGTTGGCCGGCTGTGTTCGACCGCGCCGTGGGCTCCTGGATGTACGACATCGACGGCAAGGCCTACCTCGACTTCTTCGGAGGCGCCGGTGCGCTGAACTACGGCCACAACAACCCGCTGTTCAAGCAGGCACTGGTCGACTACATCCAAAGCGATCGGGTGACTCACGGCCTGGACATGAACACCGTGGCGAAGCGGGACTTCCTCCGGTGCTTCCAGGAGACGATCCTGCGGCCGCGCGGGCTGGACTACAAGGTCCAGTTCCCCGGCCCGACCGGGACGAACAGCGTGGAAGCCGCGTTGAAGCTCGCCCGCAAGGTCACCGGCCGCCAGTCGATTATCAACTTCACCAACGCGTTCCACGGGATGACGCTGGGTGCGCTGTCGGTGACCGGGAACTCGATGAAGCGTGGCGGCGCGGGCATCCCGCTGGTGCACGCCACCCCGATGCCGTACGACAACTACTTCGACGGCAAGATCCCGGACTTCCTGTGGTTCGAGAAGCTCCTGCTCGACCAGGGCGGCGGCCTGAACGAGCCGGCCGCGGTGATCGTCGAGACCGTGCAGGGCGAGGGCGGGCTCAACGTCGCGCGCTTCGAGTGGCTCAAGTGCCTCGAGGAGCTGTGCAAGCGGCACGACATGCTGCTCATCGTCGACGACGTGCAGATGGGCTGTGGGCGCACCGGCCCGTTCTTCAGCTTCGAGCCGGCCGGGATCACCCCCGACATCGTCACGCTGTCCAAGTCGATCGGTGGCTACGGGCTGCCGATGGCGCTGACCCTGATCAAGCCCGAGCACGACGTGTGGGAGCCGGGCGAGCACAACGGCACCTTCCGCGGCAACAACCTGGCGTTCGTCACCGCTACCCGGGCCCTCGAGGAGTACTGGGCCGATGACACCCTCGAGAAGGCCACGCTCACCAAGGGTGAGCAGGTGAACCAGGCGCTGGACGCAATCGCCGACCGGCACCGCGGGCTCACGGTCCGCGGTCGCGGACTGGCGAAAGGCATCGCGTTCGAGCAGGCAGAGCTGGGGACCAAGGTGTGCAATGCCGCATACGACCGCGGGCTGCTGATGGAGACCGCCGGCCCGGCCGACGAGGTCGCCAAGATGCTGCCCCCGCTGACCACTACCGTGGACGAGTTCACCCAGGGCTTGGAGATCCTCGGCGACGCCGTCGACGCCGTATGCACCTGATGCCAGTCCGCAGAGCCGAGGAGGGGGAGCGTTGATCGTCCGATCCTTCGACGACCTCACCGACACCGACCGCCACGTGAAGACGCCGAACTGGCACAGCAAGCGCATCGTGCTGGCCAAGGAGGGCGCCGGGTTCTCGCTGCACGAGACCGTGCTGGACGCGGGCACTGTGAACGACATGTGGTACGCGAACCACATCGAAGCCGTGGTGTGCATCGAGGGTGAGGGCGAGCTGCTGGACAAGGAGACCGGGACGACCTACCAGATCACTCCCGGCACCATGTACCTGCTCAACGAGCACGAGCATCACCAGCTGCGCCCGCGCACCCGCATGCGAACGATCTGCGTGTTCAATCCGCCGGTGACCGGTGACGAGGTGCATGACGAGAACGGGGTCTACCCACTGATCACGCAGGGAAGCCCCAGTAGTACTGGAAGCCCCGGTACCGCCGGCTGACCCAACTCACCAGCCGCGCAGCGGAAAGCCCGAGCCGCCGCTGCCGTCCGGCCGCACCCCCAGCACCTGGTGGAGCTGGATGTTGTCGCGCGCGAACCCCAGCCGAGCCGCGGCCATGTAGAGCCGCCACACCCGGGCCCGGCCGGGCCCGATCTCGGCGACGGCCTCGTCCCAGTGCTCCTCGAGGTTCGCGCCCCAGGCGGCGAGGGTGCGGGCGTAGTGCTCGCGCAGGTTCTCCTCGTGCCGGATCTCGAACCCGGCGTCGTTCATCACCGCGATCAGGTGGCCGAGGCTGTGCAGCTGCCCGTCGGGGAATACGTAGCGGGAGATGAACGGGTCCCCCCGGCGCCTCGTCGGGCTGCGCCCCAGGGTGATGCAGTGGTTGAGCAGCCGCCCACCTGGGCGCAGCCGCGACGCCAGCGCCGCGAAGTAGGCCGGCAGCTGAGCGCGTCCGATGTGCTCGGTGAGGCCGATCGAGCTGATCGCGTCGAACTGCTCGTCGGGGACGTCGCGGTAGTCCAGGTGGCGGACCTCGGCGAGGTCCTGCAGCCCCCGCCGCGCGATCTCGGCCTGCGCCCACTCGGCCTGGTTGCTCGAGAGCGTCACGCCCAGCGCGGAGACGCCGTGCTCGGCCGCCGCATGCATGACCATGCCGCCCCAGCCGCAGCCGACGTCCAGCAGGCGCATCCCGGGCCGCAGGGCGAGCTTGTCCGCGACGAGGGCGTGCTTGGCCGCCTGCGCCTGCTCCAGCGTCGCGCCCGGGTGCGGGTAGACCGCGCACGTGTACGCCATCGACGGCCCCAGCACCCACGCGTAGAAGGTGTTCGACACGTCGTAGTGGTGGGCGATGGCCTGGCGGTCGCGCGCCTTGGAGTGCAGCCGCCCCGGCGGCCGGTACTCCAGCTCCGGCAGCGGCATCCGGTGGCGCAGCCACAGCGGCAGGAGCCGGCGGGCGATCCGGGCCTGCTGCCCGCGGGGCAGCCGGTGCAGCGTCAGGTCGGCCATCGCGTCGAGCAACCCGTAGAGATCGCCCTCGACCTCGATCTCGCCCTCGACGTAGGCGCGCGCGAGCCCCAGCGAGCCCGGGGCCGTCGCCAGCCGGGCCATCGCGCGCGGCGAGGAGATCCGCAACACGGCCTCGGCAGTGTCCGGCCCCGCCTTGCTGCCGTCGTAGCCGATCAACCGGACCGGTGCGTCCGGCCCGACGACGCTGCCGATGATCTGCGCGACCTGCATTCCGCTCACGTTCACCGTCCCGTCGATCCCCTGGTCCCCGCGTGGTCAACCTCGGTTGCGAGCAACCTTGGTGTAGAGGTCAGGCAGCCGGCCGTCCGGGTCGTAGCGGCCCTTGAGCAGGCGGTAGGCGTACCCGTTGTAGCGCTCCCAGAACTCGGCCTGGTCGTAGTGCACCGTCGAGTACAGCCCCTTGTGCCCGCCGAGCTCGGCGACGAGCTCCTCGACCCGCCGGTTGTGCGTGTCCGGGGCCTGGCCCGGTGCGAGCGGTGCCGCCGACCAGAAGCCGACGTTGACGTAGAGCGCCCCCGGGCGCAACGGGTAGAGCGGCCAGGTGCGCTCGCCGCGCAGCCGCAGCGGGCACAGCCACACCGGGGTGATGCCGACCTCGGCGTGGAAGGCGGCGAGGAACTCCGCCAGCCGGGCTACCGGGATCTCGACGTCCTGCACCACCTGCTCCTCGGGCGGGGCGCCGGCGAGGCGGCGGATCCGGTCGTTGACGCGGTACCGGCGGTCGAGGGCGACGATCCGGCGGTAGACGTCCGAGCGGCGGTACCGGCGCGGCCAGAGCCTGCGCCCCACGGGATGCTGCACACCGAGCGCCCGCGAGCACCAGAACCAGTCGGTGTCCCAGCGCCAGAGGTAGTCGCGGATGCTCAGGTGATCGACCGTGCGCTCGCGCAGGGAGCGGTAGAAGATCTGCTGGCCGGTGTAGTCGCTCGCGGTGGCGCCCGCCGGCAGGGCGTCGGTGAAGGTGCCCAGGGTGAGGTACTGCTCGCCGGCGTCGAAGACGGTGCCGTCGAGGAAGTCGGGGCCTCCGGTCCCCGAGCACAGCTCGTCGATCGCCGCCGCGCACGCCGCCGCGTCCGGGAACCTGCGGTGCTCGAGCCGGACGTACGGCGCGACGGGCTGCAGGTCGATCACCAGCCGCAGCGCGTAGCCAAGGGTGCCGTAAGAGTTGGGGAAGCCATGAAACAGGTCAGCAGTGGCCTCGTCGTCCGGCCTCGCGGTGACCACGTCGCCACTGCCGGTGAGAACGTCCATCTCCCGCACCGACTCGTGCGGCAGGCCGTGCCGGAACGACGTCGACTCGATCCCCAGCCCGGCCACCGCCCCACCGAGGGTGATCGTCTTGAGCTGCGGGACGACCAGCGGCATCAGCCCGTGCGCGAGGGTGGCGTCGACCAGGTCCTCGTAGGTCGTCATGCCCTGGACCTCGGCCGTGCGCCCGTCCGGGTCGACGGAGATGACCCCGGCCAGCCCGGTGGTGTCGAGTCGCTCGGCGCGCGCCGTGTCGAAGCGGAAGAGGTTGGAGGTCCGCTTGCCGAGCCGGACCGGAGTGCCGGGCGGCAGCTGCCGGTAGTGACGCACCAGGTCGGCGGCGGCCTCCGCGTGGGCGGCCGGGGACACCATCGGCGCGATCACGCTCATGGTGGTGACGCTAGTCCGTTCGGGTCCGGCCTGCCCAGTCTGCCGTGGGTCACCACCGGCCCCCTCGTCGAGTCCCGGATGCGCCACGATCGCCGCGCGGATTGGCATGGGCGCGGATTGGCATGGGCTGAGCGCCATTCTGATGACTGTCGCGCGCCGTTCTGGAAGCCCGTGAAGTAGTCCTCCTGAGGATAGACCGGTGTGCTGATCTCACCGGGCCGGTGCTGATCCCACCGAACCGCCTGCCGTGCCCCTGCCGTCCAGCTCACCGCCGCTTATCGCCCGACCGTTCGTCGTTCCGAAGCGACCGTTCGTAGCATTCTCGAATCTCTTTCCGGTGTGGCCTCACACGGCCCCGGAATTGTCGGTGCTCGTCGCGAGAATGGGCACGTGAGCATGGGGGAGCAGGATAGCGCGCAGGCCCGGATCGACGGGTTGCTCGATGCGCTGCGCGACGCCGAGGTCGGCTTCCGGCAGTCCTACTCCCGGGTCCTGGAAGTGGTCAGCCAGCTGGACGAGGACAAGGCGGGCGCAGTCGCCGGGTTCGGCACCACAGCCGGCTGCTGGCCGGGGCGCTCAACCTCTCCAAGGGCGAGGCTCGCACCCGAGTCGAGCACGCCACGCTACTCACCCCGCGCCAGTCACTGACCGGGGAGCTGCTGCCCCGATCCTGCCCGCCACCGCCGCGGAGTTGGCCGCCGGTGCGATCGGCCCCACCCACCTGCGGGTGATCGCCGCCGCCATGGGGCGGATTCCCGACGGCATCCATCCCGAGACCGCCGCCCAGGCCGAGCAGACCCTGGCCAGGGCCGCGCGGCGGTTCGACCCCGCGGCGCTGGGAACCATCGCCGAGCGCCTGCTGGCCCACCTCGACCCCGATGGCCCCGAACCCGTCGAGGAACCCGAGACCATGCGGGAGTTGCGGGTCCGCACCGGGACTGACGGGGTGGTGAGCCTGACCGGGCAGCTGGACCCCGAGGGCGGCGCCCGGGTGTTGAAGGTGCTGGGCTCCCTCAACGCCCGCCGACCCCCCGTCGAGGGGGTTCTCGATACCCGCAGCCAGTCCCGCCGTGATGCCGATGCCCTCGTCGAGGCGATGACCCGCCTGCTCGACGAGGGGGAGCTGCCCACCCGCGGTGGGCAACGCCCGCATCTGGTCCTCACTATGGGCCTGAACGACCTGATCGACGGGCTGGGCTCGGCAGCCCTGGACACCGGTGGGCACCTATCTGCCGCTGAAGCCCGCTGCCTCGCGTGCGACGCGACGATCATCCCCATGGTGCTGGGCTCGGACTCGATGCCCCTGGACGTCGGACGCCACCAACGCCTGGCCACTGCCGCCCTGCGCGACGCACTCGCCCACCGCGACCAAGGCTGCGCGTTCCCCGCGTGCCAGCGCGCACCCCGCTACTGCCACGCCCACCACATCGTCTCCTGGCTTGACGGGGGCGAGACGAAAATCAGCAACCTCGGTCTCGTCTACCGGCGGCAGGGCCGCTACCGGCAGGCCGCCGAGCACCACCAGCAGGCCCTCACCCTCTTCCGTGAGCTCGGCGACCGCAGTGGCGAAGCCTATGCGTTGGACAACCTCGGCACCGTTTACTGGCGGCAGGGTCACTATGAGCAGGCCGGCGAGCATCATCAGCAGGCCCTGATCCTGTTCCGCGAACTCGGCGACCGAGCCGGCGAAGCCTACGCACTCAATGGCGTCGGCGAGATCTTGTACGCCACTGACCATCCCGAGCAGGCCCGCGCCCAGCACACCGCCGCACTCACCCTGACCAGCCAGATCGGCGACCGGTACCAGCAGGCCCGCGCCCACAATGGCCTCGCCCACACCCACCACGCCACCGGCGATACCGATTGGGCCCGCCACCACTGGCATCAGGCCCTGGCCCTTTACACGGACCTCAGCGTCCCAGACGTCGACGACGTCCACGCCCACCTGACCGCGCTCGACCAAGCGATGGACCACGACAAGGAAGACTGACGGGCAGATCGAGCTCTCCCTCGGAGGCCACGGCGAGTTCGAGCTGGTCACCACAGAACAGAGCTTGCAGAACCTCCTCGTCCACCTCGAGGAGGTTCTTCGCGCGGCTCGAAGTGCGATCACCCGCAACGACGAGGGCCGTGCGACGAACGGCTTGCCCTGCAGCTGTCCCGGATCGTGTCCTACGCCCGGCCACCTCCGCCGCCGATGCTGAGGAACATGTCCACAGGAACGGCGACCGCCCACGCACACCGCACCCCGGCTGCTCGCCGCTGGCACCGGGCCAGGGTCACGTGAGCCGCTCCGAGGTCGAGGCTGCCGCCCTGGCCGAGTTCCCCGAACTCCGACGGCTAATCGACCTACGCGAGGCCGGATGGGTGTTCCTGCCCGGATTCACCGACGGCGAACTGACCGAGGTGCGCGGGGTGCACACCTGGCCGGACGGGTGGGCCGAGGTGATCCGGGTCCGCTACACCACCGACGCTGCCGCGCTGCGCATTGACCCCGACGGGGGCCTCGTGTGGCAGCGGGAGGGTACCCTGTGCGAGATCGTGGACGGGGTGCTGACACTCCCCCCGCCGTCCGCACCGGGCGCCCCACGTCTGGTGATAGCGACCGGTCCCCAGGTGTGGACCCCGTAGCGGCGCCCGCCTGGCACTCTCGGCCGGCGAGCAGCACGCCGCCGATGAGCATCAGCCGCACTGTCCGGAGGTCCCTACGGCTTGGACAACCTCGGCCTCGTCCCGCGCATATCGTTGAAGCCACAGACGGGCCAGCAGAGCCAGTCTGCGTCAATGACAGATCTGGCCGCCATCGCGTTCATCTCTCAGTTGGACAAGACCGGACCCGCTGTCTGGACAGCCCTCGACGGGGAGAACCGAGCCGCGTTCGAAGAAGAGTTCCGCGCCGCCCTTGCCGAGGTCGCCGAGACTTCGATGTCGACCGTCTGAGCCAGGTGGTGCGCGCTGGTGGCCCCGTGCGGTGCTTGACACCAACCCCGACCCGATCGCCGAGCACATCGGCCAGCGCCCCGCCGACGGTGACGAGTCGGTGCTCACCAAGACCGCAGCTGAGCTGCGTACCGAGATCCAATAGACCCTGATCAGAGCTTGGCGAGCGGGACGCCGCCGATGAGCATCAGGCGCACCGTCCCGGAGCTGCCGAAGTCGATCGTCGCCGTCGCCCGCGGTCCGGCGCCGTCGGTGGCCACCACGGTGCCCAGCCCGTACTTGTCGTGCGTGACGCGGTCACCAACGTCCAGCGAGATCGCAGGGGTCTCCTTCCAGCCGCGGAAGGGGGTGGAGCGCATCCCGCGCTCGGCAATCCCGGCCTGCGCGGAATCGCCCCCGCCGACCGAGCTGTCGCCGGCTCGACGCCCGGACAGGGTGCGCCCGACCGCGGCGGCGCGGTCCGGCTCGACCCGCCGCCAGGTGACCAGCGACTCCGGGATGTCGGACAGGAACCGGGATGCCGGGTTGGTCATCGGCTGCCCCCAGGCGGACCGGATGATCGCGCGGGACAGGTAGAGCCGCTGCCGCGCCCGGGTCAGCCCGACGTAGGCGAGGCGGCGTTCCTCGGCCAACTCCCCCGCGTCACCCAGCGCCCGCAGGTGCGGGAACATCCCGTCCTCCCAACCGGTGCAGAACACCACCGGGAACTCCAGCCCCTTGGCGGTGTGCAGCGTCATCAGCGTGACCACCCCCGACTCGTCCCCCGGGATCTGGTCGGAGTCGGCGACCAGCGACACCCGCTCCAGGAACGCCGCCAGCGAGCCCGGCGCCGGGACGCCGTCGTCGGTGTCCGAGTCCACGCCCTCATCCGCGTCGACGGGCCGCAGGGCCACCATCGCGTCGGCGGTGAACTCCCGCGCGACCGTCACCAACTCGTCGAGGTTGTCCACCCGGGAGGCGTCCTGCGGGTCCTCCGAGGCCTCCAGCTCTGCCCGGTACCTGGTGCGGTCCAGCACCGCTGCCAGCACGTCGCTCACCTCGTCACCGGAGTCGACCCGCGCCCGCAGCTCGTCGAGCAACGCCACGAAACCGGTGATCGCGGTGCGCGAGCGGACGTGCAGCGCTGGGACGTCCTCACCCGCGGCCGCGGCCCGCAGGGCGGCGGCGAAGGAGATCCGCTGGCGGTCCGCGTGCTCGGCGACCACCGCCTCGGCCCGGTCGCCGATGCCGCGCTTCGGGACGTTGAGGATCCGCCGCAGCGACACGGTGTCCTCGGGATTGGCGAGCACCCGCAGGTAGGCCAGCGCGTCGCGCACCTCGCGGCGCTCGTAGAAGCGCACTCCACCGACCACCTTGTAGGGCAGCCCGAGCCGGATGAACACCTCCTCGAACACCCGGGAGGAGTTGTTGGTGCGGTAGAACACCGCGACGTCGCCGAATCGAGCATCGCCGGCGTCGACCAGCCGGTCGATCTCCGACGCGACGAACGCGGCCTCGTCGTGCTCGTTGTCCGCGACGTAGCCCACCACCGGCTCGCCGTCCCCGGCCGCCGACCACAACCGCTTGTCCCGGCGGTTCGGGTTGGGTGCGATCACCGCGTTGGCGGCGGACAGGATCGTCTGGGTGGAGCGGTAGTTCTGCTCCAGCAGGATCGTGCGGGCGTCCGGGAAGTCCCGCTCGAACTCCTCGATGTTGCGGATCGTCGCGCCGCGGAAGGCGTAGATCGACTGGTCGGCGTCGCCCACCACGCACAGCTCCGCCGGCTCGGCCCCCGGCTCGGGGGGCTGCACCAGCTCGCGGATCAGCACGTACTGCGCGTGGTTGGTGTCCTGGTACTCGTCGACCAGCACGTGACGGAACCGCCGCCGGTAGTGCTCGGCCACCACCGGGAATGCCTGCAGCAGCTCCACGGTACGCATGATCAGGTCGTCGAAGTCGAGCCCGTTGGAGGCGGCGAGGCGCTGCGTATATGCGGTGTAGACCTCGGCGACCCGGCGCTCCAGGTCGTTCGAGGCGACCGCGGCAGCTTCGGCGGGATCGACCAGCTCGTTCTTCAGGTTCGAGATCTGCCCGGCGAGCATCCGGGCCGGGTACCGCTTGGCATCCAGGTCCAGGTCGCGGGCCACCAGGGTGACCAGCCGGCGGGTGTCGTCGGCGTCGTAGATCGAGAAGTTGGAGTTGAACGAGGAAGACGACCCGTCCCTGGCCACCAGATCTCGCAGGGTGCGGGCCTCGCGGCGCAGGATCCGCACGCACATCGAGTGGAACGTGGACACCCACATGACGTTCGCGCGACCGCCCACCAGCGTGGCCACCCGCTCCTTCATCTCGGCTGCGGCCTTGTTGGTGAAGGTGATCGCCAGCACCTGACCGGGCAGCACCTCGCGGTGCGCCAGCAGGTGCGCAATGCGCTGGGTGAGCACCCGGGTCTTGCCCGAGCCGGCTCCGGCGACGATGAGCAGGGGACTGCCGCTGTGCTCCACGGCGGCGAGCTGCTGCGGGTTCAGACCCTCGAGCAGGTCAGGCGCGAGCGAGGTCGGAGAGGTACTCATCGTGAGACACCGTACCGGCGGGCACAGACACCCGACCGGCCCAGCGGAGCCGAGGAGCGAAAAACAAGGTTGGACGCCAGCTCGGCGACCGTGGCACACTCAGGGCATGTGCAGTCACCGCTTTTTTTACGGGTACCGGATTCCGGTTCCCGTGGAGGCGTGACGCACGACGCAGACCACCACGACGCCCCGGAGTCCACGGACCCGGGGCGTCGGTGCTGCCGGGGGTCGGGACCGGAGCCCGGATCGGGAGAACCCACGATGCCAAACCCAGCGATGACGGATCCAGTGACGACGAACCCAGCCACCCCTGGCGCCGGCCCCGGTGTCGAGGACGCGGCCGCCGACCTGCCGACCGACCTGACCTCGCTGCGCTCCGAGATCGACCAGTTGGACGCCGAGATCCTGCGTCTGATACAGCGGCGCACGGCGGTGTCGAAGGCGGTAGGCAGTGCACGGATGGCCGCTGGCGGACCGCGGGTGGTGCACGGTCGCGAGATGGCGGTGCTGGATCGCTACCGTGAGCTCGGCGTCGAGGGCCGGGAGCTCGCCATGGTGCTGCTGCGACTCGGCCGGGGTCGGCTGGGACGCTGAAGTGCAAGGACACTGAAGTACCAGGAACGCTGAAGTATCTGGGACGCTGGAGTGTCCGGCGAGCGTGCACACTGGATCCATGGTCCACGCAATCGCCGTCATCATCGCGCTCGCCGGGCTGCTGGCAGCGCTCGCCCACGGCGGCTACCTGCTGATGCTGGGTTCCGCCGCGGGGCGGCGCGCGGGCGGCGAACCAGCCGCAACCTACGTCCGCGGCCGGCTGCCCCTCGCCGGGGGGACGCTCGCTGTCGCGCTGCTCGCGCTGCTGCTCACCAGCGGGGGCACGTTCCCCGACGTGCTGGCCGTGGTGGCCGGCGCGGGCAGCGGAGCGCTGGCCTACCGGGCGCTGCAGGACACCCGCGAGCGCTACCGCAGTGGCGGCTGAGCCCACCTTCTAGGCTGCCCCCATGAGCGACTATCCCCGGCTGGTCGCCGACCGCTACCGCCTCGACGAGCGGATTGGCTCCGGAGCGATGGGCGTCGTCTGGCGCGCGCACGACCAGCGACTGGACCGGACCGTCGCGGTGAAGCAGCTCCTCCTGCAACCGGGACTCTCTGCCCGCGAGACCGAGGAGAGCCGGGCCCGCGCGATGCGGGAGGGCCGCATCGCCGCGCGGCTGCAGCACCCGCACGCGATCAGCGTGTTCGACGTCGCTCTCGGCACGGACGGGAACGAAGGGGACCCCTGGCTGGTCATGGAGTACCTGCCGTCGCGCAGCCTCGCGACCGTGCTGGCTGAGCAGGGTCCACTGCCGCCCCGGGAGGTCGCCCGGATCGGCCGCCAGGTGGCCGACGCGCTGGCTGCGGCGCACGGCGCGGGAATCGTGCACCGCGACGTCAAACCCGGCAACGTGCTGCTCGGCGAGAACGGTACCGTCAAGATCACCGACTTCGGCATCTCGCGGGCCAGCTGGGACGTCACCGTCACCCGTACCGGGGTGCTCGCCGGCACCCCCGCCTACTTCGCGCCGGAGGTCGCCCGCGGCGAGGCGCCGAGCCCGGCCGCCGACGTCTTCTCACTCGGCTCCACCCTTTACACGGCGGTCGAGGGCGCGCCACCGTTCGGGCTGGACGAGAACACCCTGGCGTTGCTCCGAGCGGTCGCGGACGGTCGGGTGCGGCCACCCCGCCAGGCCGGCCCGCTGAGCTCGCTGCTCATGCACCTGCTGCGCGTCCAACCCGCGGAGCGTCCGGCCATGACCGAGGCCAGAGACGCACTGGGCGCAATCGCGGCCGGCGGAGGCGGGTCGTCGGTGACGAGGGCGCTGCCGGCGGCGGCCGGGCCACCCCGGACCCCCCGCGGAGCCGCGGCAGCGGTCCCGCCACCGCGGGCCTCCGGGCAGTCGGCGCCTCCTGGCACCGCG